>JAFGGT010000054.1 GCA_016930445.1 Candidatus Methanofastidiosia archaeon | reverse complement strand
TTGAAGTAGGAAACGAGCTTTTGTACTGCCACGGCGTCACACACCATCATATACCTGTCATTGCCGATGTTATAGACCAGCGTCTCGTCCTTCACAGCGCCCCTTTCGTTAAGGACTAGCGTGTATGTCCCTGAGATGGGGGGTGGTTTGGCGATATCGTTAGTGGTCGTTATCTGCAGGAATCTAAGCGCATCCTTTCCGCTGAATATCAACTCGCCCATGTGGGAGACATCGAAGATACCCACCTGATTCCTCACTGCCAAGTGCTCCTGCTTTATGCCATCATACCACATGGGCATGTTCCATCCGGCATACTCGTCCATCTTTCCATATTTCTCATGCCAATCGTTCAAAGGCAATCTTTTCATGTACGACCTCCCTACCCATATATCAGCAGACAAAAACATATTTTAATCGGCTTTTACATTAATCTGTGAATGTACAATATATTATTTGCGTATGCGTCCTGTGTCGTGCAGAACCATGTTTAGAAATATATTTAAGCGTTGAATGATTTAAACAAGGTGGCGTTTTTATGGAGATCGGCATAGTAGGCAAGCCAAATGTAGGAAAATCCACTTTTTTCAATGCGTGCACCCATGGCACTGCCGAAGTGGCTAACTACCCTTTCACCACCATAGATTCCAATAAGGGCGTGACATATGTCACATCAAAGTGTCCCTGTGACGAGCTTGGGCTGCAATGCAATCCCAGGAATGCTGACTGCGTTGACGGCATCAGATTTGTGCCAACTTCGGTCATCGATGTTGCTGGGATCGTCCCTGATGCCCACCTTGGCAAGGGCCTTGGAAATCAGTTCCTTGACGACATCAGGCGAGCAAATGTCCTGATACATGTCGTTGACGCATCTGGGTCCACCGATGAGGTCGGCAACTGTGTGAAGAAGGGCACTCACGACCCGGTGGACGATGTGAGTTTCCTTGAGAGGGAGATAGACCTGTGGTTCGCATCGCTGTTCAAGAAGAACTGGGACAAGTTCTCAAGAAAGATCAACCTTACAAATGCCAACATCTACAATGTCATTGCAGAGCACTTCTCAGGCATAGGTATATCGGAGGAGGATGCGCACCTGGCAGTAAGGAAGCTAGACCTCGACCCAGAGCGACCGAAGTCCTGGGGCGACGACGACCTGTCCGCATTCTCCACAGAGATAAGGAAGAATACCAGGCCAATTGTCATTGCCGCCAACAAGATGGACGTGGCAGATGACGAGAACATCAAGCACTTGATGGATAACGTTGAGAACGTAATGCCAGTGAGTGCTGTGGCAGAACTGATGCTCAAGAAGGCCAGCAGCGCGAACCTCATATCCTATGTTCCCGGAGCCCCGGATTTCGAGATATTGGGCGAACTTTCACAAAAACAGCTCGATGCGCTCGAGACCGTCAGGAAGCTTATGGAAAAGCATGGTTCCACAGGCGTTCAGAACTGCATAAACAAGGCAGTGTTTGACATCCTCGGAAGGATAATCGTCTATCCTGTCGAGAACGACAAGAAGATGTGTGACAGCAAGGAAGCCGTCCTTCCGGACGCTTACCTGCTCAGGAAGGGTTCAAGGCCCAGGGAGCTTGCGGAAAAGATCCACACTGACATCGCAAAGAACTACATTTATGCCGTCAATGCCCGAACATGCAGAAGGATATCAGATGATTATGAGCTTCAGGATGGGGACATAATAAGGATCGTTTCGGCAGCCCGCTAGCTCATCTCCTTCTTTATGTCGTCCTCGCCTATCCCATACTTGCTTCCCAGGTCCACGATGCTCTTGTAGTATAATCGGGTAAGTTGCAGGATGATGCTTTTCATGTTGTTTATCTCTGAAGGCCTCTTAAAGAGCAGCACTAGCCATGTCATCCTTTCGTCCACAAGATAGTATTTGACCCAGACATCCTTCTCTCCCCTCTGCTTCTCCATCTTCTCATGCAGAATGTTGAACTCGCACAGCTCTTTAAGATTCTTTATCACTGTCTTGTTGGAGTAAGGCAGCTCCCCTATCAGATTCTTCTGGTATATCTTTATCTCCCCGCAGGCCGGCACCCTCTTCAATATCTCTATCTTGGCCTCGCTCCCAAAGACCCCGTTAAGCATGGAGACGAGCTTGTCCCTGTCCTTTGGAAGGAATAGGATGTATGGAAATACCTCCTCATCCATGTTCCCAAAACCTAGGCAACCCTCTTGCATGCGCATTAATCGAAGGTAAAATTTATATATTCTACCATTATAACGTAATGTACTTTATTACAACAGGTAGAATAATTATACAGCAGGTAATATCATGAGGATGCAAGGTCAGGAGATCGCATTGGTTGGTATCATGGCGTCATTGATAGTGGCGTCTGGATACGTTCCAATAATACCCATTTTTGGAACAGGTTACACTATATCGCTAGGGTCGGTGCTCATAATGGTCGTGGCCATACTTCTTGGTCCGGTCCTTGGGACGCTGACCGTGCTTGTCGGCTCCTTCGCTGGGATGATACTGACAGGCCAGGGAATTCAATTGCTGTTCTTCATTCCTGCCACCATTGGCGCCTTGACCGCTGCCCTTCTGGCATGGGGGAGGGCAAGGGAGGCCATAGCGATAATGGCGCTGGCCATCCTTATATGGTATTCTTCGCCGCTGGGGCTGGAGCTGTGGTACTATCCTTACCTTCATATAGCCACGTTGCTGGCGGTTATAGTGACAAGGCCTTTCATAAAGCCGCAGGGCCATAGGGAGTTTAAGTACGGATATCCGCTGATTGCCCTCTTCTGCATGGCTGGCGTACTTTGCGACCACCTGCTTGGCTCAACGATAGCGATGTTCCCCCCATTCGAGCTTCCCAGCGAGGCCTACAGATTCATATTGTTCATATATCCCATAGAGCGTGCGCTGATATGCGTCGTGGCCGCAACGGTCGCATTCCCTGTGATCAGGGCGTTAAGGAGCTCCTCCCTGCCAATACTCGGATGCAACGAGGATGCGGTCCCCGACCCTCCGTGAACGCTGCCTAGCTATGCGCAGAAATGTGGCAAAATAGATGTCAAATATCTATTTTGTCTTAATATTTATATTATATTATTCAAAATTACTATAAAAAAGGCTATATTAAAACATTGTAAATCTATTTTTCATTATTGTTTACAATTATGATATTTCAATAATCGTAAATCAGAAACATTTATAAATTAATGACAAGTAGAATTAACATTCTTATAAGGACAAAATATTTTTGATCAATCTTGGTCAATGTTTTGGAGGCAATAATTTGATAGAGATAAGGTTTCACGGAAGAGGCGGACAAGGGGCCGTGATAGGTGCCGAGATCTTGGCAGAGGCCGCCTTTCTCGAAGGAAAATTCGTCCAGGCCTTCCCATATTTTGGGGTGGAACGTAGGGGTGCGCCAGTAACTGCCTACACCAGGATAGATGACAGCCCGATAAGGTTGAGGACCAATATATACACTCCTGACCATGTTGTTGTGCTAGATCCCACTCTTCTCGAGATAATCGACGTGACGGAGGGGCTCAAGGAGAACGGATGGGTCATAGTGAACTCGCACAAGGCCCCCGGCGACATAGACGTTGGTAGCCACAGGGTGGCCGTGGTCAATGCGACGAGCATAGCAAGGAAGTACGGGCTGGGCTCCGTTAGCGCACCGATCGTGAACACTTCCATACTGGGAGCGGTATCAAAGGCCACCGGGGTCGTGTCCATTGACATGTTGACATCCTCTATCAGGAATAGGGTGCCTTCAAAAGTAGAGGAGAATGTGCAAGCGGCTAAGGACGCATATAACAGTATTTTGGTGGATCAAAATGCCAGATGATCATGAGATTAACTATAATTCGTACAAGGAACTCCCGCCCTCGCCCATTGCCACAGGGTCTTCCCTGGTCTTCAAGACCGGCGGATGGAGGACCATGAGGCCGATAATCGACCTTGAAAAATGTAAAAAGTGCGGCATCTGCTGGAAGTACTGTCCCGATGTCTCCATCATCATTGTGGAAGATCTGCCCAAGGTCGACCTTGATTATTGCAAAGGCTGCGGCATATGCGCCAATGAATGCCCTTTCGATGCGATCGTGATGGTCGAGGAGGAATCCATATGAAGAAGGTGCTTTCTGGCAATTCTGCCGCAGCATACGGATCTATGCTCGTCAGGGCAGAGGTCATTTCAGCTTATCCGATAACCCCGCAAACGAAGATCGTTGAGAAGATTGCCGATCTCATCGCCAACGGCGAGTTCAAGACGGAATTTGTGAAGGTGGAGTCCGAGCACTCTGCCATGGCAGCAGCGGTATCCGCATCGTTGGTCGGCGCCAGGACATTTACGGCAACATCCGCACAGGGGCTCTTGCTGATGCATGAGATCCTTCATTGGGCATCGGCGTCAAGGACGCCCATCGTGATGGTGAACATCAATAGGGGCCTTGCACCGCCTTGGAGCGTATGGGCTGACCAGACCGATTCGATAGCCCAGAGGGACACTGGATGGATGCAGTTCTATTGTGAGTCGTGCCAGGAGGTCCTGGACACGATGATACAACTCTACAAGGTCGCAGAGGACAAGGACGTCCTCCTGCCCGCAATGCTCTCGGAGGACGCCTTCCTACTCTCACATACATCAGAGATAGTGGACATTCCGGACCAGGAGAAGGTGGACGATTTCCTAGGGACGTTCGACCCGGAGTACAAGCTGGATGTGAACAGACCTATGAGCTTCGGTTCTCTTAGCATGCCTCACCAGTACTACTATGAGTTCAGGTACAAGATAGCAGAGGCTATGGAGAACGCGAAAAACAAGATAATAGAGGTCGAGAGGGACTTTGAGAAGGTCTTTGGCAGGTCCTATGGCGGCTTTTTGGACCTCTACAGATGCGATGGCGCCGACATCGTCCTTGTGGCGGCAGGGTCGATGAGCTCGACCATAAGGATAGCGGTAGATGAGATGAGGGACAAGGGGCATAAGGTCGGCCTTGCCAGACTCAGGGTGTTTCGGCCGTTCCCTGTGGAGGAGTTCAAAAAGTTGGCTAAGGACGTAAAGATCATAGGTGTCCTTGACAGGAGCTTCTGCTTCGGATATGAGGGTGCGTTCTTCACAGAGATAAAGTCGGCTCTCTACAACATGGACGACAGACCCCTTGTAAAGGGTTACGTCGTGGGCATCGGCGGAAGGGACGTCACGCTTGATGTCATCTTCGAGATAATAGATGATTGCATGAAGACAACAGACACGAAGGAGGAATCCTTCAAATGGATAGGGTTAAAGGGGTGAGCTCATGAAACTAACAATTCCCGAACAAGAGCTGATGGAAAAGGGGCATATGGCCTGCCTGGGATGCGGAGGTTCGCTTGCGATGAGGTACCTTTTGAAGGCCCTGGGAAAGGACACCATGATGGCCATACCCGCATGCTGCTGGGCAGTCATACCCGGAGTTTTCCCATATTCCTGCCTTGAGATCCCACTGCAATATGTGGCGTTCGAGGCCACTGGGGCCGCGATATCAGGCATGGAGGCCGCCCTAAAGGCCAAGGGCAAGAAGGACGGCGTGACCGTGGTCGGCTGGGCAGGGGACGGAGGAACTGTCGACATAGGCATCCAAGCCCTCTCAGGCGCAGTGGAAAGGGGTCATGATGTGAAGTACGTCTGTTACGATAATGAGGCCTACATGAACACAGGCATTCAAAGGTCCTCGGCCACACCTAAAGGGGCCTGGACCACGACAACACCAGTCGGAAATACACGTTTCTGGAAACAAACTAACAAGAAGAACATCGTCGAAATAATGGCTGCGCACGACATACCATACGCTTGCACGGCTTCGGTGGCCTACCCTGAGGATTTGATCAAGAAAGCAAAGAAGATGAAGGACATAAAGGGCCCTTGCTACATGCATATATACGCGCCCTGTCCCACAGGATGGAAATACCCCCCAGAAAAGACCATAGAGTTGTCTCGCCTCGCAACCGAGTCATGTATATTTCCCTTATATGAGGTGACCTATGGCAAGTACAAGATCAACAAGGACATTAAGGACGAGAAGAAGAAACCAATAATCGATTATCTGAGATCACAGGGAAGGTTCAGAAAATTGGACGAGGAGACCATACGTTCATTGCAAAAGCATGTCGATGACGAATGGATCAAACTAAAGAAGAAAGTAGAATGTTTTGGAGAGGAATAATAATGGGTCTAAAAGAGATAAGATGGCACGGAAGGGGTGGCCAAGGCGTTGTCACTGCCTCAGAGCTTATCGCAGAGGCGGCCATATTGGAGGGCAACTACATTCAGGCGTTCCCCGAGTTTGGCCCAGAGAGGATGGGTGCACCCATAAAGGCCTTCACACGCATTAGTGATGAGCCGATAAAGATACACAGCCAGGTATATACGCCAGATATTGTGATGGTACTGGATCCCACGCTGCTTGGCAGTGTGAATGTCACAGAAGGGCTTTCCGATGATGGGATCCTTATCGTAAACACTCCGTTGGGTGAAGGGGAACTAAGGGCCCAATTGGGTTTCAATGGCAAGATATATGCCTTCAATGCTACGAAGATCGCCATGGAGACGATCGGCAGGCCTGTGGCCAACACGTCATGCGCTGGAGCCCTTGTGAAGGCAAGCGGTCTGGTAAAGCTTGAAAATCTTCTCGATGTAACTGAGGAGAAGTTCAAGGAGAAATTGTCACAGAAGGCCATTATAGCGAACAAGGAAGCTATAAAGGCTGCTTATGAGGCGGTGTGAATATGGACCAAGAAAAGACTTGGAAAGAGATACCTTGGGGTGGCCTTATCCTTGATGCAGGCAATGCCCAGGAATATCATACGGGTGATTGGAGGACCGAGAGGCCCGTGCACATTATGGAGAACTGCAAGCACTGCATGTACTGCTGGATATGCTGCCCGGATTCTGCTGTCATTGTCAAGGACAAGAAGATGGTCGGGGTCGACTTCGACTTCTGCAAGGGATGCGGCATATGCATGAAGGTATGTCCGTTCGACGCCATCAAGATGGTGGTCGAAGGCGAGGAGGGTGATTAATATGGCAAGATCAATGGCCATGGCAGGCAACATTGCTGCGGCATATTCCACGAAGCAGATCAATCCGCACGTCGTTGCGGCGTACCCCATCACCCCACAGACCACCATGATGGAGAAGTTCAGCGAATATGTGGCAAACGGCGAGGTCGACACCGAGCTCATCTGCGTGGAGTCCGAGCACTCTGCCATGAGCGCCTGTGTGGGAGCGGCCGCTGCCGGCGGCAGGGTCATCACTTCGACGGCCGCCAATGGGCTGGCCCTCATGTTCGAGATAGTCTACATCGCGGCCTCGAACAGATTGCCTATAATAATGTGTGTGATGAACAGGGCGCTTTCCGCACCCATCAACATTCACGGCGACCATTCCGATTCGATGGGATGCAGGGACTCCGGATGGATCCAGATCTACAACGAGAACGCCCAAGAGGTCTATGACACGATGTTCATGGGTGTCAGGATCGGAGAGCACAAGGACGTTAGGCTGCCAGTGATGGTGAATCTTGACGGTTTCATAACATCGCACAAGATTGAGAAGGTGGATACGCTAGAGGATGCAGAGGTAAGGAAGTTCATTGGAGAGTACGAGCCGTTCTATCCTCTGCTGGACATTGAGAATCCGGTGACATACGGGCCACTGGACCTTACCGACTACTACTTCGAGCACAAGAGGCAGCAGGTCGAGGCCATGGAGAAGGCGCTCCCAGTTGTCAAGAAGATATCGAAGGAGTACAGCAACTACACCGGAAGGAACTACGACATTTTGGAGTCATATCACCTTGATGATGCTGACTGTGCCATAGTTACCATGTCGAGCACTGCCGGCACCACTAAGTTTGTCGTCGACAAGATGAGGTCTGAGGGCAAGAAGGTCGGAATGCTCAAGGTCAGGCTGTTCAGGCCGTTCCCCGTGGAAGAGATAAGGGAATGCCTTTCCGGGCTGAAGAGTGTCGCAGTACTAGACAGGTCAGCCTCGTTCGGTGGATTCGGCGGGCCGCTCTTCAACGAGATAAGGAACGCAATGTACGATGTCGATGGTAAGCCAAGCATAGTCAATTACATATTCGGGCTTGGCGGCAGGGACATAAGCGCGGTCCAGATAGAAGGCGTCTACGACAGGCTAATGACCGCACAGGCAAAGATGCCAGGGGATGTTCATTACATCGGAGTGAGGGGTGATTGAGATGGCAAGTCTAAAACAATTGACTGAGAGGGAAGAAAGGCTCACTGGGGGCCACAGGCTATGCGCAGGTTGCGGCGCATCGATCATAGTCAGGCAGATACTTCTTGCGACAGACTATCCAGTAGTGGTGTCCTGCGCGACCGGCTGCCTCGAGGTGTCCACGACCATATACCCCTACACGGCATGGAAGAATCCTTTCATACACAATGCGTTCGAGAACTCAGCTGCCACGATCAGCGGCGCCGAGGCGATGTTCAGGGCCCATAAGAGATTCGGTACGATACCGCAGGACAAGAAGGTAAAGTTCATCGCGTTCGGCGGGGACGGCGGAACTTACGACATAGGCATACAATCGCTTTCCGGGGCGCTGGAGAGAGGCCATGACTTCATGTACGTATGCTATAACAACGAGGCCTACATGAACACAGGCATACAGAGGTCTTCCGCGACCCCCATGGGGGCTTCAACGACCACATCGCCAGCTGGCAAGGTCATACCTGGAAAGAAGCAGTACCCCAAGGACCTCACGGAGGTAATCGCCGGACATCATCTGCCTTACATCGCACAGGTGTCCCCAGGATACTACATGGACCTGATAAAGAAGGTAGAGAAGGCCATGGAGATTGAGGGGCCGAAGTTCATGAACACTTTCTCGCCATGTCCGAGAGGTTGGAGACATGCGGCCGATGCATCCATCGATGTCGCAAAGTTGGCCGTTGACTGCTGTTTCTGGCCAATATACGAGATCGAGAACGATGTCTACAATCTCACAGGCCAATCCAATCTGATAGCCACTGGCAAGAAGGAGAAGGTCCCCGTGACCGAGTACCTCAAGACCCAGGGCAGGTTCAAGCACCTCTTCGCCCCAGGTAACGAGGAAATCCTCAAAAACATCCAGGAAGAGATCGACAGGCGCTGGGACAAGCTTGTGAAACTATCGAGTCTTTAAAAAACTTTTTTTACCTTTTTTTATATTTATTATTTCGTGAAGGAAAATCTCATACCTTACAGAGGACAGAGGTACACATGCAGGATGTGCGGCGAGTGCTGTCATTGCAGGACAGTGCCATTGTCCCGGGACGACATGCAAAGGATTGGCAGATTGCAGGAGGATGCCGATTTCACCGAATACAACTTGGTGCTCAGGACCCCTGTGATATCCCGGAGGGAATGGGACCTTGGATGCATATTCCTCGATGACCGGAGATGCAGGATACATCAGTACAAACCATTGATATGTAGGCTTTTCCCCTATGCCATGCTCTTCAAGCCCTTGGATGATGAGGATGAGGTTGCAAAGCATACGCTCCCAGATGGAACAGGGATATATCTATACATTGACTCGTCGTGTCCTGGCGTGGACCATGAACAAATTGAGGATATGCCAGGGTGGCTGCTGCCGCTCGCGCAGCGGATAAGGATAGAATTAGCGCTAACCAGGTTTTATTATGATGACACCGGCAAGTGAGGAGGAGCTTCTGTTGCTCAAGAGGGAGCTTGAGCATTTCGGAGTGGATGCAGACCTGCTCGAGGAAGGGCGCATAATGTCAAAGAAGGGCAACTACAACGAGCTCTTCCTCTTGACTCCATGTGTTTCGGAGCTTCTAAGGTCCATCGATGACGTGGGAAAGGACCCATCTTATGCAGGCTTAAAGCTTGGTGAGATAGTGGGGGGGCGGTTCAGGTCTTCCTTGGAGTTCGGATCGGTCATCCATCCTCTCGCTAAGGAGAATACAGTATATCTTGACGAGCGGTCTAGTCAGCTCTTTCTTTTTGGCAGGGACATCTTCAAGGAGAACCTTCCGGATGGCATCTCCCTGGGCAGGAAGCTCGTTGGGGACCTTTCAGGCAATTTCTTGGGGTTCGGGATATTCAACGGCAGGATGCTTGCGAACATTATTGACAAGGGTGGGTATCTAAGGAAGTACCAATGACGTTAGCTTTATAAACACACTTTCTTATTTGCAGTTGGTGTAGTGATGAAAGAAGGCGATTTTGTCGAAATTGACTACATAGGAAAAATTAAGAGCACTGGTACATACTTTGATGTAACTAATGAGGAGAAGGCCAAGGAGACCGGACTCTATCAGAACAACAAGACGTTCGGCCCTGTCATAGTCGTCGTAGGCGCAAGGCATGTCATAGAGGGGCTGGACGATTCCCTTCTTGATATGTCTGTCGGCGAGGAAATGGTCGTTGAGATATCTCCGGAAAAGGGTTTTGGAATGAGGGACCCGAAGCTCATCACCACAGTGCCGCTCAGGGAGTTCTCCAAGCAGGGCATAATGCCGAGGCCCGGCATGAGCCTGGACATAGGTGGCAAGTGGGCCACAGTGAAGAACGTGTCATCAGGCAGGGTCACACTGGACTTCAATCATTCCCTGGCCAGCAGGGCGCTGGAATATGAAGTGAAGGTCTTGAGGGAGGTCACAGACACCAAGGAGAAGCTGCTATCCCTGATCGACATCCATTTCAGGAACTTCGATAAGAAGAAGAACAAGATAGGGATTGATGAGGAAGGCAATGTCAAGATAGACGGCTCTGGCCTAAAGAAGGAGGTCATGGAGAGCATGAAGTCCATACTTGAAAGTGAGGCTGGGAAGTATATCCCAGAAATAAAGTCAATAGAGATCACTAGCTGAAATCATCAAAGTCTATAGTCTCTTCCCATTGGTATCTTAAGGTCGCATGATAGCCGCTCGTCTTCAGCGACCCCTCATCCCATACTTCGAACAGTATGACATCCGCCTTTTCCAATCCTGCAAGCCCTTCAGCCACGGATATCGCATTTTCCAGACTGCCTATGCCATCGACGAGGCCGATCCCAAGGGCGTCCTTGGCAAGCCATATCCTTCCATCCGAGAGCTCCAGTGCCCTGGCGTTGCTCATCCCCCTGCCAAGGGCCACGACGTGCACGAATCTGTTGAAGGCGTCATATGTCATGTCGCTCATCCATTGGTACTCCTCATCCGTGAGGCTCCTCCAATCTGCCCCTATGTCCTTGTACTCGCCTGTCTTAATTATGGTCAGCCTGATCCCGAAGTCGCTGTAGTACTGGGAAGCGTCCGTATGAACGTATATTGTGCTGATGTTCCCCACCAGGGCTCCTGGGTCGGCGATCACCTTGTCGGCGGCACAAGCCAGGTAATACCCTCCCGATGCCAACAGTTCGCTTGTGTACATGACGACAGGCTTCAGGGCCCTTAGCGAGGATATCTCATTGTACATGGCGGCCGTGGACCCTACACCCCCTCCTGGCGTATCAACCCATAGCACGACTGCTGAATACAGGTCGTTCCCTCCAATTGATGTCAGGATGTCCCTGAAAGTGCCAAGGTCCTCCTCGCCTATGACGCCGTAATACCTGACCAGGGCGATCTTCCCATCCGGATCGATGTTGAGCTCCCTCAGGGCCTCGATCTGGGCCGCCAGTTCATCGATGGCCTGCCTGTCGAGCTCGCTCGTCTCGAGTATTATGACATCGTTGTCATTGTATTGGGTATTAGTGCCGTTCGCTTCCCCCCCTGTGATGCACCCCGAAAGCAGAATTGCAATTATCAGGATGAAAGCGAAAATTACCTTTCTTTTTTCCATAACATCCAATATCAATAGGGGAATATAAATATTAACAATGGAAAGGATATATGTCATCAGGATTGATACATGAGGTGATATGATGGTGAAAGTTGGGGAACCTGCTCCGGAATTCTGTCTTACTGACCAGGAAGGGGATGAGTTCTGTCTCAAGGATGGAGCCGGCCAATGGCTTGTCCTGTACTTTTATCCCAAGGATGGCACCCAGGGCTGCACTATGGAGGCCTTGGACTTCACTGCGAACATCGATGCCTTTGCATCGCTCGGCGCCAAGGTGTTCGGCATCAGCCCGGACCCGTCAAAGAGCCATTTGAAGTTCATAGACAAGAACGACCTGAGGCTGACACTTCTTAGCGACGAGGGTCACGGCGTTCTCTCGAATTACGGTGTGTGGCAGAAAAAGAAGATGTACGGAAAGGAATACGAGGGTGTTGTCAGGAGCACATTCATCATAGGGCCAGACGGCAGGGTCCGCTGGAAATGGGAAAAGGTAAAGGTAAGCGGCCACGTGGGAGAGGTCTTGGGCAAGCTTAAGGAGCTTATGGGCGCCTAAAGCTCGTTAATGTCCCTTTGGGATATCGTCCTAAGGCCCAGCTGCTCCTTTATTATCTTCTTTGCCTTTTGGTTATCATCGGTCTTGAGTATCAGGAAGGCCATGTTCTTTCCGGCCACGGTGAAAGCGTAAAGGTAGATGATGTTGATGTCGTTGCTTCCAAGCACCCTTGCGATGTCCGAGAGGCCTCCAGGGCCATCAGGGACCTCAACGCCGACAACCTGTGTCTTCTTCACACTGAAGTTCTTCTCCTCGAGTATCTTGAAGGCCATGTCCGGGTCGTCGACGATTGCCCTCACGATGCCAAAATCCCCTGCTTCAGCTATCATTGCCGCCCTGAGATTGATGTTGCCTTCCCTTAGCGCCTCTGTGACGCTATAAAGCCTGTTAGGCCGATTTTCCAAAAATATCGAGATCTGGTATACCATCATATCACTCTCTTGTCCACGATCCTTTGGGCCTTGCCCTCACTCCTCGGTATCTTCCCTGGTTCAACTATCGTGACCTTGACCTTGATGTTCAATATGGCGTACATATCAGCCTCTATCTGCCCCTTGAGCTCCAGAATCTCCCTCATGGAATCATTGAAGAGGTCCTTGGTCATCTCAACGAATATCTCCATCTCATCGAGCGAACCCTTTCGGTCGACATAGATCTGATAGTGTCCGCTGACTCCCTTGATCTTAGAGAGGACATGTTCTATCTGGCTTGGGAAGACGTTTACTCCCCTAATTATCAGCATGTCGTCAGTACGTCCAAGTAACCTACCGATCCTCTGGTCCGTGCTCCCGCACTCGCACCCCTCCTCATAGAGGTATGTTATGTCGCCTGTCCTGAACCTTATCACTGGCGAGGCCTCTTTCCAAAGCGATGTGAACACCAGCTCACCCTTCTCACCCTCTGGTAGCACTTCGCCTGTCTTTGGGTCTATTATCTCAACTATGAACTTGTCGTCCCAGACGTGCAATCCGTCCTGATTGGGGCATTCCATCCCTACGCCTGGACCCCCAAGCTCGCTCATGCCGTAGATGTCGTAGGCCTTGATATCCAGTGACTCCTCGATTATCCTCCTCATGCTGTCCGACCATGGTTCGGCCCCGAAGACGCCTATCTTCAAAGGCAGCTCATGAGGATCGATGCCGTTCCTTTCCACAACCTCGGCGAGATAAAGGGCATAGGAGGGCGTGCAGCACAGCACCTGGACACCGAAGTCCTTCATGATCTGTACCTGCCTCTGCGTGTTCCCCCCGCTCGTTGGCACGACTGACGCTCCCAGAAGTTCGGCACCATAGTGAAGTCCCAATCCACCCGTGAACAAGCCGTAGCCATAGGAGTTTTGTATGATGTCCCCCTCATTGATCCCAACGAGCCTCAGACAGTCCGCCACCATCTGTGCCCATGTCCGGATGTCGCTTTGGGTGTAGGAGACCACCGTCGGCTTGCCGGTGGTTCCAGAGGAGGCATGGTATCTCACGACCTCCCTCTTTTCAACGGCCAGGATGCCCGTTGGGTAATACTTCCTAAGGTCGTCCTTGTACAAGAACGGGACCTTTGGGAGGTCTTTCATCCCACCGATGTCATCAGGTGTGATTCCAGCCTCTTTGAACGCCTTTCTGTAGTGGGGTACCCTGGCATAAACATAATTGAGATTCTTCTTGAGCAGCTTGAAACGCAAATCATCATCCATCTGTAGGCCACCTTGAATTTTTTATTAAAGAAAACAGTCCTTTTGAAATAACAATTAAAGTAAATGGCATAATATTTAATATTTTCTGAATAATATTGTAACATGACCGACTAAGAGCCCCGGGGGGGCTTTGAACCCCCGACCTGCCGCTTACGAGGCGGCCGCTATACCAGGCTAAGCCACCGAGGCAAATATTCGAAAGCACTAAGGCATTACTCAAAATTAAGATATCCTTTTCTCTTCAACCAATCGCTCTGGGCATTGGTGTATTTGAAAATGATGTCGCCCTTGACATCGCCTTGGAGCTCCCAAGGTTTTACGAGGACAATGTCCCCTTCGACTATCCACTTCTTTCCTCTTCTCTTGGTCTTCACTCTACAAAGCCTTGTATTTCCGTCGACGCACATGACGCTCATCTTGCCAAATCCCATCCTCTGCTCAACTATGCCTATGATCTCATAGTTCTTTGGCAATCTGATCCTTGATATCTGTTCTTCTACGCTAACTGGTTCTGTTCTAGGTCTACCCGCTATGGAATTACCTCCAATTCATCATTTTTAAGTTTATTTAAAAAACTTATGGTGAATTTTGAAAAGAGGGTGAATTTAGAGCTTTTAAAAGGATTATCCGCAATAATTGGCATATAGGTATAAACATCCGAGGCATTGCAAAGCCTGGCATACAAAAACATTTTTAACAACGTCGTGATAATGTCTCTAGGTGTATTTATGGGTGAGGACCTTTTGCTTATGATACCAGGACCCACTGTGGTCCCTTCCAGGATAACGCGGGCGATGAGCGCCCCGATACTGCCACATAGGGGCAAGGAGTTTTCCCAGATGTTCCTTGATCAGATGGAAAGGCTGAAGATGGTCTTCAGGACAAAGAACGAGGTCTATGTCCTATGTGGTTCTGGCACAGCGGCGATGGAAGCGTCTATATCCAATTCGGTAACGGAGGGTGACAAGGTCCTATGCCTCATAAATGGAAAATTCTCAGAGCGATTTGCGGAGATAGCTGAAAGCTTCAAGGCAAATGTCATCAAGCTCGAGTTCGAATGGGGCGACCAGGTCGATGTAGGTGTTGTCAGAAGGACATTGTACGATAACCCGGACATAAAGGTCGTGACCATGGTGTTCAACGAGACCTCCACTGGCGTCAGGAATCCCGTGGAGGAGGTCGGAGAGCTGGTCAGCGACACAGAGGCAATACTTGTCGTGGACACCATCTCTGCCCTGGGCGGGGATGTCTTTGAGACGGACCTTTGGAACGTTGACATATGCGTTTCAGGTTCCCAGAAATGCTTTGCCCTCCCCCCTGGACTGGCGTTCATATCGGTGAGCGATAAGGCATGGAGGGTCATAGAGGGAAATGATTCGATGGCCTATTACCTCGACCTCAAGAACTACCGGAAGGACAAGGCCCATGCGCCCTACACACCGCCTGTGACCCTTGTATACGGTCTTCGCGAGTCTCTGGACATGCTGGACGAGGAAGGGTTAGAGAACAGGTGGGAAAGGCACAAGGAGCTTGCGAACATTGCGAGGGAGGGCCTGACGGAGCTGGGTTTCGAGCTGCTGCCCCTATCAGAGGAGATCTGCTCGAACACTGTGACTGCAGTAAAGGTGCCCGAAGGCTTCGACGTTTCCCAGTTCAAGAGGATCCTAAGGGAAAGGTATAACATCGAGATCGCAGGAGGCCAGTCGCATCTGACCAACAAGATATTCAGGGTCGGGCACATGGGCGTCATTACCGAGCGTGACCTCTATGCGACTCTGGTCTGCATAGAGCTTGCAATGGAAGAGATGTGACGATATAGAAAACTTTAAAATACTCTCTTCTTCTCTTGTATTGCAATGAGCATACCATCTCATAGTTCCAAATTCAAGTCTTTCCTCGACCTTACAAGGGCGCACTTCATCATCGTATGGCCCGTAATATTTCTATCAGGGCTCTTTATGGCATTCGAGGGTTATGGTTCGTTCGACTGGCGCATTACTATAAAGGCCGTGCTCATCTCAACACTGGGCTTCGAAGCAGCTTTCATACTTAACGACATCGTTGACATAGAGTACGACAAACGGGATGTCGACTGGAATATCACAAAATATTGGAGGCCCTTTGGTTCCAGGCCTCTGGCCTCTGGTGACATAGGAAAGGGGAGCGCTCAGTTCCTCTTCGCTTTTCTCCTGGTCCTGGTCGCAGGGCTAATCTATACCCTTCCAACGCCTAACAGGTATTATCTCTACGCCATAATGGCATACACGTTCTCAATGGAGTACTTCTACCAGGTCAAAAAGAGGACCCAAAGACTCCCTGTGGCACAGCTTCTCGGCCGCACGGACTTCATGATGTTCGCAGCTGCAGGCTATCTTTGTTATGGGAGGCCAGATACCGCCCTCTTTCTATACTGCCTGTTCTTCTACACATTGGCAGAGATCCATCTGGGCATAAACGACCTATCGGACTATAACAATGACATCGAGAGAGAGTTGAAGACCGTGACGACCATGTATGGGACAAAGGGCAATCTGCGCTGGATAATCATATTCACCGCCCTTCATGTTTGTCTCAGTGTGCCCTTTTTTGTTTATATGGGCGGGGTATCGTTAGCTGGTTTCGCTTTCGGGATCGTCATGCTATCATATATCTGCCAAAGGCTTCGTCGCGATACATCACCAGATGAGGCCAGAAGAGTAGTACCGCTTTTCCATCTGACATTACTGATATATATGGTCTCGATCATAATTGGGTCAGCGTTGGCGCTCTAAAGATCCCTGTCCGTTACGAAGTCGGCCAATGACAAAAAGTAGTTTCGTGATTCAGTTGAGATGTCATCCGGCAAAAGCGTCTTGCTCTCCTCTGCATATGCTCTCGCAAGCTCGTTGCAATACTCGTACGCGCCTGTCTCCTTGAATATGTCCCGGGCCGTAGCTACGTCCTCCCTGGATGCATGTTCATAACCAAGGATGCTATCGAGCATCTTCCTTTGTTTCTCAGTGGCATTCTCCTGCGCCTTGATGACAAGCAGGGTCCTCTTACCCTCCACTATGTCTGAGAATGAGGATTTTCCTGTAACGTTCTCGGACCCGAAGGAACCTAGGATGTCGTCCTTTATCTGGAAAGCTATAGAAATCGCATTGGCATAGCCGTCAAGCAGCTTATAGTCCTCGACACCAGCCAGTACAAGGCCTATCCTCATCGGATAAATGAAGAGTATGCCCGTCTTCCTGTGGATCATGGCCAGGTACTCCACCTCGTTGGAGTGCATGGACTCGTAAAGTATGTCCATCAGTTGGCCCTCGTTCAGTATCTGGTACATCCTCCTTTGAAGGTCGAGCGCCCTTACTACCTGGGAGTCGGCGAATCCGTATCTGCCCAGAAGCTCCATCGACATGGAGTACATCACGTTCGAGCCAAGGACGGCGAGAGCGTAGCTGTATCTGGAGATTGCCTTTTGGGCAAAGAACAGGTCCTTTAGGGTGTCTCTTTGTATCCAGTACCTCCCCTTGGAGTATTTGCCGAAATCGAACCCAAGCGAGTCCAGGAACTTGTCGGCGTATATTGCGTTGAACGTCGGTTCGCCATGCCTGATGACATCCTCATCCATGGCATCATCGAGTATGAGCGACGATGAATGTACGAGCTCTGGCGAAAGGGAAGGCCCTATTATCCTGTAATCGTCTATATATCCTCTGTATGCCATGACCATGCACAACGGCCTGAGCCTCTTGCCTCCGGAGAATACGTGCTTTTTGATTAGATGATAAAATTCGTCCAGCAAAGGTTTATTGTTGTTCTGGATCTTTTCGGAGAGATAGGTCTCCATCTCGTTCTCAATCATTTCCCTAATATGGGAATAATTTTCCAAAAAGGCCATATCGTGAGGGATGTTTGTGACTATTTATATTTTTCCCCCTTTTTCATTTATAAGATAAAATGTCAAATCTCCTTGACCCTCGTGAGCTCGAATATGCACTCGGCATCGCCCTTGTTGATGCAGGACGTTTCGACTATGTCTATGTTTATGTCTTCGAAGATCTTCCTTATCAGGTCTGTCAGCATGCCCCTCATGAACGGGCAAGACTCGCTCAGTCCCTCTTCGAGCGAGTTCTTTATGATGATCCTTCCCTCGCTCCTCAGGGGATCTATATTCTCAAAGGTCACCATTCCGAAGCCTATCGTCCTCAATACGTCCTCCAGCAGCTGGAACTGTTCTTCGAAGTCCTCCTGGTCCTTGAGGTCGAAGCTGTTCCATATATAGTTCGAAACGCTTACGCCGGACATGTACATGAGGTAGTCCCCTCCGCTTCCAAGGCTGTTTGGTATTATCCTGAACATGGCGTGGAACAGGCCGATGTCGAGACAAAGCGACCTGGAGATGTTTGAATACACCTTTATTGGATAAGTGAACGGATTTTTCTCAAGTGAAGATATTCTCTTTATCCTGAAGTCCGAGATCTTTCCGTCATCCTTTAGGGCCCTCTCTATAATCCCCATGTCTGACTGCCCATCGGGATGTTTAAGCACAATGTAAGAAAGATACTCATCTTCCACCCTCTCCATCTGGAATGATGGGACCTCGTAACCGAGCTTGGACATCATATCTGGTATCTGGGAGGAGAGCCCTTTCGACAGGGTGATGACGAAGTAAGAGTCATCCCCAATATCTTGATTGGTCTCAGAGAAGCATACCCTAGGAATATATTTAGATTTGTCGCTGAAGAAATCATTCAGATGATCTATCATTTTTCTAGCTTTCTTCTCTACCATCAACTCACCTTATGAAATATTATTCTTATATCTTTTTACTCGAAGGTAACCCTGTCGTTTATGATCTCCTTCCTCAGGCTTCTGAAGAAGTTCATTACCTCCTCCATCTCCTTCTTTTCCCCCACTTTCTCCTTGATGGCGGCCAGGAACCACAATGAGTTCCAGCACATCGTGAGCGCATCCTCCTTAGTGAGCGATATCAGTGCAAGCTCCATTATCTGTTTGACGTTCTCTTCCTTTTTCATATCGGTCTTTTCAAAAGGTTCGATGTTCTCTATCTCCGTTGTGCTCTCGAATATTGAAGGGATTATCCTTCTGTTCTCCGATCTGAATTTGAGGGCCTCTATGTCCGAGAGCCTTCTTATGAACTCATTTTCCATGAGAAAGTTGAGATTCTGATAGATCGCACCCTTTGTAAGCCCAAAGTTGGATTTCAAGAAGTCTGCCAGGTCCTTGAGCCTCACTGGCGAGAAGAGGATGATGTAGACCAATATCAGGAATTGAGTCTTGTTGTTAAGGTCATTCTTCAAATCCATGATATTGTTGTAAGTTTTCATAAAACATCAGTCCAATGATACCTCAGTTAGATAATACGTATACATAATATAAACCTTTCGAATTATAGTTCTTTTTTTCAATCAAAGGACAATGCATAGAATTGCAGCCCTTTCTGGTAAGGAACGAGTTTCAATTCCCGTTTTTCCATATCTTTTAATCTTACCAATGAATAGAGTCCTGAAAAGCTAACATTGACAATGCTTCTGCCATCTTGGTCCCACTCTATGTCGTCCCCGGCCTCTTCGCTCTTGACGGTATCGTTGTCCAGGAGGACCTCTACAATGCCCGGCCCCGTGTAGCTTGATAACACGGCAAACACGCTCCTTGCAGTGAATCTGAAGACAAGGTACTCGCTGACATCCTCCTCGTTCTCTATGAACTCCTCGAACTGCTTCCATCTACCCTCGAGATATGCCTTATCGTCTTGGTGGTCGCCAGGATCGTTGTAAGCGACCTCATGCGCCAGCTTATAGCTCGAGAACTTCTTTGGGGACATTATCTCCTTGGAACCAAGATAAGTCTCTGGGCTCAGGCCCTCCAGCAATGGCAGCTTCGCGCTCCTCTTGGAAATGCTTGCTTTGAGAGACGCCCCTTTTGACTCTAGTTCGCCCCTT
This sequence comes from Candidatus Methanofastidiosia archaeon, assembly GCA_016930445.1. Classification (GTDB taxonomy): domain Archaea; phylum Methanobacteriota_B; class Thermococci; order Methanofastidiosales; family NM3; genus JAFGGT01. The sequence goes on along the minus strand of JAFGGT010000054.1, from coordinate 8,718 downwards.
ATCAGGTTTTCAGTCTCGACTTCGTTGCCTTGGCCTACCTGTGAATGCAAGATATTGCCATCTGCCCCTATGACGAACTGCCTTGGAATGTATCTGTTGCCATAGAGGAACCATGTGCTGTTGTTGTTGTCCTGTGCCACAGGATATCCTATGCCATACCTCTTGATCGCCATCGTCAGATTGTCAATGTATCTTCCGAACTCATATTCGGGGCTGTGCACGCCGATCACCACAAGGCCCTCCTCCCTATAGTTTTTCCAAAGCCCCTTTGTGAAGGGCAATGCATTGATACAGCTTAGACTCGAATGGTCCCAGAACTCCAAATATATCGTGTGGCCAAGAAAATCCCCTAATAAGGCCTTATCGGTGTTCAGCCATGCCAAGATGTCTTTGAATTGTGGCGCTTTCTCTCCAATTTTCATAGATCGATCACAATTTACTTTCATTCAGTATTGGTGGGACACATCAAATGACAATGTTATCATCATGCCACTGTCCTTTTGGGATGACGCCCTTATGCATCCACCGTGTGCCTCCATAATCCTCTTGACTATCGACAGCCCGAATCCGCTGCCAGAAGTAGAATAACCTATATCAAAGATCTTATTTATCTCTCCCTCTTCAAGGCCTTTGCCGTTATCCGATATCACCAGGCTTATCTGCCCATCCGCATCGCTCCTCGTAATGTCTATCCTGGAGGATCCGCCATGCCTTATGGAATTGTTAAAGATGTTCATCAACGCCTCTTCGATCCTCCTTTTGTCACCCTTAATTGTGCCAAGGTCCCCTCTTGAGATCTCGATGTTGAAGTTTTTGGATATTTCATCAATTAGGTGATTCAGCTCTATCTCTTCGATCGTGCCTAGGCTTTTGCCTGATTCTGCAAGGGACAGCTGCGCAGACACGAAGCTTTTCATCTTGTCCAACAACCGGATATTTCTGGATAGGAACTCTTCCTTTTCCATTATCCCGTTACTGAACATCTCATAATACTCCTCCAGTATGGCAATGTAATTCTTAATATCATGGGAAACATATTGGGAATAGTCTGAAAGCTCCTTCCTTTGGGCAATAAGCTTATCGGTGAAATGCTGATTCTTGAGGGCCATCGTGACGAGCTCGCCAAAGCCCATTGCAATCCTTAGGTCATCGTCATTGAAGTCGCCGCCCTTGTTCGCTAGGCCAAGTAGGCCCTTTGGCTGTCCATCCATCTGTATCGGCGCCAATAGGACGTTTTTTAGCATTATATGGCCATCCGGCAAACATCTTGTGCGGCCGCTATTGGCGAAATCGTTGTCATAGCTCGCCTTGTTCATTTTGTAGACATCTGATCTAAATCCCCTTATGGGCATGGGACGGCCTAGGTCCAAGTTGCAGGTAGGGCCACCTGCATCCACGAAGACGACCTCGTTCTCATCGCCATTTCGCTTGAGCAAGGAGATATATCCGGATTTGGATCCTGTCAGCTCCATGCATGAATGTAAAATGCTCTTGGAGGCGCTTTCCAGCGACCTGCATTCCAGAACGGCCCGCGTGCCATTTAGAAATGCAATTACCTCCCTCTCGTGCCTTCTGGACTCTTTTAGGGCCTCTTCAAGAGACCTTTCCTTCTCAAGAAGCATGTCTTTTGTTTCAATGTGCTCTGTTATGTCGAATCCGGAATCGAGAATCCCCACTATGTTGCCTTGATCATCCTTTAACACGACGTTGTTCCATGCGATCCTTCTTTGCCTGCCATCCTTTGTCAAAATAGGGTTCTCATAGTAGGATACGCCGCATCTGCCAGAAATGAGATCGTTGAACGTTTGTAAGGTTGCTGCCCTATTATTCTCAGGAAGGAAGTGCTCAAACCAGTTCTTGCCTATAATCTCTTCTTCCATATATCCCAATATCTTACAGCCTGTCTGATTTATCTGGGTCACATTTCCATCTTTGGCGAGGGTGATCACTATTAGATTTTCAAGATCTTTTAAAAATAGGTAGGAATACTCAGACAATATATTACCTCATCGTATCAATGTTACAAATATTGATGTTATCATTTTATAATCTTCTGTTACAAACCATATATTTTCAATAAATATGTTATAATATCTTGATATGGGCATTTATTGATTATTATGCTTGTAACTACATATGGCTGCCATCAATTGTTTATGAATGTAGAGGCCCAGAATGAGCATTGTTCTCAAAAGCCGTAATCCCGCTCTTGGAATTCAGGGTGTTGGGATTGAAATGATTATCACATATATGAACGATTTTAAGAAGGATTATTAATGAATTTTTTGGTGGGACCGCCGCGATTTGAACGCAGGTCACTGGCTCCCAAAGCCAGAAGGATGGGCCAAGCTACCCTACGGTCCCTTGATAGAGTTGAAGTAAAATTACAATTTTAAAAACCTTTCTATTTCTGATGTTCATTAGTATTCATTATAGTATTTACTTAATTTTCATCTTATACTTTAATTACCGAAAATAATATATATTAAGAATTTCTATAACATATCGTTCCAATGTATAAAGGTGCAGCCATGAACGTCGAAAAAAGGGATACTACAATTTCGTCCAAGGAGAAAGATGACGATCTGGATAAGTTCGTATACATGGTTTCGCACGATCTTAGATCGCCCCTCGCAGCAATACAGGGAATGGTCCAACTTCTCAACGAGGACTACAGGGATGTGCTGGGTCCTGAGGGAGAATACTATCTTGAACGCATTAACGTGAACGTGGTCAAGATGGAATCGCTGATAAACGACCTTCTGAAACTTTCAAGAGTGGGCAGATTCGAACTGCCCAACGAGAGGATTGACGTTAATTCTTTGGTGCATAAGATAGTTAACGAATATCTGGAACAATATGGGCTGGACCGGCGAGTGATAGTGGTCGATGAGCTTCCTTCCGTATTCTACCCAAGAGAGGCCCTCAAAGATGTTTTTGAGTACCTTATCGACAATGCCTTCAAGTTCCTTGGTGATCAGGAGGAACCGAGGATAAGGGTAGGGTTTCAAAAGAAGGAATCACACCATATTTTTTTCGTCAAGGACAACGGAATAGGCATAAGCCAAGAAAACTCTGAAAAAATTTTTAAAGTATTCGAAAGAGTAAGGGATATAGATTCAAAAGGAAACGGAATGGGCCTTACCTTGTCCAAGAAGATTGTGGAATATTACGGAGGAAAGATCTGGGTTGAAAGCACGAAGGGTAAAGGAAGCACATTCTTTTTTACCGTTCCAGTCGCGGAGGCTGAATTAAATGAAATCTAATTCGTTCAATATATTACTGGTCGAGGATGAACCTGACCATGCACACTTGATCATGAGAGAACTTAAGAAATCGGGTGTCACGAACAATATCGATTGGGTTGAAGATGGGAACAAGGCCTTGGAGTACCTACAGGGTTCCGGACCTTTTGAGGAAAAGATGAACTCATCCCTGGGTCTTATACTATTAGACATAAAGTTGCCAAAGCTCAACGGGCTAGAGGTCCTGGAATGGATCAAAAAGAATCCAGAAACGAAGAACGTGCCAGTTGTGATGCTAACCACGTCCTCTGACATCAAGGACATCGAAAAGAGCTATAATCTCGGTGCGAATCTCTATGTCGAGAAATCCGTGGAGAACTTTGTGAAGAGAATAAAGAACATCGGCCTCTATTGCCAGTATCTTTCAAGCTCGAAGTCCTAGAGAGGTGCGGCTAGCGGGATTCGAACCCGCGCCAAAGGCTTGGGAAGCCTCCGTCCTGCCACTAGACTATAGCCGCATAGCTCCTTCATTGCACATATTAGAATATAAATTTTTTCTTTAAGAAAATAATATTCCTCTGGGTACTTATTTCAAATTATTAATGGCATTTCTGTTGACATTTTTATGTGTATCAATAAATATTTTACCGAAAAGTTTTTAAATAGACAATATATTCCTATATAAACATTTCTACGAGGGATTTTCAGATTTACTAGATAGGAGTTTCCTGTAGAGAGGTAATTATATGGCTGAGACTGAAGCAAAAGAGACTAAGTATACTGCCAGATGTCCAGATTGTGGCAGTACGAGACTCATTAAAGACTTCAATAGGGCTGAGACTGTTTGCCTTGATTGTGGACTTGTCATTAAAAAGGATATCGTTGACAGGGGACCCGAATGGAGGGCCTTCGACCTTGACCAGAAGAACAACAGGGCAAGGACCGGGGCGCCATCGACGTTCACCATTCATGACAAGGGTCTCTCCACCATGATCGATTGGAGGGACAGGGACATATATGGAAAGGACATCAGTTCTGGCAGCAGGTCACAGATCTACAGATTGAGAAAGTGGCAAAAACGTATCAGGGTGAATGACGCAGCCGAAAGGAACCTCTCCTTCGCCCTTGTCGAGCTCAACAGGCTATGCTCAAATCTGCGCCTCCCAAACACCATCAAGGAGGATGCCGCGGTGGTTTACAGGAATGCGCTCGATGCCGGATTGATCAGGGGCAGGTCTATTGAAAGCGTAACAGCCGCCGCTGTGTATGCGGCGTGCAGGAAGGCAGGGATACCAAGGACGCTCAACGAGATCGAGGAGGTCTCCCATGTGTCCAGAAAGGAGATCGGCAGGAGCTACCGCTTCATATCGTTCCAGCTGCAGCTCGAACTGGCGCCGACGAATCCCGTAAGTTATATCCCAAGATTCTCATCGAAGTTGGGTCTATCCCCCAAGGTGCAGAGGAGGGCGGTCGAGATACTGCAACAGGCATTCAAAGCTGGCCTCACCTCTGGGAAGGGGCCGATGGGGACATCGGCTGCCGCGCTCTATATCGCCAGCATCCAGGAAGGGGAGCGAAGGACGCAAAAGGAGGTGGCCGAGGTCGCCATGGTGACAGAGGTCACCGTAAGGAACAGATATAAGGAATTCGAGAAGAAACTTGGCTTGGAAGTCGATGTCTAACATCGCTTCTATTCCACTTCTTTCATATTGCTGAAGAATCCGAACATTGTCACAACGACTCCAGCACCTATGATGTAGGTCGCATACTCCGAATCGCCGTTCATCGCCACGATGCCCGCCCCTATAATCAATAAACCTAGCAAAAGTAGCAGGCTGCCCCTCATGCTCCTGCCGTTACTTTCCGATGTGCCCGTCATGTCCACTCATCTGGTTCTCTTTATTTATACTTTATCAATGATTGAGCGTCATCAAGGAAAGTTCCAAAAATATATCCTATTAGGGATGGTCCATTAGCCTGCTTTCCCCAACACGCATGCAAATTGGCATTCAAAAGAATTGGGTGGTGGACTCGTCGGGATTTGAACCCGAGGTCTCTGCCTTGCGAAGGCAGCGATATTCCAGACTAATCCACGAGCCCCCAAGTCCAATTGAGCGGGTTGTTTTAAAATCTTTTGTTTAAAAATAATAAAATAATATTCAAAAATCTCCATAACTTTTATATTCATAACATATGCAATTGTGAACGGTGTCTCGATGAGCGTTTTAGAAGGAATTAAGGTTATTGATTTGACACAGGCACTTTCAGGTCCCTTTTGCACTACGATGCTCGCAGACCAAGGGGCAGACGTGATCAAGATTGAGGTGCCTGAGATAGGAGATAATTCCAGGGCTTGGGGGCCGCCATTTGTCAATGGCGTCTCATCATATTTCCTTAGTGTTAACAGGAACAAGAAGAGCATGACATTGAATCTCAAGACCGATAAGGGCAGGGAGATATTCAACATACTAGTAAGGAATGCGGATGTGCTGGTCGAGAACTTCAGGCCGGGCGTCGCTACGAAGCTGGGCATTGATTATGAACAGGTCAAAAAGATCAATCCCAAGATAATATATTCCTCGATATCAGGATTTGGACAGGACGGCCCTTACAAGAAGAGGCCCGGCTATGACCAGGTCATACAGGGCATGAGCGGCATTATGAGCGTTACGGGCGAGAAGGATGGTGCTCCAGTCAAGGTCGGCCTGGCCATAACTGACATCGCCTCTGGCATGTTCGCTGCATATGGCATAGCCGCTGCGCTCTACAGACGGCAGATAACGGGCACTGGAGACTACATCGATGTCAGCATGCTGGATTGCATCGTCTCCTGGCTCACATTCCAGGCTGGAAGGTACTTTGCAGAAGGGGAGATTGCCGAGAAGATGGGTTCAGCCCACCCATTGATAGTTCCATACCAGGCATTCAAGACCAAGGACATTTACATTAACATAGCAGCAGGCTCTGACAAGCTTTGGCAGCAGATGTGCGATGCGATGGAGCGGCCAGAATGGAAGGAGAACGAGCTTATGAAGACCAACGACGACAGGGTCAAGAACCGGGATGTTGTCGTTCCCATGATCGAGGAGGTCCTGGTCACAAAGGAAGGGGACCTCTGGCTTGAGAAGCTTACGGATGAGGGCGTCCCATGCGGCCCAATCAACACCATAGACAGGGTCTTGAATGATGAGCAGGTCCTGTTCAGGGAGATGGTGCAGGAACTGGCCCATCCGATCATTGGACCTTTCAAGCAGACGGGCATACAGGTGAAGTTCAAGAACGAACCCGGCTCCCTCCGTTTGCCGCCGCCCATATTGGGAGAGCACACGGAAGAGATCCTGGGGGAACTGGGTTACTCGAAAGAAGATATAGATTCCTTTAGGAAGGAAGAGGTCATTTAAGGAATTTCTCGTTCTTGACATCTTGGCTTCTCTCCCTGATGAGAGAAGCTATCACTATTGACATCCCTCCAACAAGGAAGATAAGACCTATCTTGATTATATCGGGAAGGTCAAGGAACTCTGCCAGTTTCCATAGCGCCCAAAACACTATGATCATACTCCCTAAGGAGGATATCATTATACCGGCATATTGGACCTTGTTCATGCATATTGCTCCTTAAATAAAAAAAGGGAAGAGAATTAGAACTTTGCCAGCACCTTCTCTATGAACGACTTGACTAGATCTCCATCATCATCTTCAGAGACCGTCATGATGAGGACCATTATGTCGTTCTTGATGAATCCTATGGCATATGCACCGAATCCCTCTAGGTCTTCGCTGACTATCTTAAAAGCTATCGTCTCATCGCCGTAGTTACCGAGGTTTATCTCCTCAAAGGTCGTATCCTCTCCTTCTTCTTCTTGGAGAGTGGACTTGAAGTCCTCAAGGACGCCTTCCATCTTGTCAGCACCGAATCTAAGCACCATCTCGGCGCCAATTATGATGTTCTCCCAGTCGAATAGCGCGAAGTCTGCCATGGCCCCCTCCTGGAATCCATGGGCATTCAGTATCGTTGCATCGTCTGCGAATTCCTCAGGGTCCTCGTAGTACTCCGTCTCTACGTCGTAGCCCTCTCCAAGGTCTTCAACATCCAACAAGAGGTCATTGACATCCCCCTCCCATGGCACCACTTCCTTATCGTCGCCGCCACCTATACACCCAGATAGCATTGGCAGTATCAACAGCAAGGAAATCAAAATTATAGTAGAAATTTTCCTCATATATGTTTCACCAATGATTCATTATCATACAAATTTAAATAATTTGCTTATATGTAAATTAGTTAAGAAATGATGAAAAAATTAAAACAAATAATTAATGCCAAGAAAATACGATTGACGACTACTTCTTATCGACCACTTTGATTATGTGCCACCCGAACTGGGTCTTGACCGGACCTATGACGCTTCCCTTCTCCGCATCGAAGGCAGCCTTCTCGAACTCCTTGACCATCATGCCCCTGCCAAAGTATCCCAGGTCCCCACCCTTCTTCTTTGAGGGGCATTCTGAGAATTCCTTTGCCAGTGCCTCGAAGCTCTCGCCATTTCTTATCCTTTCCAGTATCTCAGTGGCCTTTCCCTGGCCCTTTACCAGTATGTGCGACGCCTTGACTTGTTGTGCCATGAATAAATTTCAATATGCCCATTTATTAAGCTATCCTATGGTCACATCATAGTTCACAACGACCTCGGATTTGACGGAATTCGACACGAAACATCCTTTCTTCGCCATCTCCATGGCCCTTGCCGCTCTCTCCGAGCTCTTTTCATCGCTTGCAACGATCCTCACAGTGATCTCTATCTTTGAGAAGATGAAGTCCATGCCGACCTCGCTCAAGGTCCCCACTGCCGATGATTCATAGGAAGAGAACCTCACCCTCATCTTCTCCGCAACGTTAAGGAAGTAAGACATGAGGCAGGAATTAATGGATGATACAAAGAGGTCCTCCGGCGTGACGATACCAGGATGTCCAAGGAATTCCGGTGCGACAGCAATCTCGATCTCTTCCTTTGCCATATCCTCAAATGCCACTTTGGCCTTCTTCTTTTCCGTCCAAGCCAGGCTCGTCTTGTATGTTAGCTCCCTTCCCATAAGCTAATCCCCTACCTGTCTCTTATCCAATATCTCCAACTTGCGCTTTGCAATGACGTTCACAAAGGCTAGCAATAACCCTATCCCAATGACAAGATAGAAAATGGTGAACAATCTTCCCAATCCTGTCTGAGGGGAATAGTCCCCGTAGCCGACGGTCGTGAGCGTTATCACGCTGAAGTAAAGTGAGTTACCCCAACCCCAGCCCTCCACGATGCGGTAGAAAACTGTACCCATTAGAAGAGTTCCGGCCACAGATGGCAAAAGCCCCCTTACCTCGGGGTCCCTGAACAGGTCCCGAAGGTCCCTAAAATACTGGAAAGAGATCTTCATTCTAACACCTATCCTATATGGCTTTACGGGTTAAAATATTTTATAG
>JAFGGT010000053.1 GCA_016930445.1 Candidatus Methanofastidiosia archaeon | reverse complement strand
CTTTTGTTCAGGTCCCATTGGGACGACGCTTCAGAGGCGATAGAGTTCAAGGACATGTACTTGACATATATTAGCTCGTTGGAAGAGGGGTTTGTTGAACTGGAGGGCGGTCCCGGCCACATAGTCTTTGAGTCCGCCTCGGGGACGATAGGCATAAGATGGGAGGACGATGTCGTGACCATCATATCGGGCAACACCAATGATCTGGTCATGGATTATCTCTAGGGCCCATATATATTTATCATTTCCAGACATATTATTATGTAGTGATCATCATGGAAGATAGGATATGTCTACTCATTACTAAGCCCCCCCATACCTCAGAAGGGGGTAAAAGGGTATGTGGCCTAACGAGGAGAGCAAGGGAACGGGGCGTGAGCGTTGCCATATACCTGATAGGCGATGGCGTATTGTTTGCAAAGAAGAATCTCGAGGGAAATGTCGCCATAACACCGGATCAGTTCGTGTCCATAAGGGCAGGATTGAACGATCTTTTGGCCAGGGGCATCACAACAGACAAGCTTGAGTATGGCATCGAGGCTGTGGAGGACATTGAAGACCTTTTTATTGAGGATGCAATGGAGAAGTCAAGGCTGGTGGTAACATGGTAGAAAGCAAAAAAACATTGGCCCTGATGCTATTTGCAGGCCCATACGGAAAACAGGATGCCGACCATATGTGCAGGATAGCCGAAAGCGCTTTGAAGAGGGGGTATGGTGTAAGGATATTCCTTTATGGCGATGGCGTGCATGCGCAGATGAACGGCCAGAATCCCCTATCCTTCCTTAACATAGGCGAATATCTTACCAAGCTAAATGAAATGGGCGCGGAGATCAAGAGCTGTGTCAGATGCAGTACTGCGAGGGGTTACAAGGAGGGGGAATTCGATGAGCTCCTCGATAGGTACCCTTCAAGCAAGGCAATAGATGCCGTGAAGATCTACACCCTATACTCTTTCATAGACATGATAAGGGAATGCGACAGGATAATGACTTTCGGAGGCATTTAGATGCTAAATCTGGTCATAGAGATAACGCATCCGCCCTATGGGCATGAGAATACATTTGCCGGACTGTACGTTGCACTGACCTCGCTTGCAAAGGGCATGAACGTTACGGTGATCCTTCATGGAGATGGCATATATACGGGCCTAAAGGGGCATCTGGACCCAGAAAAACACATCAATGTGATTTCGACTGAAAAGCAGATAGAGGACATACTTGAGATGGGGGGGACGGTCATCGCTTACAGGGACGCAATGATACACAGAGGCGTTGAACATGGGGAGCTCATAAAAGGGATCGAGGTCAATGAATCGGCAGAACTATATGACCTTATCATCGAGAAAACGGACAAGATAATTGCATTTTGAGCAGTATTTCATACCGAAATAAATAAATACACTAAATATAAATGAGAGAGAAATCATAATTTCAGATTATCAAATAATTAATGGACAATTCGCTTATTTCATTATTAGGTGAGATGATGGCCAACAACGAAAAAAAGGCACTAGGTATCATATTGGTCAGCCTTATCGTAGTAGGGGCATACCTAAGCTACGACTATTTCCTGAAGGAAGATGTAGTTGAAGAGGACGACATCGTTCAAATAAATTACATTGCATGGATCAAGGATACAGAGAAGGTTTTTGCTACGACCATAGTGAACGAAACTAATATTACTAAGGACACTCCGTTGGATGACTCACATAGATACAGGCCCATATCCGTTACCATTGGGTCTGGAGAGGCTTCCAAAGGCACTATTAAGGTGATAGAGGGCCTAGATGAAGGGCTCAGGGGATTGAAGGTCGGCGACCTTGTTGAGATAGAGATACCTCCAGAAAAGGGCTATCAGCCCAATCCTGATCTGATCTATCAGATAGAGAGATCCCTTGAAACGTTGATTAAGGAGCAGGCAACGGACAGGTACCAGACATACGACAGGTCATATTCGATAACATCAGATGATTACACTGACACTTATGGAAAATCCCCACAGGTAGGTGACAAGGTCAATCTCGTGGGATGGATAGGTACCGTAACGACCATTGACAGCGAGGGGAACGTGACCATAAGGAGCGACCCTGACATCGGAGATACCATAGTCACACTTCCGTGGAGCATGTCCGTTGTAGAGGTGACAGAGGACTCTCTAACACTCGAGTTCGTAGCAGAGATAGGTGAGTCGTACCAGAACGCATATGGAACGGTCATCGTTGACGATATCACAGAGGACGAGATAATATTCCATCAGGATACCCTCATAGACCAGATAGAGACCATATACGGAATGGCCGACATCATAGACCATGGGGACAGCTTCGAGCTTTTCGTGAATCCAGACGAGGGCAAGATAATCAGTTCCGCTGACGGATATGCTACCATCACCAACATAACTGACACGACCTTTGACCTAGACTATAATCCCGCATATGTCGGCAACACCATAGTCTACAAGGTCAAGATAGAGAAGATAATAAAGGCAGAGAATTAGTCTGCCTTCCCTAGTTTTTTTCCAATGTCCTCCAACATCTCGCATTTCTTGCAGAATAGGGATATTGAAGGTTCTCCGCAGTTCCCGCATGTGCTTATGCTCTCAGGTGCGAAGGTCTGGTTGAGCAGGGGATAGAGCCTGTCGTAGGTCTTGAGGAGCGCGTGTTTTGTGCCAGGCCTCTTCTCCTCCATCATGTTAAGAAAGTCCCTTATATCGTCCCTGAAGGCCTCTGGGGCGTATGGGCATTCCTCAAAATCGAAGTCGATGCCGTTGACTATGGCGTAAAGCACTATCTCCTTTTCAGGTATCTCCCTAAGGGGTTTTATCCTAGGTATGAACTTGTGGTGGACATCCCTGTAAAATGTCCCCATCCTTCCGAATCTAGAGACGTCTCCTCTCAAAAGATTCATAAGAATGACCTGGCTCTCGTCATCCAGGTTGTGGCCCATGGCAAGACGGTCCGCTCCCAGCTCCCTGGCATGCTTGTTCAGTATGTTCCTTCTGAACACGCCGCAGTAGGAGCATGCCCCCAATCTGTCATCCATGGAGGCCACCTCGTCCAGGCTGTAACCGTATTCTTCCTTGAACGACCGGATGTGGAGCTCGATATCAAGGTCGCTGCAGGCCTTCTTCACGAATGGGATTGAAAGGTCCCTATAGCCCGATATCCCTTCGTCTATCGTGAGGGCAGAGAGCTCGAATTGGAACTTCTCGCTAAGTTTCTTGAGAAGGTACAAGAGCACCAAGGAGTCCTTGCCTCCAGAAACGCCGCATACGATCCTGTCTCCCCGCTCCATTAGCTTGTTCATCCTGATGATATCCTTGAACTTCTTGAATATGGACCTGCTAAAACATTTGGAGCAAAGATGCTGACCAGAATATCTCCTGAAATAGACGGCCTTGTGGCCACACTTGCATTGCATTCAACCACCAGACACAACAGGGACTATTTTTATCTCATCCCCATCTCCGACCTCTTCCTCCTCTTCGACAGGTTCGCCGTTCCTTAGCACAACGGCGGTTTCAACGCTGTAGTCCACCATGGGCAGAAGGCCCTTTATCGGCCCTGTGTACGATACCTCCAATATCTTTCTCTCCCTCAAAAGGATCACCTTTACCATCATGACACCTCAAAATACGCTTGGCACTACTAGGCTTGCCACGATAAGGGCGACAATCACGAGAGACACCGTGTTGGACACTATGGCAGAAGCCCTCTTGTTGAGCATCCTGTCCGTGAACTCCCTGAACACCTTGCCCCCGTCCAATGGCCCTATTGGAAGCATGTTGAAAAGCCCTATCCCTACATTGAGGAAGAATATGTACTTGATGCAGTCTATGATGAACCATACTGTACTTGAAAATGAATCTGGGAACACAGCAACATCGATCCCAAGCACCAAGGGAGGATACAGGTAAGCAACTAGAGGATTGATGCTCTTCAGAACGGACCTGTCATATGTCGTGATACCTATATATCCTACATCACGTTGCGGGTTTTGGCCCAATAGGAATGTGAAGTTGCCTTCATTCGTATTTATTGTTATCTCTTCACCCGGCATTGTAATGTCCATTAGGGCGATGAAATCGTCATAATTGGATATTGTGTACTTATCCTCGCCATAATAGATGGAATTGATGACCATGCCCTTCTCAAGGCCGGCGAGGGCCCCAGGTTGCCCATCCTCCGCAGACCCTATCGAGAGGCCTGTTCCAGACAGGTTTGGCACTACAAGGCCGAAGAGCACGATCAACGCCACGAATGCAAGTGTGAAGTTTGCCATGGACCCTGCGGAAAGTACCTTTATCCTAGACATCCTGGATGATTGCTTCAGGCTCTCTTCGTCCGGTTCAACGAACGCAAATGGCAGTATGGCCAAGACGCCTGCCCCCACGGATTTTATCTTGATATCGTTCAGCCTTGCTATTATGCCATGGGAGAACTCATGGACCAGTATCACGGTCGTTAACGCGATCAGTGAGTATGTCAATGGAAGTGTCACTCCAGGTATGACTATCTGGACGCCAGTAGCAGAGGATGGCTCATCGAACAGCATCTTGCCTATGAACAGGAAGTTAGATGTTGTAAGGGCCATTGCCAAGACGCCTAACGCCACGCCGACGATAGAGTAGGCAATCCATGCCGGCCTGAAAGCCTTGGCGATGCTCTCTATAAAGTTTGTAAGCCTCTCTGTTCGGGCTATTATCTGAAAAAGGCTTACCTCAATGTTGTACTTGGATAGGCCAAATCGTTGATCGATGAAAAACACTATGGCCCAAAATGCCAGAAATATCGTCAATACTGTGGAAAAGGTATCCAACTCATCACCAAGCTCAGGCAGTTACATGCAGTATTATAAATATTACAGCAATGGCTGCTGAAGCGATCACAACTAACTTTGGTCCGATCTTGATGCCCTGGGTGTCCTCGTCAAAGTACCTTATAAGACCAGCACCAGTGGGAGGCAATGCCCCTCCTACACTCTCACGCTTAGTTTTGGCCATAAAATCTATCACGTTTAATTAAAGACGATATTTAATACTTTCGGTTTGGCTTGGAAGGCCAAAGCCATACGAGGGAGGGGCGCGTATCATTGAATGGTAAAGAGGTAATTGACCAGCAAGAGTATGAAGACCCAAACCAAGAATATCATTATTATCATGTACATTATATATCTGAAATAGCCAAATATCTCCGATATGTAATTGATAGGCGCCTCATGCAGCCTGTTCACATATATCGTCTGTGCAAGTAGGAGCACAAGGAACGTATAGAAGAATATCATGGCCCCTTGGATGATGAGCCCGAGCGGTTTCCAATTAATTTCTGCCATGTTGAATATGGCATATGTGCTCCTCACGGCAGGCAGGCGTTCCTCACTTATCAATACGGGATTCTCACATTCTATGTGGGCAATGTACACGAATCTATCAAGATAGTTCACTTCTACCCATGTATGCTCAGTCCCCATGACAACATATGCATCATAACCCCTCTTGAGCAGCATCATACATATGAGCACTGCCTTTCCATCACAGTCATCAGCTCCCTTGGAGAGGATCTCTTCTGGTTTTGCGAGGTGGTCTAGACTGTAGTATAGCGAGGAGTCCTTCTTATAGGACACCCTATAAGAGATAAAGCAGTATATGTCATGGAATATCGTTTCGTTCTCTGCAAAGCAAGGATCTACAATCCCGGAGCTGACATTCCTTCTGAAAAAATCGAACTCCCTCTCAAGGCCACTTAGTGCAGCGTTATCTAGCTCGAGCAGGGAGGATGGATTGACCCTCCTCTCGAACTGCTCAGGCCAAATGCTAGGATTAAGGCTTCCCCCTGTGCTTATGAGAAAGATGACCAGCAGCAGTGAAACGGCGGCTGAACGGGTCGATATTTTCTTCCAGCCACCTGATTTGAACTGGTCACGCCTTTGCAGCTTTTCTCTTTCTCCTATACTCCTCGAAGTAATCCTTGATCACCAAGCCTATTATTATACCGATTATGCTGTAAAAGGCCCCGAGCAATCCGCCATAGAATGCAGTGCCGAAGATGGAGCTCAATATGTTCTCCTCCGAGCCACCCAGCCAATAATAGACCCCGAATGCAGCACCTATGGCCAAAGAACCGAAGAGGCCGGTCACATACCCGACGAAAGCTCCAATCAGGCCCCCGCCTGTCCTGGAACATTGCCATGACGCAATCCCCGCCGTAAATACGCCTATGATGATATTTATTGATTCGATATCCTCAAGACCGCCTGAGATTATGAGCACTGCGATCAGCCCAAATATGGCGCCAATGAAGAACTCCAGGAACTCTCGATTGTGGATCATGTCATAGATCCAGGTCTTCTGAAGATAGAAGAGGTATCCAAGTACAAAGAACTGGGCCAGTATTAGAAAAGCTAAAAGCGTCCAGTAAAATCTTGACCCCATCATTATTATCTGGTCCTCATAGAATAACATGATCCTGTCCTTGAATGTCAGCATGACCAAGGTCGACCCATAGTTAGAGTTGATGTGCCTTATGCCTTCATCGATTTCATACTCCCAGTCGGCCACAGCCCTGTTCTCCCTCAACATGTAGAACTTCCCATCCACAGAATAGGAGATGTATTCGCTCCAGTATGCCATATTAAGTATCTCGACATCCTTGATAATCCTCGTCTGCATTCCAGTCCTGTCGAATAGGTATGCATCCGAATTAGAATCCAATACGAGGGATTCGGATGCCCCAGACCTGATATATGCCTCTTCTATATGCGTACCAGGGCTCCTCTTCCATAGCAGATTCCTGTCTTTTATGTTATAGAGGTATACAGAGCCATCGTCACAACCAATAAGGGCAAACTCAGCAAATGGGGAAACTGCCAATGAAGTGATCTTAGAGTCACAGATGCACTGCCATTCCAACGCCTCCTCAAATGTCCTAAAGAAGTATAACCCCCCGGATTGCGTTCCGACCAAGACGTAATCACCATAATGCGATATCAGTGTAGAGCTGATATCATCCTCAAATTCCCAAACGAGTACCGGCTCCTCGCCCTTTGAAGAGAAAATGTAGATAGACCTCTCAGAATTGACTAGTATCCTCGTCGTCTGTGCGGTAGTCCCAAGCACCACCATCCCACCTATCTCGACATTCTCGTCGAAGTGGACCATGTATTCTAGTGTCAGGAGCTCAGGGCCCCCCCCATATCTGAAACAATAAAGATTGTTCTCCACGTCAAGCGCAGCCAACGATTTGATGTCATTGGCCACTAGCACCTGTTTTACCCCCGACTGTAGCATGTACTTGCGCGTGGCCTTGGGGTTGAGGGCATAGTGGAAATATATGGTGTTCCCAGAACCGTAAACGAATGCGTCCCCTGCTCCGCTAAGGCTGCTGTACATGATGTCCGAATCTGTTTCATATATCCAATCAGGGCTGTTTTTTCTCACGGTGTTCGAGAATATGTAAGAGGCTGCAGCTACATCAGAGACGAAGAATATAATAAAAAGAGATAAAGCCAAAAGTTTTATCCTTCTCTTTTCCATCATATCACTCGACAAATTCTGGTTCGTAGCCGAAATATCTCATCAAAGCCTCATCAGGGGCGAAGAAATTGCCATCTATGTCCTCTTCTACCAAGAATTTGACCCTCCAGACATTGTTCTGTATGATGGATATTGCATGCAGCCTTATCTCGACATTTTCGGTAGATGATATTATAGGAGGTATGTTTGGCGCAATTTTGGTAAGATGCTCTATTATGAGCTGCAGGTCGATAGTCGTTATGGCAGACGTATACTGGAACTCGTCGTAATAGTACTTTTCTATTACATCGCCGAAATACGCATCGATCTCCTCCTGAGGGATCTTCGCCGTATCTATTGACGCCTTGAAGATCTCCAGCTGGTCCAGGAAATCCTGCTCGCTGTCAAGGGGGATTGAGACTGTATTGTTCCCTATCCTATAGCCAGTGGGGAGCTTCTCCCTTATTTCGGCATACTCATAGGTATACATCAAAGTTACCTCATTCTCTAGTACAAGGTTCAAGGCAGACTTGTCTGACAGCCAGCGGTTATCCCTAATGAACTCGTCCTGGGAGGGTAGAGAATAATAATAAGCGAGCAGTACCACCAACACCAGAGCAACATAAATGGCTCCTACCTTTCTGATATTTATCTCGACCATTTTTTTTCACCTATCGTATATCCAGCAAGCCACCTTGTGATTCTTTTCAACTTCCTTGAGAGCAGGGCATTCGGACTTACATTTTTTCTCGTCCACCAGTTCCTTGCATCTCGTGTGGAATCTGCAACCTGGCGGAGGGCTTATGGCATTTGGCAGAGTTCCTGTTAATATTATCCTCTTCTTGTGGGCCTCGAACTCGGGGTCGGCAACCGGTAAGGCCGAGAGCAGTGCCTTGGTATATGGATGCATGGGATTGTTGAAGACCTTCTCAGAGTCACCATATTCTACAATCTGACCCAGATATTGTACCGCTATCTCGTCAGCCATATGATGAACGACCCCAAGATCGTGTGATATGAAAAGATAAGCCATTTTCTTCTCTTTTTGAAGATCTTTCAACAGATTGAGCACCTGAGCCTGAACGGATACATCTACAGCAGATGTGGGCTCATCCAAGACCATGAGGTCAGGCTGAGATGCCAAGGCTCTGGCGATTCCTATCCTTTGTCTCTGCCCACCAGAGAACTCATGCGGATACCTATTGATATGTTCAGGTTTCAGCCCTACGGTCTCCAAGAGCTCTATTACCTTGCTCTCCTTTTCTTTCCTACCGCTTACAAGCTTCAATATTTCCAACGGTTCGCCCACGATGTTCCTTACCGGCCATCTAGGATTGAGGGATGACTGAGGGTCTTGGAACACCATTTGAACAGTTTTCCTTATGATCTTGAGCTCCTCATCATTAGGATTAAGGGTGTTAATTGGATTGCCGTTCGGATTTAGTGTAATAGAACCTGAATCAGGGGGATATAGACCGACTATCGTCTTTCCAAGTGTGGTCTTTCCACATCCAGATTCACCGACGACACCAAGGGTCTTTTCCCTTTCCAGGTCAAATGTAACATCATCGACCGCCCTGAGATAGAAAGTCTTTCTTTTGACTAGCCCCCTTTGGAATGTAAAGAACTTCTTTAGGTTCTTGACCTCCAATAATGGTTTTGCCATCAGCAGACACCTCCTTTCTCTTCCAGATCCTTCAGCACCTCGTCCATATGCCAGCATTCGACTAGATGGTCCTCGGTCTCAACAGGTTTCAGTTCGGGCATCTTTTCCTTGCAGATGTCCGTCGCATACGGGCATCTTGGGTGGAATCTGCATCCCGATGGAGGATGTATCAAATTGGGTACTGTTCCTCCAATATAGCTAAGCCTATCCCTCTTTTCGGTCACGACGGGCACTGCTGCGATCAGGCCTTGGGAATAGGGGTGTAGGGGCCTCTTGAAAAGAGTGAACTTGTCAGCAACCTCAACCACCCTGCCAGCATACATCACACATATCCTGTCGCTTGTTTCGGCCACTATGCCGAGATTATGGGTGATAAGTATCAATGATGTCTGGAACTTCTCCTTCAATTCCTGCATCAGCTCAAGCACCCTTGCCTGTATGGTGACATCAAGAGCGGTGGTAGGCTCATCAGCAAATATCAGAGCGGGTTCGGCAGCAAGCGATATTGAGATGACTATTCGTTGCCTTTGCCCACCTGAGAGCTGATGTGGATACTTCTTGAATATCTCCTCAGGCGGCGTTAGCTCAACATCCTCGATGAGCCTCAAAGCTTCCTTCTTCGCCTCATCACCGGACATGCCCTTATGAAGTTCGATCACCTCAAGCAATTGTTCGCCCACAGTATATACCGGATTCAACGACGTCATGGGATCCTGAGTGATCATTGACATTCCGAATCCTCGGATTTTGAGCATCTGTTTCGACTCAAGCTTAAGTATTTCTATAGGTCCTTTACCGGTCATCCCCAATCTCTTCTTCGATTCTTCATCATAGAAGAGGACCTCACCCTTCAGCGTCTTGCCAGACATCCCAAGCAGCCTAAGTATAGATAGGGCAGTGACACTTTTGCCACAGCCTGTCTCTCCAACAAGCGCCAATGTTTCCCCCTTGTATAGACTGAAGGTGACACCTTCCAAGGCTTTGACCACGCCATCCTCGGTATAGAACCTTGTCACCAGGTCCTTGACCTCCATTAAGATCTCCTTGTCGCTCATAATATATCACCTACAGTTTTAACCTCGGGTCTATTGCGTCCCTGATGCCATCCCCAAGTGTGGTAAATCCAAGGATTGTGAAGAACAGCGCTAGGCCTGGGAAGACTGCAAGATAAATATACTTGCTTTGAGTGACGAAGGAATTCCCTTCTGAGAGCAGCCTACCCCAGGAAGGTGTAGTAATGTCGGCACCAAAACCCAAGAACGAAAGCCCTGCCTCTGTCAGGATAACGCCTGCGATTCCGAGGGTCATGACCACGATGACCGGGCCGAGGGTGTTGATGGCAATGTGTTTGAAGAGGATGGACGTCCTAGAGGCGCCAATTACCTTGGCTGCGGCTACGTAGTCCCTCTCCTTTATAGATAGCACCTGCCCTCTGACCTGCCTGAATACGCCGGGCCATCCAAATATGGTCAGCGCCAGGAATACCATCAACAGATGTGCATCCATTCCAATGCCTTTGGAGAAGTCTACGATCCTAGCATTGAGATCTGGATTTGCCCTCAATGCGCCTACTAGGACTATCACAAGTACGAGGAATGGGAAGCTCATTATCACATCAGTAAAGTAATTGATTATCTTGTCCACAACGCCCCCATAGTAGCCTGAGACCACGCCCAAGGTAATACCGATAACGGCCACTACAAATTCCACGCCTAGGCCAAGAATCAGCGAGATCTGGGAACCATAGCATATCAGCGAATACAGGTCCTCACCGCTTGAAACTGTGCCGAATGGATGTTCCAATGAAGGAGGCATAAGGGCATACTCTTTCCATTCAGCCTGATATTCTTTATCGTATATTGCGATCTCGGGCGCGAAAATGGCAAGCACGGCAACGGACAATACCAGGAATAATCCTAATGTCGCCAATTTATTGCGATACAATCGATGGATGAACCGGTCTATTGGGTCCCTCTCATCCTTGTAGTTTATGCTCCTCCACCTCTTATAAGAGTAATCGAGGAAAAAGTACCAGACGATTATGTATATGCCCACAATGACGAGCCTTAGCCCCCAGCTCTCTATGCTGCTCCTGGTAATTACGAATATTTTTATCAGGGCCAGCACCAAGATTGTGGCTGCCATTTGTAAGTAAAGCCTCCTGGTCAGCCTCTTCTTTTCCTCTTCTATCTTTTTGAAGTCTATGGTCTCCGGCATTTAATCACCTCAAGCTCACTCTAGGATCTATCTTGGAATAGAGAAGGTCGACCAATAGATTGACTATGACCACTCCACCTGTATATATTAAAGTCAGTGCGATGACCACTGGATAATCCCTATAATTTATAGCGTCAATGTAAAGCTTTCCAATTCCATTTATCCCAAACACGGTTTCTGTAAGTACCGCACCGCCTACGAGCAAGAGGAATTGCAGGCCAACGTTGGTAACGACTGGAATAAGCGCATTCCTAAGTGCATGCTTCAGGATGACTGTTCTCTCAGATAATCCCTTTGCCCTTGCAAGGGTGATATAATCCTCTCTTACAACCTCAAGCATCGAGGACCTGGTCAGCCTTGTATTTGAGGCCATCATTCCCGTTCCCACTGTAATGATAGGCAATGCATAGTCCTTAAGGCTAACAAAGAAGCCTACTGGCGTCCAATAATAGCCGTATTCAACCTCTGGTACGGGATTTGTCCATCCAAGCCTTACAGCAATAACGGCTATAAGCATCATGCCGAGCCAGAAATTTGGTATTGAAACGCCTATCTGTGAGATCAAGACGGCAAAGTTATCGAATGGGGAATTCTGTTTGTATGCAGCGATCACACCTAAAGGAATGGACAGTAAGACAGCGAAGATTATCGACCACAAACCATAATAAGCGGTTACCGGGAACCGGTATTTTATTAGATCGATCACCTCCCTGGGATAGTATCTAAATGATACTCCCATGTCTCCTTTCACAAATCCTTTCAAATAAGCGATGTATTGAACATATCTGGGTTCGTCCAAGCCCCATTGTTGCCTGATCAATTCTACTGCTTCCTCGCTTCCATGCTGCCCCAAAGACACCCTAGCCGGATCTCCTGGCAACATGAACGTAAGGAAAAAGGTGATTGTATACACACCAATCAATACCAGAATCGCTATTGCAAGCTTCTTTACTATGTACTCCCTCAAAGAATCACCAATGTAGTTTTACGTTAATGATTAATATATGTCTAATATCATATATAAGATTAAGTATAATTGAATTGTTCAAAATAAAAAATAATCGCCACCACGGCACATCATTGTTATTTTATCAGGACATCATCGAGGATATGCCAACTAATAAAACAAAGCGTCAAAATCAATTTTCTCAAATGACTATTTTACTATAATATTGACATGCTAAATTGATGCAATTCCTGATAAATGTCCAATATTGAACTAAGAAAGGTAAATAAAAATAAAAAAAAGAGAAAAGAAGACTTTTTACGTAGTCCTGTAGTCTTCATCTAGCCAGATCCCAAGTTGCTTCTCAACGTGTGGACCCATTGGACCTGCCGTGTATCCGTGTACCCATGTGTGTATGGCCCTTGTAGCCCTTGAATGGAAGAACCACAGATATGGGCAGTCGTACTGAAGCTTTGCCTCAAGATCGTATGAAAGATCAAGCCTTTCCTCAGTGTTGGGGTTTGTCCTTAGATCCTGGCACATGGCATCATATTCCGTATCCGAATATCTGCTGCTGTTCGGGTCTGGTATGTTGGCAGTCTCAAAGAGCATGAAGAAGTTCTCAGGGTCTGGATAGTCTGCGATCCAGCCAAGTGTCATTATGGTGTAGTTGCCCTCATCGGCGCTCTGAAGCAGAGTTCCGAAATCGTACTGCTGGTAGGTCATCTCAATACCTAGATCAGCAAGATTGTCGATCCAGACCTTTGAGGCCTCCTGGTACGTTGTAGATACGTATGAGGAAAGTTCTATCTGTAACTCTTGGCCCTGATATTCCCTTATGCCGTTGTCGTTGGTGTCAACTATTCCAGCATTGTCCAGGATAGTGGCGGCCTTTACTGGGTCGTATGTCCACTCGTAAGAGTCGTAGAGCTCCTGTGAGAACCCAAAGATGCCTGGTGGTAGTATACCATGAGCTGGCATGAATCTGCCCTTGTAGATGGTGTCTATGACTGATGCCCTCTCAATACCACATGTAACAGCCTGTCTCATGGCAAGGCTATCGAACGGCCATGCCCCACAGTTGAAGTACATGAAGTAAGTTGCGAGCTCTGACACTGTCTGTAGGGTCTCAGGATAGTTCTCGTTGAAGTCATCCCAGTACTGTGAAGGAATTCCACAGACATCGATCTGACCGGCCTTCCAAGCCTGCACTATGGTGTCGTCCTCCTCAACGAACTTGTATCTGAACTCGTCAAGGTATGGCCTTCCCGCCCAATAGTTAAGGTTTGCCTCAAGGTATAGGTGGTCACCGGAAACGTATTCCTTCAGCTTCCAGGGGCCAGTACCTACTGGGAAGTACAGCCAGTTCTTTGTCACACCCTCCTCTGTCGTCTCTCCGACAACTTCGGATGAGGACACGTAATCCTCTGGCAGGACCTTGAAACATGTGTATGTCATCAAGGTCAGGAATGGTGCAAATGGGTCCTTAAGTGTCACTTCAAAGACATAGTCGCTGACCGCCCTGTAGGATTCGACATAGTTCGTCAAGAACGATATCCTGGCACTTGCGTATACAGGATTCTGCAACCTTTCCCAGGAGAAGACCACATCATCTGCTGTGAACTCCTCGCCATTGTGGAAGGTTATTCCCTGTCTCAGGTAGAACGTGAAGACGTCTCCTGCGTCGTTAGCTTCCCAGGCTACTGCCAGGTCCGGCATTGGGTCCGTCGTTCCGGGCACATACTGCACCAGTCCGCTGTAAAGCTTTGAAACAACGGTATCAGATGCGGTATCCGTAACGTCAATCGGGTCCCAATCGGATATCTCTGCCGTCATGTTCCTGAAGGCGCCTCCGGTCATCGTTGCAAAGTCGACCTCTGCATCGTCCCTGCCTAGGTACATGTCGTATGTATATAGGACTCCATCGCCGTCGAAGTCGTATGACTCAAAGAATGTCTTCCACTGAGCATCCATCCCGTCTGGCAATACGTTTGCCACCGTTGGCGGTTGAGTCGTAGGCGCCGGGGTCGTAGTTTCCTCTCCCCCTCCACCTATACAAGCGGAGCAAGTCACTGCAACCAAAGTCACTATTAAAAACAAAGCTCCAAACTTTTTCCAATCTTTATGCATGCATTTTCCCTCCATCGCCCGCGGGCGAATTAGAATCTCTTCTTAGCATATTGTCCATATATAGTATGGATACTATATATAAAACACATTAAATATAGGCAAAATATAATATAAATAACTTTCGGTAAAAATATTCAAAAATATATTATCATTAGTAAAATAATGAATAATTCTTAAATATTTCCTATTTTAAAAAAGAAGATAATATTATTCTATATAAGAGAAGAATATAAAATAAAATGTCTTGAATAAATAAATAAAAAGAAAATATGACCTTGTTTAAAATCAAAATGGGAAAATTAAAAATTAAGAATAATATGACATATGTTCTCTGCTGATAGAGATATGTTCATTAAAAAAAAGGTCAAACGTCATAAGTGAAGAATCTGAGAAGATCTATGTCCCTTAAAATGCCTACAATGTCGTTGTCCTCGTCTATCACAGGGAGCTGTTCCACGTCATGCTTTCTCATCAATCTGGCGCACTCGGTGATCGTGGCGGTGGGGGATACCTTGACGACTTCGCCCGTCATGAACTCCTTGGCAGGTTTGGTAGGAAGTCTCAAACGCTTGGTGCCTATGTAGAGTGTGCTCTTTGTCTCCCAGGTCCAATCGTCGTCGTCAGCGCCCTTGTTCATCGAGGTCTTATCGGTCTCTTCCACTATCTCGCCATATTTTATAAGATCGGAATTGTCAAGCACACCGGTCAGCTGGCCCATGTTGTTGATCAACACCACACATAGGGATTTTGAATAGTCCATGACCTTCAAGATAAGATGAAGCGGTGTTTCCTCCCATGCTGCCGTCACGCTCTTTTTCATGTATTCGGAGCACGGCACGTCGCTTTCCATGGATGAAAGCCCCCTTTTAATGACATCCTCAACCGTTAGCATCCCTACAAGTATGCCGTTCTCAACGACTGGGAGTCGGTAGACGTTCTTTTCAAGGAATATGCCCGCAGCTTCTTTTACGTCCTTGTTGGATTCTACAGTGACGACAAGCCTTCTCATGACCAGGGCGATCTGCTCCTCGTCCGGATTCTTCAGAAGCTCATCAAGGGTAACCATCCCAACAAGCTTCTTTGATTTCTCTTCGACAACGGGAAGGCCAGACACATTGTTTTTTTGCATGAGCTCAAGTGCCTTTTTTCTCATTCCTGGCACATTCACGCAAATGACGTCCTTGGACATAATTTCCTCTACTTTCATATTAAGCACACAATGTAAATCTCTATAAGTTATATAAATATTTCTATAATAAATATCGAATTATTGTAGTATCAAAGTAACAAAATTATATATAATTTATATTATTGTGCTTATTCTTGCAGTTCCGTCATCGTTCTCCTCGACCATTATCGCATCGGGTATCATCTCCTTGATATCCTCCACATGCGTGATGATGACTATCTGGGAGAAGAAATTCTCTAACTTGTTCAGTACGGCCATCAGATTGCGCCTTCTGTCAGTATCGAGCGAAGAGAAGGTCTCATCGAGGAACAATGATTCCAAATGAGCAAATCCCTGCTCCTTTGACAGTGAGACAAGGACCCTTGAGATGCCTATTCTAAGACATAGATTGATAAGGTCCTTCTCCCCCCCCGAAAATCTGTAGATCGGGTAGAAGATGCCGTTGTAGGAAACTTGCACAGTATATTCCTCGTCGATCATCACGGCAGGATATTTGCCTTGGGTGATGGCGTCAAGAAGTTGCGAGACCTCCATCTGTATTATTGGTTTCAGCCTCTCGTGGATGTTCACAGGGATGTTGCCGAACGCTTCGGCAAGAATGTTGTACCTTCGCTCATTTTCCCGTAGCTCCTCCAAGGCCTTTTCTTCGCCTTCCATCCTGCCCCCTACTTCGGCTCTGCGTGCCTTTAGCACCTCGTTAGAACTTATCTTCTCTGAAAGCTTGCCCATCTCGACCCTGATGGCTGATATCTCATCCTTCAGTTTCTTGGAAGCCTCATCCACCTTGGCCATCCTTGACCTGGTCCTTGGTATGTTAGAGACATGAGCCCTGTGCCTTTCAACTTCCTTATCCATATTGGCAATGTCCGTCTCCAATCGGCCTATCTCCTCAAGATGAGACTCCTTTTTGGAAGCAAGGGATTCAAACCTCTCCTTGGCCAAGATGGCCTGTTCGTACCCTTCAGCTTCCTTTTTTAAGGATCCGTATCTTTCATTAGAGAATCCAAGGCCGTCGAGCTCGGCCCTCATATCACTTACTCTCTTCTCGGTAAAGGACATGGAATCAGAATAATGCGCATTTAGCAAGGACGCCTCGCCCTCTGCTTCAGCAATTGCGGATTTGACAGCCCTTAGGTTGCTCTCCAGATCGGACATGTTTATCATGATGGATGAGATATCCTTCTCCAGCTCCTTGGCCTCTCTAAGGCCGGTTATGGCTTTTCTCTGCCTATCTTGGGTCTCTGCCTTCAGGTCGGAGATCCTTTCGAGCCTGTTCCTTTGGCGCAATATCATCACAGAGATTCTTTCAACGTCAGCATCGTTCTTCTCGGTCAGCGCCTTCTTGACCTCCTCCCCCAAAGGCTGTTTGCAGGTCGGACATCTGGATTCCCCACTAAGGGTGCTAAGGGTCTCCCGCTCCTTCGAAAGCTTCTCAAAGGAAGAAGACAGGCGCACGAGCTCCTGGCTCTCGGACGAAAGCCTATCATTTATCTTCTCAAGGTCCTCATTGGCCTTTTCCAATTCCATCTCCAAGATGCCTGGGTCCTTAAGGCCCGCCTTCCTTGAATCGAGCACCTGCGACAATCCCGCTAGTTGTGATGAAAGCTCATCCCTTCTTTTGGAATATGATGCTAGCTTGCCCTGTAAGGCACTTCTCTTACCTGCGGCCTCGGCTTCCAATGCCACTTTCCTTTCTTCAGCTTCCCTAATCTTAACAATTATCTCGTTTGCCCTGTCCCTTTTCGGTTGCAGGGACTCTATTTCATTCATTATCTCTTTGAATTGGCTTATTTTCAGTTCTAATGATGGCAGTTGGGACCTAGCGCTCTCCGCCTCCCCCAGGGATGCCCTTTCCCTCTCTATGGAGGCCCGCATCTCTGATTTTCGCGCCACAAGTTCCCTTACAGCCCCCTCATGTTCGAGCATCTCGTCCAATGCCACCTGAAGCCTAGACCTCTCCTGCTCAAGCTTATCGAAATCCCTGTTCAGCGCCTCTATCCTGGACTGGTGCCTTGAAAGGTCCCTCATTATCGCCTTCTCATCGCAAAGTATCTCAGAAAAGTATTCCATCTCCCTCTTGAGCCCCTTGATCTTCTCGTCCTTGATCAGTATCTCCGATTCAGTTTCCCTCCTTTTGCCCTTTGCATCGAACTGGAACTGGTCGTAGAGCTGTAGATTGAAAAGGCGATTTATCATCTCCCTCCTCTTTGCCGCTCTTTGGCTTGTTAGCAGGTCGATCTCGTTCTGCCTTATGAATGATGCGGATATGAAGGCCTTGGCATCAAGACCCAATATCTTGGTTATGTAGGCTGTGACCTCCTTGGACGTCCTTGCAACAAGCTCGTTCTCCAGCCTGACCGCAGCGGTGATCCCATCCTTACGCACGAACCTATGTACCTTGTAGAACTGCCCATCATAGCGAAATGACACTTCGACGCCCATGTCCTCCTGGCCGTCCAGTATCAGCTCATTCTGCTTGACGCTCTGGCCTTCCTTGCCAATCGTTGGTGTGACCCCATAGAGGCACCAACATATCGCATCGAATATTGTGGACTTGCCGGCACCGTTCTGCCCAAAGATCCCGATCACCCTTTTTCCCAGGAATATCTTCTCTTGGGCATATTTCTTGAAGTTTATGAGGTCCACTTGTTCTATTATCATCCTTCTATTCTCCCTTCTATTATCCTGCACCCCTTATCGTAGGTCTCATCATCATAGCTGTTTATCATCTTCAGGTGCCTCTCGAGCTCGGCATATGGCGAGAATATGACCTTGTCCTCCCTGATCCTATGATAATCGTGGGCCATTGTCCTATCGACTATCGAAAAGTGAAGGGACCCCATGGCCGTTTCCCTTATCTGGGCGAAGTTGATGTTGTTCCTCTCCGATTCGTTCATCTTGCCAAGGAGCTCAAGCCTTACCAGCTTTCCATCCAGGCCACTCTTCCCAAGGGCCTCGTTGCTCCTATCGGTTATCTCATATCCAGAAAGCCCGTCGACCTCAACGGACATCGATATCATCGGCCTTGTCTCGATCTCGTAGAACTTCGGTTCTTCCTCGACAATGTAGAAACCCTTCGCCTCCGAGAGCTCGTTGAAGTCGTACCGCTCAAGGGATCCCGAGTAGATGATCCTGGAATGGCTCGTGGAGAGATCCTGAGCCTTGTGGATGTGGCCCAATGCAACGTAATCGTAGTTTGGGATCTCCGTGCGCTTGACTGCGCTCTCCTCAAAGCACATGTATCTCTCGGACCCGACCTTTGCCCCTTCGATGCTGGTATGCAGCATAAGTATGGAATATAGGCCTCCCTCAGGCTTGTCAATGAACCTCTGGGGATGTGCGGTGTATGGAACGGCATTTATGCAATAATCTCCGATCTCCAACACTTTAGGATATAGTACTATGTGTATATGTTCAATGTCCTTGTAGAGGATCAGAGGGTTCGAGACGCCCTTGCTCCTGGGGGTCTCGTGATTTCCGGATATTACGACGGTGTCTATAGATGCGCCCGATAGCTCCATGAACCTCTCCTGAACGGCTCTTCTCATATAGTTCGAGGGATTGACCCTATCGAATAGGTCACCAGATATCAAGAAGAGGTCAGGGGACCTTTCGACGACAAAGTCACAGAGCTCGTTGAATGATTTCAGGAAATCCATGCTTCTTAGATTGACCCCCGTGTCCGGATCGGCCTTTGAGTACCTGTTGATGCCAAGATGGGCATCTGCAGCGTGGATGAACATCATATATCACCAAGCGCATTAAGCAGTGTGTCAATATCTTCCTTGTTGTTCCAGAAGTGCGTGGATGCCCTTATACCTCCCCTATGGGAGACCGATATCCTCCTTTTCAACAGCTCTCTCAAGACCGATCCAGGGTCCTTTGCCATGAACGACACTATCCCCCCATGGGAATCGTAGGGAGTGAGAAGCTCAAACCCCATCTCCTCAAG
>JAFGGT010000011.1 GCA_016930445.1 Candidatus Methanofastidiosia archaeon | reverse complement strand
TGCATAAAAAGGAATAAATAAAAGATATGCTATAATATATTTAATGACAGCTAGAAAACTATTCCTCATACTGGTATCGATCATAGCCCCCATAATACTGACATCGACATTGTTCGTATATGAGGTGGACTCCACCTTGACTAATCCGAACTTCTATATAAATGGTTTTGAGGAGGCAAACGTTTTTGATAGGCTGCCAGAGGCAATCGGGGGACAACTTTCCCTGATGCTTGATGAGGAGGTCAATGAGCTCGATGAGGCGGAGCTAAAGGACGTCATTGTCAGTGTTCTGCCCCCCCAATGGGTCAAGGATAACATGACGATGATCGTGAACAATCTCTTTGATTATCTTGATGGAGATGTCGAGACGATCGAGGGCAACATAGGACTTGAGGAGCTTAAACCTCAGATGAGAAATGTACTGGAAACGGATTATCCTGACAAAGACGCAGACGAGATTCTAGAGGAGATACCTGACAATATAGACCTCTCTGAAATTGTGGGCGAGGAAGGCCTAAGTGAGATTAAGAATCTTAATTCACTTTTCAATGATTTCAGGAATCTTTTGTATGTGCTGTCGATAATATTATTGGTTTTGATGCTCTTATTGGCAAAGGGACTCGCTGAGAAGATGAGGCATTTTGGTTCAACCTTGATCGTGCCGGGCGTATCA
This sequence comes from Candidatus Methanofastidiosia archaeon, assembly GCA_016930445.1. Lineage (GTDB taxonomy): Archaea > Methanobacteriota_B > Thermococci > Methanofastidiosales > NM3 > JAFGGT01. The sequence goes on along the minus strand of JAFGGT010000011.1, from coordinate 6,466 downwards.
CTTACCATCGCCTCATTCGTTATGGGAAATATTATAGGGTCCATAACCTCGAACGTGGAGGGCGAGAAGCTAGTGTCCGATGTTCTGAACATCCTCAGCGGCAATTTTACCGGAAGGCTACTTTTGCATGGACTCTTACTACTATTTTTGGGCATCGCGCTGATAATACTATCTTACTTCGTCTCTCGTGAACATGGTCAGCCGGACCTTACTGGGTAATAAGGTCCGAAGTTGGCACGAAAAGCAGCTCCTGGTGGTCCACAATGCATGAGAGTATCCTTTTCGATACCCTCTTATCCCAGAATGGGGGGATTGGCCAGGCTTTGTACTCCCCCCGCAGGATCCTCCCTATCTCAGTCGAGATAAGGCAGGTGTCTGTGCCGACAAGCTTGTTGGCGCCATATTGCATTGTGATCATTCTTTCGGTGTTCTTTCTCAATGTTAGACACGGCACTTTGTGCACCATGGCCTCCTCCTGCACACCACCAGAATCTGTTAGGGCGCATTTGGAATGGGCAAGAAGGTACTGGAACTCTAAATATGTAAGGGGCTTCGTATAGATAATGTTCTTGTTCTTTTCCAACTCCCCATTGATGCCATGCGACCTTAGCTTTTCCTTTGTTCTTGGATGAACTGGAAATATGACCGGCACATCGCTGTTCCCGGCTCCCTTCAGAATTGAAAGCAGTCTATTCCTGTCATCGGTGTTCTCTGCCCGGTGTAGTGTAAGGACCATGTAGTCGCCAATGTCATCCAGGACCTCTGGCCTCTCCATCCTATGAATGTTTTTCAATAATGTCTCTACCATGATATTTCCTACAAGAAATGTCCTTTCTTTGTCAATGCCCTCGTTTAGCAGATTTAGCACTGAGTTCTCTGTAGGTGCAAAGAGCAATTGCGAGACCCTGTCGACCAGTACCCTATTCACCTCCTCGGGCATCTGCATGTCAAAGGAACGGTACCCGGCCTCTATGTGCCCTACAGGGATCTGTAGTTTTACTGCAGCTATTGAAGCGGCGAGAGTGGAGTTCACATCCCCAACGACCAATACAATATCGTAGGAATCTGCCATGAGGACCTCCTCCATCTTCATCATCGTCTTGCCTGTCTGAACTCCATGTGTCCCGGATCCGACACCGAGGTATATGTTAGGGTCCGGTATTTCGAGCTGGTCGAAGAAGTCCTTTGAAAGCTCCCTATCGTAATGCTGTCCAGTATGGACCAGGTCGAAGTCGATCCCCATCTTTTCCATCTGTTTTACCAATGGGGCTACCTTTACGAAATTCGGCCTAGCCCCCACTACAGTGAGAACTTTCATATCTTATCACCGTCTCCAAGGCATTTATACACTATATTTTGAATCCTTTTCTTATCAAGCATGTTCTTGCAATCCACTACTGCCTTTATTCTCGATTTATTGATCTTCTCTTCTAGCCCAATTTCCTTGAAGATATCATGGGGGACGGCAAGTATTATGCAATCGCTGTCCAGTGCCTCCTCAATGGAGGGGCAACCGATTAACTCCTTCATATTAATCGTCAAATTGGGCACAAACGGATCGAAGTACCTCGTTTCCCTGACATTCTCGCTCAACTGCTCCAAAAGGCTAATGGATGGCGAATCCCTAGTATCGTTCGTGTTCGGTTTATAGGAAACACCCAATACGGACACACTTGAATTTTCCAGCTCCAATCCTGCCTTTATCATGGCGTCCATGGCAAGGTATGCGGCGTGTATTGGCATGTAATGGTTTATCTCTCCCGCCAGTTCAATGAATCTTGTCGTATGCCCAATCTTTTTGGCCTTGTAGGATAGGTAGTAGGGGTCGACCGGTATGCAGTGCCCACCAACGCCCACACCGGGATAATGGGCCATGAAACCCATGGGTTTTGTTGATGCCGCATCAAGCACCTCCCATATGTTTATACCCATGTTATCAAATATTATTGATAGCTCGTTTACCAGTGCGATGTTCACTGCCCTAAAGACGTTCTCAAATATCTTTGTCGCCTCTGCGGTCCTTATGTTGCTAACAGCCATTATTGGTGCAGATATCACGCTCTGATAGATGTCTTTGACATTCTGGGTCGTCTTTTCATCTATGCCACCTACTATCTTTGGCGTGTTATATATGGTGTTTTTCTTGTTTCCAGGGTCGATCCTCTCAGGCGAGTATGCCAAAAAGAAGTCAATGCCCGCCCTAAGGCCGCTCTTTTCCAATATAGGCTTCATTATCTCCTCAACAGTCCCAGGGTATGTTGTGGATTCCAATATAATGGTCTGGCCTCTTTGCAATATCCCAGATATGGTCTTTGTTGCATTGATCACCGGCCCAAGGTCTGGTTTCCTATCTTTATCTATTGGAGTTGGCACCGCTATCATGATGTAGTCACAGTCTTTGAGCTCCTCATCGTCCGATGTTGGGAAGAATCTTATACCTAGATGCCTTTTTAGCGTATCGTCAGTGACATCGTCAATATATGATGTTCCCTTCTTCAACGATTCTATTTTCTTAGTTGATGTGTCATAACCTATTACCTTGTATTTTTCAGAGAAACAAATTGCTAATGGAAGGCCAACGTAACCAACACCTACTATGCCGATCGTTGTGCCCTTATGGACTTTCTCAATTGCGGATGCCATAAAAAAGGTCTTCTGAACCGGCTTTTTAATCTTTTCACTTGAAATGGTTATTTTCGAAGATATTATAAAATATAATCATTACTTAAACTCAAAAAATAACAATAATAACGTTTATTATTGTTATTGAAAGAAAAATATTTAATTTTGATAATAGTGGCATTATTCCAATGCTGTCATAAGATTAAGAAGTGATTTCGTTGCCTTATTAGTGGCGTCCCTGTCCCTGCCAGCCACCACTATCACGTCCTTTCCATTGACGAACGCATCATTGAAGACAACATATTCCCCATAGGAGCTAGTCCAGTATTCCATAGTTGTTATGCCCAGTATTATGAGCTCGTTCACCATCGAGTTCACCACTGGGCCTCCAACGAGTATAAGATTGTAATCGCTCTTTATGTCCACATTCACCTGGACGTCCCTTATGGCCAGATTTGAACTGTCGATATCGGTATAATGCCTGATGGTCTGGCTGTTCTTAATGGTCCTTCCAATGATTATGTGGTCATCTATCGTAAGGTCCGTGCTCACATTGTCCATGATGTCCACATGGAAGTACTCCTTTCCATCCTCCTGGGTAAAGCTGATGTCTATGGCATTGCCTTCCGGCTCGACAGACGTGGCCAACCAGAGCTCAAGATAAGGAACGCACACCTCATCATCTATGGCCGATGAGTACACCTTCAATTTGTCCGAGACGTCAAAGCTCGGATTGCCTTCTTCGAAAAGCACAGGATCGTTATCCAGGTCCCTTTCCTGTATGCTATCACATGGTACTATGTCCAAGTGCCATTCCATGCCGTTGTTTATGGAGAATGGAGCATCTATGCCATATATCGTTTCCTTAAGGCATCCATAGTCATTTAAGGCATAGAAGATGCATGTTACCGTCAATGAGTCCTTAATGCTGATCTTTTCAGGATATACACATAATATTGTTGGGGAGACCCCTGGCAACAGATCCTCTGTTATTATCAAGGATTGGCCCTCAGGCACATCCACGATTTTGGATTTATCTGAATCACTTATCAATAGGGAGACCGATGCATTGTAAATATCTATCTTGGCGATGGTCACAGTCCATCCGTTTATGAGATCGTGGCTCTCACCCGCTTGCATCTCTGCCTCTTCCCATTTAGGGGTTCCGTAAAGCATGTAGTCATAACCATCTTCGTCAGTTCCGAATTCTAGGCAGTTATACATGTTGCCTAGGAAGAAGACGTCCCCATAGTATATGTAAAGGTCTTCTGCCACGCCTTCTCTAAGGATGGTGACAAGTTCTTTAGTCATTATTATGCCTGGGAGCTCCCTGGCCTCTATTGGTTCCCTAAGGCCATATACTATCGTCCTGTACTCCAGACCTCCAAGAGGGTCATAGGCCGTGATATCGCTTTCTGTGCCCCAATAGTGTCTTGGGTATATGGCAGGATAAGTTTGGGTTGTCTCCAAATCAAGGCTTTCTTTTGAGACGTTTCTTTGGATTGTGGCAGGCTCACTTAAATCGATTATTGTCTGATTATTGATGGTGTCTCTCACGGACAGGTCAAGTGAGATCGTTTCAAATGAGAAGCCCGTATCCTTCAACCAGTTTGTAGAATCCCCAAAATCAGAGTAAGGGTCTACATATATGTCATAGTCCCATAAAGGCTCACTTTGGGGCTGATAAGGTATCAGGGCCTTTATGTTCAAGCTCCCGCTGTAAGATGAATCTATATATGACTGTGTGTTGGTCTCGTCACTTGTCCCCGTGCTGCTAGTCTTCTTATGATATGTCTGTTCCTTGGAATAGAACATCATAATGTCGCTTGTGTAAGTCTCTTTGTATTCCTCGTAATAGGACATGGTGCCTATTTGCGCAGCTATCCAGGCAGCGGACATCGCATCCGATGCGGCGGCGTTTTGGCCGACCACTATCCTACAGTTCGTTTCTCCAGTATAGGGGTCAATGAAGAAATCTCTGGAGATATCATCTCTAGATGAGGCCGATACCAAATTCGTGAAAAGCAGCATTATGGCCAATGATAGGACAATAAGCTTTTTTTTATGCATGTTTTGTACTTCCGATTGGCATGATGATAAAGTATTCATTATATATCCTTAGAATGTGCCATATACAAATTATCACTTTATATAGCTATTGATGTAGTGAATTGGCGATTTATAAATTTTTGGGTAAATGGTTTTTTCTGAGTAAATAAAAGGAAAAAAAGAAAATTAAGAGTTTATGGTACTATGGCGTCCCTATCTCCAGCAGGTACGAACTCCCTCATCGCGCCCTTACCGTAGCATTTTGTGACGTGACCGAAGTCAAATATCAGAGAATCGTCAGCAAATGCCACCTTTATTATTGGAGACAGCGTCCAAGCGTCTCCGCGGGCTGCGTGTGGTGCTGTTGCTATACCTGAGTAGGCGGACATGTGGCCCACGTTCATGGCGTAGTTAGGATAGTTTGGACCCCTCATCTCGAAAGGCAGACCCTCGTCTCCCCTGAATGAGAATGAGTTCGATGAACCACACTGGTCCTGCAGGTCGTATCCGTAGAAACCGAGCCTTCCCATCTCTTCCTTGTGTAGGAGCTGTGACTGGTACCAAGCGTTGATACCTGCCGTCGCGGATCCTGTCGCCATTGCTGTGGCACAACCAGATGCGGCTGATATGCAAGCTGCCCTCTGGCTTCCGCCGAAGTGCGACTCCATGACCGTTGGGTAGTTCTCGTATGTTTCGAGACAGTATACAGCGATGTCTGTCGATATCTTCTGGATGTTCTCGACAGAAGGTTTTACAGAGCAGAACGCGCCGTACTTGTCCTTGATGTAGTCTATACCGTAGTATACGAAGTCCTCAAGGATGTTGTCGGTATATGTTGCTGATGCATACTGTGTGAAACCTACGCCACCACTCATGTATGAACCGAGGTATATCTGATCGTATACGACCGCACCTGCTGCTATCACTTCGAGTGTGTGCCTGCCTGGGTCATCTGGGTATAGACGGCTGGACTGTACTGTGTCCGCAAGTACACCGAAAGGCATACCTCCGGGCTCGTTTGGACCCCTCGCCCTTCTTGCAGGCATGAGCGAAGCCATACCGATGACTGAAGCGTGCTTTGCAGCGTACGAGAAGTCGGCTGTTGCTGCCTCACCGGCTGCCATGTTGTATGCGCCCATCATTGTCATACCGATCTGCATACCGGACCATCTTGAGATGGTACCACCGTCGCAGATACGCCCAACAAGTGAAGGTACCCTGACAACCTGGAAAGATGACTTTCCAATCGCCTTCTTTATGGATTCTGCCTGGTCCTCTGGGAAGCTCTTGTTGATATTGATCAAGAACCTCTTGTCGATCTGGTCCGCAAGCTCGTCGTCACCAGTGAAGAACTTCACATAACAATCTGATGCAAGTTCTGGGTTTACCTCACACATGTGCTCCTGGATGACAGCGCCACCGGGCATTGTGTGGTTTATGAGCTCTAGGTAGTGGTTGATGGTCTCAGGTGTGACCTCCTTGCCCAGCCTCTTCTCGAGGATGTTGTGTGCCATGTCCATACCGACTATGACGGTCCTCCTGATGTCGTCCCATATCTGTTGCATTGCGGCGTTGTTCATGAAGTGCAGATCGTCCATGTCAACGATGTAGTCAGTGTGGTTCAGCTGGTAAGGCATGAGAAGTCTCTGACCCTGAGCAAGACCAACATCCGGGTTGTAACCTGGGATGCCCCTCTCTTTCTCGATCTTCTTTGCAGCCTCTACGTAGGCAGTCTTCCTCTTTGACTGCTTCCACATCCCGTAGTTGTAGAACTGGGTCTTCCTGTCGTCTGGCT
>JAFGGT010000010.1 GCA_016930445.1 Candidatus Methanofastidiosia archaeon | reverse complement strand
AGGGACCCAAGGATGCAGGATGCAATTGATCTGATAATCTCTAAACAGGACGCCGATGGACGCTGGCTGCTTGAGTCAACATTCAACGGTAAATTCCAAATTAACATTGAAAGAAAGGGGAAGCCAAGCAAGTTCGTGACTATAAACGCATTGAGGGTGCTCAAGGGCTGGTTCGGCCCTTAAGATAAGCCAAAATCTATAAACGTGTCCTATACATCTTAGATATTGGTGCGATTATCATGGGAACAAGCTATAGCGTCGTCTGCAAGAACTGCATGAAAAGGTTTACAGCAAGCTATGGCGGTGGATTCTTCTTTCACCTGCTCCACTGCGAGGAATGCGGAAAGGAGAGGTCAGTGGACTTCAAGGAGATCGGCGATCTCCATATTCGCTTCGTGAAGGGGCTGCCAGGTCCTTTCTGCGTTGCCTCATCGGAATGGGACAAGACGATCCAGGATCTGCCAGATATAGAGCCGCTTGATGAGGGAAGCTATCAGAACCTGATAGTAGAGCGCCTTGAAAGGTGCAGCTGTGGCGGAAGATTTACCTTCGATGCGCCGCCAAAGTGCCCGAGGTGCGGATCCAAGGAATTCGAGAAGCCAGAATACGGCGCGATAATGCACTATGATTAAAAAAGAGAAATAAATGAAATAAAAGATTACTTCTCTATATGACAAATGCATTCAATAAAGCTATTCAGTCTTTTCCTGATATCTTCTTTCACTTTCCTCATGTTCTCAAGCCTCTCCTCATATGTTCCCTCAAAATTGAGAGGATCCTCGAACGGCCAGTGATCGCGATAGGCCACGCCAGGGAATATGGGGCATTTGGCCTCCTTAGACTTTTCGCAAACAGTTATTACGGCATTGTATAATCTGCCTTCCTTGAAGATATCAAAAACGCTCTTAGTCTTGTGATCTGAAACATCTATACCCTCTTCCTTCAATACTTCTATTGTAAGCGGATGTACTTCGGTCGGATTGAGACCAGCGCTCTCGGCAGCGAATCTGTGGCCAGCCATGGAATTCAAAAGCGACTCTGCGATAATGCTCCTAGCACTGTTATGGACACAGATGAACAATACTTTCTTCTTGTCAGGCATACGATATAAGTCGATAATATTTCTATAAAAGGCTTTCAGAATTAATCTATATACTGTATATATAGTTCTTTTATAATCCAATTTAAATAAGGATGTGGGTAATAAAAAGAAAAAAAGGTGGAATAATGAAGTGGAATTAGCACCTTTTATCTTAATCGAAGAACTTCCTCTCCCTTCTCATCTCGGTCTTTGACTTCTCCATTGCCTTCTCGAAGTTCTCCTTTGTGACTATCTCAGCCTTCTCAAGGTCTCTCCTTATCGCGTTCATGCCAGCCTCCCTGGTCATTGAGGCGATGTCCGCACCAGTGAATCCTTCTGTCTTTTCAGCCATGTCCTCCAAGTTCACATCCTTGTCCATTGGCATGTTTTTGGTGTGGACCTTGAGTATCTCGAGCCTTGCCTCCTTGTCTGGCATCGGTATCTTGACTATTGAGTCGAATCTCCCTGGCCTGAGGAGCGCCTCGTCAAGTATATCAGGCCTATTTGTGGCCGCGATCACCGTCACTTTGTCAAGCTTCTCCACGCCGTCCATCTCGCTGAGCAGCTGATTCACCATCCTCTCAGTGACCTTGGTTCCGACCTCTTCCCCCCTGGTTCCGGCAATGGCATCGATCTCGTCGAAGAATATTATCGACGGCGCCACCTGCCTGGCCCTTTTGAAGACCTTCCTGATGCCCTTCTCGGATTCGCCTACCCACTTTGATATGAGCTCGGGGCCCCTTATGGTGATGAAGTTGGCGTCGGACTCATTGGCGACGGCCTTTGCGAGCAATGTCTTACCAGTTCCCGGGGGACCGTAGAGTAGCACTCCAGTCGGCGGGGATATACCTATCTTCTTGTATACTTCAGGGTATTTAAGAGGCCATTCGATTACTTCCTTGAGTTCCTTCTTGACGCCTTCAAGGCCGCCGATGTCCTCCCACTTGACGTTAGGGACCTCTATCAAGGCCTCCCTCATGCCGGACGGCTCCACCTCGTGGTACGCGTCCATGAAGTCATCATGCGTTACTGTGAGGCTGTTGAGCAGTTCAGAGGAGATGTTCACTTCCTTGCCGCTTATCTCTGGCATATGCCTTCTCAGAGCCTTCATTGCGGCCTCCTTACAGAGGGACTCAAGATCTGCGCCTACGTAGCCGTGGGTGATGGATGAAAGCTCCTTGATGTCCACGTTGTCAAGTGGCATCCCCCTGGTGTGTATCTGGAGTATCTCCCTTCTTCCCTTCTCATCCGGGACGCCGATCTCTATCTCCCTGTCGAATCTCCCAGGCCTTCTTAGGGCAGGGTCAAGTGTATCCTCTAGATTCGTTGCACCTATTACCACGACCTTCCCCCTTCCTTTCAGGCCGTCCATGAGAGTCAGGAGCTGCGACACCACCCTCCGCTCGACCTCGCCTTTTATCTCCTCCCTCTTCGGGGCGATTGCATCTATCTCGTCTATGAATATTATCGAAGGGGCGTTCTTTTCCGCCTCTATGAACACGTTCCTGAGATTCTGCTCAGACTCGCCATAGTACTTGGACATGATCTCCGGGCCGTTGATAACGCTGAAGTTGGCGCTTATCTCGTTGGCGAGTGCTTTTGCAAGTAGCGTCTTGCCCGTGCCAGGCGGGCCATAGAGCAGCACGCCCTTCGGGGGTTGCACGCCGAGCTTGTCAAAGATCTCCGGATGCTTCATCGGAAGCTCTATCATCTCACGTATCTTATGTATCTCCTCGCCCAGGCCGCCTATGTCCTCATACGTGACGTCAGGCACCTTCGTCAGCTCTGAGACCTTCGTGGGCTTGTCCGAGACCTTGATCTCTGTCCCAATAGTGACCCTTACGCAGCCCTTGGGTTCGGTCCTCGTGACGATGAACGGAATCTGATTTGTGAATATGTCGAGTATGAATATGCTGCCTTTTATCGCTGGCTTGTCCATCAGCCTCTGCCTGAAGTACTCTGATATGTCACCGCGGATCTGCAGCTCGTATTCCAGCGGCGCCAGCTCGAGGACCTTCGCGTTCTCTCCCTCAACCTTGGTGACCTTGATCTTGTCACCTAGGGAGACCCCTGCGTTCTTCCTGAGGATTCCGTCCATCCTTATGATATCAAGGCCCTCGTCCTCCGGTTTTCCTCTCCAAACGACCGCCACTGCAGACCTCTGCCCCTCAAGCTGGACGAAGTCACCGGTTTTTAGCCTGGCCTCGTCCATGGACTTCGAGGAAAGCCTGACTATCTGCCTTCCAACATCCATCTTTTCGGCATCTGCAACAGTAAACAGCCTTTGTTCTTCTTTCATTTTTTACACCTGTGTGAATATTATCCTCATTTATTATATTAATTTAAGTCGACCTTGTACGGTTCGTCCTTGGTCGGCTCCAACTTTTTCAGTGTCAACTCGAGCAAGCCGTTGTTGTAGGTCGCCTTCGTCTCCTCTGGGACAATGTCCTTCGGCAGTGGTATGCTTCTGGCGTATCCCACGTAGCCTCGCTCGTGGACGAAGTAGCTCTCCTTTTCCTCAGTGCTCTCCTTCTCCCTTTCGGCCTTCACATCGACCGACCTTTTGTGAACAGTAATCGAGATGTCCTCTTTGTTCACGCCTGGAAGGTCTAGTATCACATGGAAGGAATCGCCCTTGTCCATCACGTCGGAAGTGGGCTCCTGGTACGCCTGGACATCATCTTCCTTCATTTCGCCTCTGCCTAGGAGCGCTCTTCTCCTTGGCAGCATAAAACCCTCAAAGACCCTGTCGAGGTCTTGGTGCATTCTCATAAGCTCATCCCATGGATTGTATCCTCTCATCTTCCTTACCTCCATTAAACTAACTTAATATTAGCTTTACTATATGTAAGTATATTCCTTATTTATAAAGTTTTCGGTCCCTTGGAAATATGGCGAACAAATCTTTTTAGATGTCTGAAGGTGATTATCATATCATGAGATTGGGGGTTCTCTTCTCAGGCGGCAAGGATTCCGTGTACGCATGCTACAGGGCGTCCAAGACCGAGGACGTGGCATGCCTGATAACAGTAGTGTCAGAGAACGAGGAAAGCTACATGTTCCACACGCCCAACATAGACAAGTGCCCCATGATCGCCAAGGCTATGGGCATCCCCTACCTGGAATGGAGGACCCTCGGGGAGAAGGAGGCGGAGCTCGACGACCTCAGGTACGCAATCGCCCATGCAATCTCTGAATATGGCATAGAGGGGGTGGTGACAGGGGCGATAGCATCGGTGTACCAGGCCTCGAGGGTGCAATGGATCTGCAACGACCTTGGAATATGGTGCTTCAATCCCCTATGGCAGATAGACCAGCTCGAATACTTAGATATGCTGCTCTCTGATGGATTCAAGGTCCTCATCTCAGGTGTGTTCGCATATCCTCTGGACGAGAGCTGGATAGGGAGGCAGATGGACCAAGGCATGCTATCCGAGCTGGCAGCTCTCAAGGCCAAGTATGGGATCAATCCATCAGGCGAGGGAGGGGAGATAGAGACGATGGTGGTCGACGGGCCCTCGTTCAAGAGGAGGATTAAGATTTCTTCCTTTGATAAGGATTACAAAAACCACAGCGGCAGGATGATGATAAAAGATGCAAGGCTGGTGGAAAAATGACACTTCTTGTCGACCTATGCTTCAAGAAGGATTCCCTTTCGCGCTACGAGTTCGTTGAGCCCATAAGGAAGGCAGTATCGCGCGAGCACGAATGCACGGTTATCCACAGGAGCGAGCTTTCGGCCGAAATCCTTGCAGGAGCGGACAGGGTGATCCTTTGCGGGACTGCTCTCAAGGACAACGGATATATGGAGGAGCTCGACCGCTTCCAGCTGTTGAAGGGGCTCGGCGTGCCTATCTTGGGCATATGTGCGGGCATGCAGGTACTCTCAATGTTATATGGGGGGAACGTGTATAAGTGGACAAGCATCGGCCTACACAATATAGATATATTGTACGAGAGCTTCCTTCTTGGCGGCCTTCGGACCATGGAAGGGTATCATCTGCACAATTATGGGGCAGAGGCACCAATTAACTTCAGATTGATCGCGGTGGATGGGCAGCACACCCTTGCATTTGAGTCTAGGGACGAGAAGATCTATGGGATACTGTTCCATCCCGAAGTGCGCAATCTGTGGGTGATAGAGAACTTCTTAGCCATCTGAGATGAAGTCGCGGCTGATGCCCAGGGCCAACTTTGCATTGTCCTTCTCTCGGGCATAGTGTCCCCATGCCTTCTCCAAACCGCTTGGGACATCTTCGAAGCCGATGTTGCTTCTTATCGAGTAGAGGATCAGGCCTTTGGCATCAGCAGGCATGACCTTTCTCTCGCTCCTCCTATTCAAGATGTCATCCACCTCCTCAATGGTCATCCTTTCCTCAAGGCACTCGATGAAGACGGTCGCGATCCTTCTGCACATCTGCCAGAGGAATCCCCTTCCTGAGAACATGAGGGATATGGTGTCGCCATTGAACTCGTAATCCATATCCAGATGCCTCGTCGTCTCCTTTCTCGGATCGAACTTAGATAAATTGGCATAGTCATGATTCCCGGAGAAGAGATTGCACAGCTCACCGGCCAGCTGAAGGTCGTAGCCATGGTCGAGCATATGGTAGTGGTACGTCTTTTCAAGCGGCATCTTGAACACATCCCCAGAGAAACCTGTTATCCAAATGGGATCAAGGGAGTTGTTCATCCTCTCGAGCATATTGTTCTTCCTTAGGTCGCCATTAGGGCATTCGATGTTCAGGAGATTCTCCCTCGCAGAGACCCCCTTGTCGGTCCTAGATGCCATCCTGAACGTGGTCAATTCCTCGAACCTATTGACATACCCAACAGATATCAATGCCTCGATGATGCTGTTCTCTACAGTCATGCAGTTTGGCTGTCTCTGGGATCCTGAGAATTCGCTTCCGTCATAAGCTATACGAAGACATGCCATGAGATAAATTGAACAGTTATAAAAAAAGATTTTTTGGTCTCCAATGCCTTTTTATGTAAAAACAAAGGGCAAATGCTTGATTTTAGATAATACTTCTCCTTTACACGAAATAGATTTATATATTGATTTTTTATTATATCTAAATAGTTATTATCAAATATTTTAAAGTCAAATGGAGTTGCAATCGATATGAAGAGATTATTGTTTTTATCCATCCTCTTGATAACATTCGTTTTAGTAACACCCGTTGCCGGCCAACTAGCGCCCATACAGGTCACTAACAATACATATTTCGATTTTGTGCCTCAGATAGCGGTGGACCCTTTAGGCAACGCCTATCTTACATGGCAAGGGGATGAGGGAGATGAAGATGCGGAGATATTCTGGGCCAAGGTGGACCCCTCTGGCACGATCACCACCGTTCAGATTACTGACAACACATACAGCGATTACAACCCGCAGATAGCGGTGGACGCATCAGGCAATTCCTATCTAACCTGGGTAGGGCAAGCGGCAAGCGAATTTGAGATCTTCTGGGCGAGTGTGGATCCCACGGGCATCGTTAATGTCACCTCTCTGGTGACTAACAATTCATATGAGGACCACTCCCCCCAGATAGCCATTGACTCCTCTGGTAACTCGTACCTCACGTGGTTCCAGAACGAGAGCTTCGACGACTATGAGATCTTCTGGGCTAGTGTGAACTCCTCAGGTTCAGTTAGCAGCCCCACGCAGGTCACTAACAATACTAGCCCAGATTACGACCCCCAGATAACAACGGACCCATCAGGCAACTCATACCTCACATGGTACGGATTGGATGGGGACGACTACGATATATTCTGGGCGAAGTTGAACTCCTCAGGTGTTGTCACAAACTCAACCCAGATCACCAACAACACATATTATGATTATTGCCCCCAGATAGCGATCGATTCCTTAGGCAACTCATACCTCACATGGCACGGAGAAGTGGGAGGAGAGGACTATGAGGTGTTCTGGGCTAAGGTAGACTCATTGGGAGCACTCACAACCACTCAGGTCACTGATAATGCGTACAATGAAGGCGATTCTCAGATAGCGACCGACCCATCTGGCAACTCATACCTAACCTGGTACGGAGAGGAAGGGGGGGATGATAACGAGATATTCTGGGCGAAAGTGGACCCTACAGGCTCCGTTACTAACACCACGCAAGTAACCGACAATACTTATGAGGATGAATATCCAATGATAGCGATCGATTCCTTAGGCAACTCATACCTCGTCTGGCAAGGAGAGGCGGAAGAAGATAATCCCGAGATATTCTGGGCAGGCATGGACCCATCTGGAGCAGTTACAGATATTATACGGGGCACTGACAATAATGACAATGATGAACATCCGCAGATAGCGGCGGACCCATCGGGCATCTCTTACATCACATGGCCTGGAAGAGAGGGGGGAGACTATGAGATATTCTTCATAAACAGTGTAATGCTTTTTATGGATGCTGCCTCAAACAAACCCAGCCCGCTAATTTTCAGGGTGTTAGCGAATACACAGCTTGCAAGGGCGAATTCAATCTGGAACTGCATTTCGGAAAATCTGCCGGGAGAGATACCAGCAGGATTCCAGGCGATGATCAACGAGGCACAGATACACATGGCGAACGCCGCTTCGCTTTCGAATCCCATTTACTCTAACGGCGAGCTTGTAAGGGCCATAAGCATCATGGAAGACATCAATAAGGCGTTGGAGCTCAATTGTTATTACGATTGAGCCGGCCTTGACTTTCTATCTTTTTAGATTTTTACATTCTTCAAAATGGCTTTTCAAATATCTAATAAAAAGAGATAAGTTGTAAAGAAAAAATAATAGAAGGAATCTTACATCCTTCTCTTGCTCTTGAGGTCCATGAGGTCCAGCCTTCCGGCAAGTCCCCATATGTTCCCGACGCCGCCTTCCTCAGGCTTTGCCGCCACGCTGCCGCCCTTCTTCATCTGGGTCGCTATGGCCGCTGCGATCGCTGCCAGCTTTGCATTCCCGAAGCCCTCGGCCTCCCTTCTTGCAAGCTCAGCAGCCTTCTCATCCTGGATCCTCTGCTTCATCTTCTCGACGAACTTCGAGCGGGCCATGTAACCGGTGTCGAAGTTGCCGCTGACGAAGTCCGGGTTCTCCATCATCCTCTTGTGGAGGTCCACAGTGGTCTTGACGCCCTTTATGACGAACTCGTCAAGCGCCCTCCTGACCCTGGTGATGCATTTGTTCCTGTCCTCGTCCCAGACGATGAGCTTCGCGATCATGGAGTCATAGAACGGCGAGATCTGGAATCCGTTGAACGCTGCGGAGTCCACCCTTATTCCAGGCCCACCAGGGGCCTCGTATGTGCTGACCGTACCCGGAGTGGGTATGAAGTCGTTCAGGGGGTCCTCGGCGTTTATCCTGCACTCCATCGCGTGTCCGTTGATCTTTATGTCGTCCTGCGTGACATCGAGCTTCCTGCCCATCGCAACCTCGATCTGCTTCCTGAGTATGTCCGTGTTCGTGACCATCTCAGAGACGCAGTGCTCCACCTGGATACGTGTGTTCATCTCCATGAAGTAGAACTTTCCGTCCTTGTAGATGAATTCCACTGTACCTGCCGATGTGTAATCCGCAGCCACAGCAGCCCTGACGCCGGCATCCCTTATCTCGTCCTGTAGCTCCGGGTTGTTTATCAGAGCTGGTGAGGGCGCCTCCTCTATGAGCTTCTGGTTCCTCCTCTGGATTGAACAGTCCCTTTCCCCGAAGTGGACGGCATGGCCGTGCTCGTCGCAGAGCACCTGGACCTCGATATGCCTTGGGTCTATGATGAACTTCTCAAGGTACACCTCAGGGTGTGCGAACGCGACTGCGCCCTCCCTCTGTGCGGCCTCGAAGTTGCTTACGAACTCCTCTTCCTTCCAGACGACGCGCATTCCCTTTCCGCCGCCGCCATAGGCGGCCTTGATAATGACCGGGAATCCCATCTCCTTTGCCAGAGTGAGCCCTTCTGCAGCGCTTTCGATGACGCCCTTTGAACCTGGCACCGTAGGCACCTTGTTCTTCATCACCGTGGCCTTGGCCACGTCCTTGACGCCCATCTTCGAGATCGCTTTGCTGTGCGGCCCTATGAACTTGATGCCCTCGCTCTCGCAAGCCCTCGCGAAGTCGATGCTCTCTGCCAGGAAGCCGTATCCCGGGTGTATCGCATCAACATCGGCCTGTTTTGCGGTCTCAATGATCTTTGGGATATTTAGGTACGATTCCGTCGGCATTGGTGCCCCTATACAGTATGACTCGTCCGACATCTTGACGGCCAAGGAGTTCTTGTCTGCCTCAGAGTATGCTGCAACGGTCTTGATACCCAGTTCCCTGCAGGCCCTGAACACCCTTACCGCTATCTCGCCTCTGTTGGCACACATCACTTTTTCGAATTCTCCCATTGTTATCACCTAGGAGCATTCTTACTCCAGCACTATTAGAACATCGTCGATGTCCACTGCATCGTTGGTCTTGGCGTGGATCTCTTTGACTACTCCATCGGATGTTGCCTCTATCTCGTTCTCCATCTTCATTGCCACTATTGTGCAGACGACGTCCCCCGTCTTTACACTGTCCCCAACGCAACAATTGATCTTTGTGACAACTCCCTGTATCGGGGAAACTACGGTCTTGCCTCCGTCTCCACCCTTCTTCTTTCCCTTCTTCTCGGCCTTCTGGACCTCTTCCTGGGCGAATATCTCGTATTCCTTTCCGGCAACTTCTATCTTCAGGGTGTTGCCGCCCATGTCCTCTGCCTTAACGTCGAATGATTCGTCACCTATCTTAACAATAAACTTTCTCATCTTAGCACACTCCTATACTGGCATGTTCCCATGTTTCTTGGAGGGTCTGGCCTCTCTCTTTGATACAAGGCTCTCTAGCGCGGCGATTATCTTTGGCCTCAGGTCGGATGCCGCTATGACATCATCCACGTATCCTCTCATTGCGGCTATGTATGGTGTTGCGAACTTCTCCTTGTATTCCTCACCTTTCACTTTCCTTCTGTTGAGGTACTCCTGGCTAAGGTATTCAACACCGCCCTCCATGAGCTCTCTCCTGTGTATGATGTTTGCAGCGCCCTCAGGCCCCATTACCGCTATCTCTGTTGTGGGCAGAGCGTATGCGATGTCAGCGCCCAGATGCTTGGAGCACATACCTATGTAGGCCCCACCGTAGGCTTTCCTTACGAATATGGTGATCTTGGGTACCGTGGCTTCGGAGTATGCATATAGAAGCTTGGCTCCATGCCTTATTATACCACCATGTTCCTGTGATGTTCCGGGCAGGTAGCCGGGGACATCCACGAACGATACCAAGGGTATGTTGAAAGCATCGCAGAATCTTATGAATCCTGCGGCCTTGTCAGAGGAATCTATGTCAAGGCATCCGGCCAATACTTTGGCCTGATTGGCGATGATGCCCACCGACCTTCCGTTCATCCTGGCAAATCCGACAACGATGTTCATGGCATAGCTCTCGTGCACCTCAAAGAACTCCCCGTTGTCTGCCACCGATTCGATGACCTTCTTTATATCGTATGGTTTTTGGGGATTGATCGGGATTATCTCGTTCAGCTCGGGGTCCGTCCTTGATGGGTCGTCACCAGAGTCGACGATTGGCGCTTCCTCAAGATTGTTCGATGGAAGGAAGCTCAAAAGGTCCCTGATCATGGCGAGGCACTCGTCCTCGTCCTCGCAGACGAAATGTGCCATGCCTGACTTCTTCCCGTGCACTACTGCGCCACCAAGCTCTTCGAATGTGACATCCTCGGAGAGGACCTCCTTCACGACCTCTGGTCCTGTGATGAACATGTATGAGAGCTCCTTCACCATGAATATGAAGTCGCCGATGGATGGCGAATACACGGCACCGCCTGCGCAGGGTCCCAGTATTGCAGTTATCTGTGGCACGACGCCGGAATAGAGGGTGTTCCTGAAGAATATGTCCCCGTATCCTTTCAAGGAGTCGACGCCTTCTTGTATCCTGGCACCGCCGGAGTCATTGAGCCCTATTATTGGGGCACCCATCTTTCCTGCAAGGTCTAGGAGCCTTGCTATCTTATCAGCATGTACCTCGCCTAGCGAACCACCCATAACGGTAAAGTCCTGTGCATATACGTAGACCAGCCTTCCGTCGATAGTACCATATCCTGTCACGACACCATCTGCAGGGACCTCCTTTCCGTCCATGCCAAAGTCCCTGGCCCTGTGTGCCCTGAAAAGACCTATCTCTTGGAACGTACTTGGGTCCAAAAGCTTGTCCAGCCTTTCCCTTGCAGTCAGCTTGCCCTTCTCGTGCTGGGCAGCTATTCTCTGTTCTCCTCCACCTTTCTGGTAATTTGAACGTCTTTCCTGCAATTCCTTAATCTTCTCTTCGATTGACAATTACATTCCTCCGTAATTAGTTATTAATTTCATGAGCTGAAGAATTATTCCGGGTAATGGAATCAATTGGATATTAGTTAACTTCCCAAGGGTATTGGATGTATATTGTTTTTAGACGATTTTTCCTTTGGTTTTTGGAATATCTGTCTTACTCACAGAATTATTAACATCATTATAAAAATTTTATGCTTAAACAAGGTCAAATAAGTTCATTTCTGACAAAATACAGAAACATGGTGGCGCTCAGCAAATCGGCCGAACCGCCAGGACTGATATTCCTTTTCATGAAATAATATTCCATCTCAGAGACCCCATCCATGCCTTTTTGGGTCGTTGCACCGCCATCCTCAAGGACACGCTTGGCCATCTCTCTGACCTCGTTGTACGCCCCTATGCCAGCTCTGGACACTATGTTCGTGTCCTCAACAACTGTCATGAGGCCGAGAAGCGCCTGAAGGGCCGACAAGTTCACATCGCCTGTCTCCTCCAGGGTATTTGAGAACAATGGTAGCCCAGTACCGATCACCGATGGCAGACCATTTTCGACCTCTCCCCTGATACCGGTCATCCCGTGGTCAACGAACACCCTCTCACCCTTCGAGAGCTCCTCCCTCTCCCTTGAGAGCAGGGGCGCAAGCTCCCTCTTGACGATGCCTGAAGTGATTGCCGAGGCCGACCGGCAGATGTCAAGGTGCGTTACGCCGCCGTTCCTCGAAAGTTGGCCCGCGCCTCCTAGAAGCATGCAGAAGAGGAATATGAGTCCCTTTTGGGTGTTGACGCCTTCCGTCACCTCGAACATGCGTTTCTCTATCGCGATGCCCTTCTCCCTCACGGGCCCGAGCATCTCTGGAAGGCCGCCATCAAAACAGTATCCGAGCTCCGAAACGGTCCTGAATCCCTGGCTGAGCACCGCTGTGCTCTTAAGGAAGAGATAATAGTCCATGTCCTTGTGCGATCCCGTGCTCTGCGGCGTAACAAGGCCGGGCTTGGGATGGCAGGACACCTCGAGCAGAATGCTCCTTGTGGCAAGTTCGCTCAGCTTCTCATAGGGGGTCATGTAACTTTCCAAAGGCGTTCCTATTGATAAGTATTACGTCTCTTAGCCCCTTTGCCAAAAGCGTCTTTCCCCCCTGGGCGTATTCCTTGAGGTTGATCCCGTATCCTGTGGGTATCGTGATCTCGACATCGATCCTTATCCCGATATCGCCCTCAAGCTCGGTAACCTTCGAGTGGAGCTCTTCAACTTCGAGACTGTCATGGTACTCGCATATCGCGTCAAGGTCTGAGGTCTCGTTCGTGTAGTGGTATCCAGTCACTATCTCGAGCGAGCTCGATCCCCATACGCCGACATCGAAGTCGCTCCTCAGCTCTGTGAGCGCCTTCAGGGGTCCGCTCCTCTCCTCATATTCCATATCAGCCACGTCGTAAGGCGTAAGGCACCGCTCTATCCTTGAGCCGTCTATTGACGTCCCGAATCTCACCCTGCTGCCGTTCTCCTTGTTGGGGTACACGAATCCGAGGTAGACGATATCCTCCTCGGTATAGTGATTTGACATCTTGGGGCTTTCGACCGACTCCTCCCTCCTCACGATGCCCGGAAGCGTTCCGCTCATGATGAGGCCTTTGAAGTTCTTGTGGGCGAGCCCGGCAAGGTCTCCCTCATCCCATTTCGAGAATACAAGATCGTGTCTTCTGAAGATCATCGGTCTTACCTGCTCTTTATCCAACAAGGGTCCTTCACGCTCAAGTTCTGATAGTCAAGCTGGGCCTGGACCAGCAGGTCGAAGAGCACGGTCTTCGTGGGGCCCTCTATCAATATCGGCTCCTCGTTATAGTCCTTAGGGATTATCGATGGCAGTAGCTCCAGGACCGTCCTGTCAGACTCGAGCACAACGTCGTCAGGCACCTTGACTATCTTGGACTTTATCCTTAGAATGCTCCTTGATGCCCTCTCTATGGTCTGTTTGGCGTTTACCGTCGTCTCCCTGACGTATATCTCGTAATCCGGGATGGTCCTCTTCCTCATGTAAGTGATGATCTTTCCGTCCTTGTCAAGGACGTGGCCTGAGTCAACGACCGGGAAGCTGTCGCCGGTCGGAAGCCCTCCGACGACCGTTTCCTTGCACTTGAGGCCCGCTTTCGACCTGACGAGGGATATGTCCTCCCTCACAGGCTTCCCGTTCATCGTTATCCACCCGAACTCCTGCGTCCCGTAGATGTCGTTAACCCTGGCTCCCAGCACCTCTCTGATGATCTCCACCGCATCAAGATCAAGGGGCGTCCCTATGCAGTTGACGATGTCGACCTGTGGCAGGTCCTTCACGAGGTCCAACTTTATTGCGTCCTGAAGCGCGCACTTGATGAATGAGGATTCGCCAAATATCACGTTCGGCTCTTTGTAGTAGAGGTCCATGAGGAACGAGTCCCTCGATGATTTTGTAAGAAATGTCCAACTGACGCCAATCTCCTCGGGCGCGTTCCTCGTGATGGCGTTGAGGAGGGGCGGGTAGCAGAACATCGCCTTGTCCCCTTCTTTCACGCCTGCCATCTTCAGCGCGTTCTTGCCGACATCCCTTCTGTAATCCTTCTCGTTCGGCGTGATGCCTACAAGGTTCTGCCAAGCTGTAGTCCCTGTTGTGAACGTGATGTAGGCATAGTTCAGAGGTGTGTGCACCTCCTCTATGACGTGGGCGGCCGTGGGCCCGTTGATGCCCTTGTCCGCCAAAGTTCTTTTCCCCATCTCCTCGAATGAAGGGACTGTGGAATAAAATTCCACGCTATCCTTCAATTCCTGAAAATAAAGACTATCCTTATCACCCATCCTTATCCTTCCCCTAACCGATATGATGATTATTATTTTATCTTTGAAAAATATTGTCCCGTTCTTGTGGGCGATGATTTGACAAATAAAGAGGATAATAAAAGAAAAAGATTAGAATTGCCTAATCAAGCAATTCTGGAAGGAGCTTTTCGTATTCAGCTCTCATCTTCGTGATAGCGTTCAGCCTCTTGGCCCTTCCGCCCCTCTCTGCTCCGACCACACCCCTGTGCCATATGCCGAGCTGGTCTTCCTTGCCTTCCAGCCTCAGCTTCCTGACCTCAGAGATGTTCCTCTTGATCGCGTTCTTCATGTCCTTGGGGTCCTCGACCATCTCGTTTATGCCGCCAAGCTTATAGAAGAACTCGGCACCAGATGCGAAAACGGGGTTGGTCTTGACAAGCTCGTTAAGCCTCTCGAGCGGGATCTTGGTGATGACCGCGATGCTGGTCGTTGGCATGACGTGGACGATGGTACCGTACTTCATTGGAAGCGCGAGTATCCTGTCGGACAGCAGCCCGTGGCAGAGGAAAGCGCCGCTCACGGCCCTTCCGACTATCATGCCGATGACAGGGTGTCCGGCGTGCCTTGCATCCTCGATCGCGAACTGATAGGATGCCGTACCCTTGGTCATGCCGACTATCTCCTCGACCTTCCCAGGGCTGTTACCTGGCGTGTCGATGAGAAGCACTATCGGTCTCTTGTCCTTTAGGGGCTTGTCCTTGTCGGCCTCTATCGTGGCATACATGGCCTGGGCGAACTTGTAGCATTCCTCCATCCCGATGACGCCGTTGTAGACGACCCTGAATCTTGGATTGGGCCTCTTGGAGTTGTTCGCGATGACAGTTACGAGCTCCCCGTCGAGGGTCGCCTCGCCAACCATCGCGCCGGGCGCGAGCTCTGCGTCAAGGCGAGAGTCCCCGATCTTGTTCTCGACGAACGAGTCGGCGTCACAGATGTCCGTTATCGCCTGGTCGCCCTTTCCGACATACAAAAATTGCTTTGCCATTTAGATCGCCCTCGGTCTTCTCTTCACGGTAGATATGAACTTGTCATATGGCAGCTCAGGCAGCTCATCGGGATTGTCGTTCCCGTAGTACTTCCAGAGGTCCTTTGAGTCATTGGCCTTGATCTCTGCGGCCAGCTTGACCACTTCGAGGTTCTCTTCCACAAGCTTCGGGGATCCCAGGTGCCTGCTTCTGCTGATCTTTTTCATCGGCAGGTCCGCGAGATCGACTATCTGGTTCCTGAACGCGCCTATTGTGTCCTTTATGAGGTAGTCCACATCCCCGAGGATGTACTTGGACCTTGCACCCATCGTTCTCCATATGAGGGCCCTGTCGGATGCGTCGAACTCGTCCTTGCCGACCTCCTGCTGGATGACGTCTGGGCCTGTAAGCCCTATCCTTCCATAGTCGTTGGCAATGACCACGTCAGCGCTCATGCACACGAATCCCTGTGCACCGTATGCGCCTATCGTGCTGCCGCAGAGCGAGAAGTTCGGCACCTTGTTCTGGAACTCGTAGAAGAGCTCCATGCATTCAGAGTGCATGAGTAGGCCCGCATTGGCCTCGTGGAGCCTGACGCCGCCGGAGTCGTAGGAGACTATGCAAAGCGGCTTCTTCTCGTCCGGGACCTCCCCGTACTTCTCCTTCATCTTCTCATATGTCTCGAGAGCCAGCCTCAGCGTGTATGACATCTTTGCGCCATTGACCTCGCCGAGGGCCCCTCCCACATACTTTCCCTCCTGGGAGACTACGAAGGTCGGGTGCTTCTTTATCTTTCCAACACCAACAACTATTCCATCGTCGAATTCGAGCGCCTCGCCGAGGACCAAAAGGTGCGGGCTGACCATCTTGTCCCTTGGGCCAAGGAATTCCTTGAACGTTCCCTTGTCCACCAATCCAAAAGCCCTTTCCCTGGCCGTGGCCTGGTAAAAGCTCTTGTCCTGAAGATCTTCCCATATCATTCTCATCTTGTTCACCTCTACTGGAGTCCTCCGCCATTGGCGATGGCCTGCTGCATCCTTCTTATGACCACTGCCGGGGTCGCCGCGTTGTCGTTTATGCTGATGTTGACGCCTGAGAGCCCCGTCCTCTCTATGAATCTGGATATGACGGTCTCCCAAACGTTGTCGAAGCCGACAACGGTCGTTATTATGTGCACCTTTGCGGCACCCTTGAGCGAATCGTTCTTCTCCAACAGCACTTCAATGTCGCCGGATGATACTATTCCAGTGTGGCTCCAGTCGTCGACGAGGGTCTTGGCATCTTTTGGCTTAAACTCGAAGTTAAGCTCTGTGAGCGCCAATTCACTCCCCTCCGGTCTTGTTGTTGCTCATGTACTTCTCAATGAAGTCTGTGTGGAACACTCCACCTTGGAATACCTTGTTGTTCATTACCTTCTGGTGGAACGGTATCGTTGTGCTTACGCCCTCGATGATGAACTCGTCCAATGCCCTGTTCATCCTTGCTATGGCCTCTGCCCTGTCCTCTCCCCACACGATGAGCTTTGCTATCAGTGAGTCGTAGAACGGCGGGATCTCGTATCCCACGTACATGGCAGTGTCCACCCTGACGAACGGGCCGCCTGGGAATATGAGCCCCTCGAGCTTTCCTGGGCTGGGTGTGAACGTTACAGGGTCCTCTGCGTTGATCCTGCACTCTATGGCGTGCCCCCTGATGATGACGTCTTCCTGCTTGTAGGGCATCTTCTCGCCTGCGGCGACCCTTATGCCCACCTTGACTATGTCGATCATCGTCGTCATCTCGGTGACACAGTGCTCTACCTGCACCCTGGTGTTCATCTCCATGAAGAAGAAGTCGTTCTTCTTGTCGTCGAAGAGGAACTCTACGGTCCCCGCTCCCTCGTATCCTGCCGCAAGGGCCGCCTTGACCGCTGCCTCACCCATTCTCTTCCTGACCTCGGGTGAAACCGCAGGCGAAGGGCCTTCCTCGACGAGCTTCTGGTGCCTCCTCTGGATTGAGCAGTCCCTCTCTCCGAGGTATATGGCGTTGCCGTGCTGGTCCGCTATTATCTGGATCTCGACGTGCCTTGGCTGTTCTATGAACTTTTCGATATAGACGTCTGGATTTCCAAATGCTGCCTGGGCCTCGGTCTGGCAGGACCTAAGGGACGATTCAAGCTCCCTTTCGCTCCTGACAAGCCTCATACCCTTTCCGCCGCCACCTGCAGTGGCCTTGCAGATGATCGGGAATCCGATCGCGTCTGTCAACTTCTTGGCTGCCTGGTAGTCAGGCACAATACCATCGGAACCTGGAGTTACCGGAACACCACCCTTCTTCATGGTGTCCTTTGCCGTTGCCTTGTCGCCCATCATGTCGATGGATTCCGGGGACGGGCCGATGAACTTGATGCCATTCGCTCTGCAGAGCTTTGAGAACCTGGCGTTCTCCGCAAGGAAACCGTATCCGGGGTGGATACCTTCGGCTCCCGTGACAATGGCAGCATTGATGATGTTCATCATGTTCAAGTAACTTTTGATCGCAGGAGCAGGTCCGATGTTTACGGCCTCATCGGCTATCTTTACGTGAAGGGCATCCTTGTCAGCGTCGGAATATACGGCTACCGATGCAATGCCGAGCTCCTTGCATGCCCTAATTATTCTAACTGCAATTTCTCCTCTGTTTGCAATAAGGACTTTCTTAAACATCTTATTCCTCCTTACCAATTTCTGAACCTTACTGGTGGCTCATACAAACCGCCAGACCACTCTACTAGTTCGCTCATGCTCTTAGCTGATAGCTTGGACCTCTTTGCATCGTTGAACGATATGTTCAGGTCCTCAGGAAGCACGACTATGCCTTCCTTCCTGAGCTTGTCCGTCTTAGCGTCATCAGCTTCAAGACCTAGCGGCGTGTAACCGGCTATCGCCTTTATGGCGTCGGCCCTGTCCTTGAGGGTCTTGCACTTGTGTACGAGCGCTATACCTTCCTCCGTGACGATATGCGTGATGTCGTCTGCGTAGATCATTATGGGGGGTATTGCGAAATTGGCCTGCTTCTGCAGCTTGAACGCGTCAAGCTGTTCTACGAACACAGGCGCCATTCCCTCGCCGAATGTCTCTACCATCTGTACAACAAGCTTCTTTCCCCTGTCGATGGGGCCTATGAGGTCCTTCCTCATGCCGTGCTCCTTTGCCGCCAAGAGCCAACCGTTCGTTACGTGTCTCCTACCTGGGGCATTGCAGGCCATGTTCGGCGCACCGCCGAATCCCGGTATCCTGCCGGCCGTTGCGGCCGCGCTGTTACCGTACTGGTCTATCTGCAGCGTGGAACCAAAGAATGCGTCCACCGCATAATGCCCGGCAGCCTGTGCTGCGAGCCTGTTGGACCTCATCGTTCCGTCTGGGCCTATGGGGAATATGTCTGGCCTTGCCATGATATACTTCTCCATTCCCACTTCGCTGCCGAAAGGCATCATGGTGTCTACCCATCCGGATTCGATGGCAGGTATCATTGTCGGGTGCGGATTAAGGACCCAGTGGCTGCATATCTTGCCCTTGAGACCCATCTCTTCTCCAAAAGTTGGCAGGAGAAGCTCGACCGCGGCTGTATTGAATCCTATACCATGGTTCAAAGAGGCGATCTCGTATTTGCTGTATATCCCGAGAAGAGCGAGCATTCCGATGAATATCTGGGATTCCGTGATTAGGCGCGGGTCCCTTGTGAACAACGGCTCAATATAGAACGGCTCCTCAGTGGGTATGACAAAGTCCACCCAGTCTCCGGGTATGTCTACCCTTGGCAATTTATCGACGATCTCGTTCACCTGTGCGATGACTATGCCCTTCCTGAACTTCGTGCACTCCACGACAGATGTCGTTTCCTCGGAGTTGAAGCCGGTGTACAGATTGCCCTGTTTGTCGGCTGCAGTTGCGGCCACCAAGGCGACCTTCGGCTTGAGGTCGACATATGTCCTAGAGAAAAGCTCAATGTAGGTGTGGATGGCGCCGATGTTTATCTTGCCCTCCATTACCATCTTTGCAAGGTCTGTCGCAACAGGACCAGAATAGCAGAAGTCGACCTTCGATGCGATGCCCTTCTTGAAGACATCAAGGTGCTCAGGAAGAGCGAGGACAGACTGCACCATGTGAAGGTTGTTGATCTTCGAGGGGTCGACCTTCGTAAGGCACTTGGCCAAGAAATCGGCCTGTTTCTGATTGTCACCCTCGATGTTGATCTTGTCGCCGGACCTAATGGTTGCTTCAAGCAGCGCGACACAGTCGCCTGGTTCGACTATCTTCGTCCCTGGCTTGAGGAATTTCCTTGCCTCCTTCATCCTCTTCTCAGTGTCCTCGCCGTTCTTGTCCCATCCCTTCTTCGCTATCTCGATTCTATCATCGACTACGATACCTCTCTTCTTGCCGGGTGAAAAGAATATTTTTTCTACAAAGTTTGTATCTTCCATTTCCTCACGTCCTGGAGACACCCAGCCTATAGAGGTTCAAGAACCATTATTATATCTCCAATCTTGACTAACGATTCATTGACTACTTTTATATCCGTTATCTTGGACTTTCTAGGTGCCGTAACTTCGTTAAACATCTTCATTGCCTCTACAAGGGCCACGACTTGTCCGGCTTCGACAACGTCCCCTACCTTGGGCAATGGCTTCCTGTCTATGGTGGTCCCTGGATGTACATAGGCAACACCTGGGGTTGGAGCTGTTAGCTCAATACCACTGGACGACTTTGCTGGCGCAGCAGTGGCTTCCTTTGCGACTGGCGCCTCTTCAGCAACTTTTACCTCCGTAGCAGCAGGAATGGACACTTGTGGCTGAACTGCGGCCGCTGCCACTGATCCTGCGGCAGCTACTGTTCTCACTTCTACTGCGTCTTTCCTTACAACCAATTCTGCAATCTTGTTCTTATTACAAGCTTCTAGAATGGATATCAAAGACTCTAAGTCTAACATTTATTTTCCTCCACCGTCTGTAAATCTTTGTCTTTTATTTAAAGAAAAAATCAGAATTCCAGAGATAATCCGGATTCTTAATTTTACCGTTGGAGTTGTTTTTTGTGTATATAAATATTTTTCGGTTTTTTCGTTTTTTGTAGTATTTGAACCATTTTATGCCATATTGAATTCTTATTTTTTTGTAAATTTATCGATATTGAGATAAATATAAGT
>JAFGGT010000009.1 GCA_016930445.1 Candidatus Methanofastidiosia archaeon | reverse complement strand
GAGTATTGAGATGTCCTTGCCCTTGGAGACCACCATGTCCTGGAGCGATTGCTCGAATATGGCCAGATTCTTCGTCTTCTCGTACTCTGTCATGTGCTCCTCGAAGATCCCTGCATACCTTGTCTTTGCCAGTATGCTGATTATTATGCCGACCTCTTCAGAAGAAGCGATGCTCTTGAGGTCCTCCAGCGGGACGCTGTAGGTCACTGGGAGGAAGTTCCTTGGTATGTCTCCCGTCTCCTCCATGGAATTCAGCCTGAGGGCGGCCAGGATGTTAGTAGTGTCTATTATCATCCCGTAATATTCCTTTAGTAATAGTATATTGTTGTCCCTGCTATTTTCCAGGAAGCGCCAGAGAGACCTGTAATAATAGCTGAGCAGCGTGTTCTCTATGACGACGAGCTCCTCTCCCTGGACATTGTTCAGCACATCCTCGAACTCGGGGGTGATAGACATCACGACCTCCTCTATCGACTTGGACTTGGCCATCTGTTCCCTTTGGGAATCTGAGAACGTGCCTATCCCTATTATGTAGTCGTTCGGGTCCTTCTTGGCGTCCAGGCATCTTAGGGTCCTGATGATGTTCTCTATGTCCCATCTTTTCAAGAGCACCTCGAAGACCGGTTTAACCGAGTCGGGTATGATGGTGTTTATCTCCTTGTAGATATTGGCCATGTGATTGTTGAGCGCCCTCTCAATATCGGTGACCCTGAAGCTCTCGCCCACGAACTTGTTCAGGTAGTCCGCATACTCTGTCTCCTTTAGGATGTTCACGACCTCTTCCAGGCTCTTGGATTCGGAAAGCTCGCCAAGGGTGTTCTTTGAGATTATCTTTCCCTGCTTTGCCATTATCCTCGCGTTCGGATAGGCAAATGGCGAGACATCCCTCACTATCCCTGCAGTCTTGGAGGCTATGATCAAGAGGACCAGGCCAATGGGGATCATCAGTAGATACATTTCGTTCATCGGGCCCACCTAAAATATTATGTCAGCAAGATCCTTTCTTATCTCCCGCTTCCTTCTCTCAAGCCTGGTTATGAACGAATTGTCGATGACAACCCCTTTTTCAGACTCGACCACCACTCCGCTTATGCCCTCATCGACAAGCTTAAGCTTGGTCTTGACTCCGGTTGCCTTGGATATCTCCTTCTCGAGGGACTTCACTTCCTTCTCGAGGGACTTGATCCCTGGACTGTCGGTCTTCAGAGAAAGATCTCCCCCTCCAATGGAGGTGCATGCCTCCATCGTAATCCTCCTCATGACCTCATCATAGTCAGGTATCTTCTTGGCATCCTTCAGCTTCGCCTTCGTCTCATCCAAGATTGCAGAAAGCTCTTTTTCCTTTGCTTCCAAAATCGCCCTTCTGGAATCCAGCCTTGCTTGGGAAAGTATCCTGTTCTTCTCAGTGGCAGCCTCCTGCCTACCCTTTTTCAAAGATTCCTCTCTCATAGCATTGGCCTCTGACATAGTGCCGCTCATGATCTCCTGGACCTGTTTTTCAGCATATGTCAATATGTCCTTTGCCTCGGCCTCTGCATCTGAGAGTATCTTGTCGATTATCTTCTTCTTTCCTTCCTTTGACGCCCTTTCCTTTTCCGATCCCATGCTGCTTTCTGCGACCATATGAAACGCCACCGCTTATGCTATACCGAACAGTATCATCATTATAGCAACGGCAAGGCCGAAAACAGCTGCGATCTCCGACATGGCACCGAACACGATGTTTTGCGTGAGTAGCGAATTGTCCTTAGCTACGGCCCCTATGCCGCCAGCGCAGGTGATCCCCTGGCCTATGGCGGAAAGGCCCGCAAGTCCTATCGCTAGACCGGCACCTATTGCAACATATCCGGCAGTCTGCGATACGTCTGCCGTCTCGCCGCCTATCAATCCTGTAAAGTACATTATCAGGAACGCCACGATGAGACCGTAGATGCACTGTGTCTGTGGTAGAAGCTCCAACAAAAGGGAGTTCTTAAAGTTGTTCTTGTCCTCGGCCACAGAGCCTGCAGCAGCTGCCCCTGCTATCCCTATGCCAAGACCAGAACCGACTGCAGCGACACCTATCGCCAGGCCGGCCCCGATCATTGCCAATGAAACTCCATCCATTATTTCACCTCTTATCCTTAACGCATTTTGTATAGACTCTTTCGAACTTCAAAGGTTCGAACTTCTTGCCATCAGCATTGTAAAAATAACTGAAAAACTCAACATAGTGAAGCCTGAGCGAATGAACGAATCCGCCAAGCCCGTTGATGGCCAGATTGAATATATGGCCGCCAACGAACATCACCAATGCGAATATTATCCCTATCTGCAATCCGGCTATGCTCATGTTCCAGGCCATCTGTGAGAAAAGATTCATCACCATGCCTATACCGGCCGTGGAGAGCGCCATCGCGAGCAATCTGGCATAGGAAAGCCAGTTTCCCATGAAGCCAGGGAAGCTCATGAAGGCGGTTATTATGCCGGTAGGGCCACTCTTGAGCCCGCTAACAAGTATTATTGCCACAGAGAAAGCTATTGGGCCGCCTGCAAGTACTACAAGCATCTGCATGGAAGCGCCTGTTAAAAGGGCTATCGAAGCCCCTATGATGCCACCTATGAGCAATATCCAGGAAAAATTATCCACTATGGCCCCACGTTTGTCACCCAGCTTGTACCTCTGGTAGAAACCAAGGATGTTCGCTAGTCCCAGGTGCAGAAGCCCTATTGCAAGGGAGAAAATCAATATCTCCATGGCACCATATAGCGGGTCTGCCAAGAATGGAAGATTGGCATTGATATAGTTCTTCCCGTTCACGAAGTCGCCGAAATAGCTTCCGAATGCTATGCCGGCAACGGCGGTCGCTAACCCGCCATAGAAAAGGATCAGCCCGAAATCCCTCATTGCCCCTACCTTAACGTTCTTCAGGAGGAACATGGCTATCAGGACTATAAGTATGCCATAGACGAAGTCCGTCATCATTATGCCAAAGAAGGCTGTAAAGAATATGGCGAAGAACTTTGTCGAATCTATCTCGTTGTAACCCGGAAGGCCGTAGAGCTCCGTCAGTATCTCGAACGGCTTGAAGAATCCCTTGTTGCTCAGAAGCGTACCCGGTTCCTTCTCCGGTTCCTTTGTCTCGATGACCACCGCATTGTGCGAAAGTATCTTGTCGACTACCTCCCTTTCCCTCTTCACAGGGTAGTGGCCCTCGACCGCGATGACGTTCTTTGTCGCCGCCATCTTCTTGAAGGCTATCGACTTCTCCGACTCTATGTCCAAGAGCTCCTTCAACGCACGCAGTTCATGTTCCCGTCCCTTGGAGAGCTGCAGTATCATCTCGATGCTCAACTCCTTCTTGGACTGAAGCTCGGCGAGCTCATCATTGAGCCTTGGGATGACCTCACTTGGTTTCCCCTTGACCTTCGGGATGTCGCGCCTCTTTATGGAGAAGGTGGAGAATATCATGTCCATGCTCCTCTCCTTTTCTCTGAGCGTCGTGATGAAGATCATGTCCTTCCAGAAGTCCACCCTGCAGAATCCATCGGTCGCCTCTACGATGGCGTCCCTGATGGCCCCCTTGTCCTGCTCTGTCAGCTTTCCGATGAGCTTCAGGGTCTTCTCGTTGGACTGAAGGATAGCAAGATCGGCGTCAAGGCTCGAAAGGTCCTCAAGAAGCTCTATCTGGTCCTTGATGAAATCGGAGCTCTCCTCTATTTCCGCGATGCTGTGCTCGAGGTCCTTCAGTTTTGGATCGAG
>JAFGGT010000052.1 GCA_016930445.1 Candidatus Methanofastidiosia archaeon | reverse complement strand
GATGAAGCAATTTCTGCATCTGCGCTCGAAAGGCGCTGATCAAGTATAATAAAGATATTGGCCTCTCCCAAGACGTTCTCCTCTATCAATGTCATGCCATCCACTTCTGGCAGTTCGACCTCTTCTGGGGCCTCTCCTGAGATATACTTCTCAGGATGCATTATCTGCTCTGT
This sequence comes from Candidatus Methanofastidiosia archaeon, assembly GCA_016930445.1. Classification (GTDB taxonomy): domain Archaea; phylum Methanobacteriota_B; class Thermococci; order Methanofastidiosales; family NM3; genus JAFGGT01. Next base: position 12,797 of record JAFGGT010000052.1, on the reverse strand, counting down.
GGAGGATGGAGGGTCCTCGTACACGTTTTCCAGGTACTGCACTCCGTACATGCCCACCAGGTCCTCTACGAACTGTAGGCCGTAGATGTATGGGAAAAGGATCATGTCCTCGACAATTGGTTCGACATCGTAGTCCTCCAAAGATGTGTAGTATTCGAAGTAATCGGTAAGAGCATCATTCTGCATTCCGTAGAGGTACATTATCTCAAAATATGTTGCATCGCCCTCGATCAAGGAGGTCAACGCCAAATACGCATCATCGTTGTCGGTTTCAAGCAAGGGCTTCACATCGTAATTCTGATCCTGGAGGACATGTATCAGTTCGTGCGCAAGGGTGACCATCCTTACTGCCGAGTTCTTGGCATCCTCGTCCACAAGCACGAACTCATTCTCGCTCATATCATAGAAACCTTCGACCCCTTCTGTATAGAGATATATCAGCTCATCCTTTAAGGACAAATTGCTTCCCCAAGCATGAAATGCCCTGAGTACCTTCTCGGAGTTCAATATATCCTCCTCCGACTCGCTGAAGTTCTCTTCAAGCATGTCTGAGAGCTCCTCTCTCGTGATCCGCCTGAATGGCACTTCCACGTAGAACTGGAGCCCCCTGATCAAGCTGACATCCTCCATGAGATCGGGAACGTCGATCTCGACATCGACATACCATGAATGCGGAACGTTATATTCCCCATCATCGATGACGGCCTTGACCTCATATGTGTCTTCGGCAGAGAAACTGTAGGATAGCGCACTGCCTTCTCCTATGAAAACATCGTCAACGTACCATCTGGTCTGAATATCATCGCCATTCGGGTCAGAAGCCATCGCGCTAAAGGACAACGTATCGTACGGATTCGCCTTCATGTCAACACCTTCGGGGTTCAGATATGCGAAGGATGGCGCCAGATTATCTCCGTCAGATATGCAACCAGCCGAAGATATCGCCAGAATTAAAATCAGAATGGCAAGAAGCCTTTTCATCACAATCCCATCAGCGTCCCCCATTGAAAAATCTTTTCATGACAAAAAAGCTCAAAAAATTATTATATCTTAAATAATATAGTTTGTTGATGGGGATAGCGTATAAGGGCCGAATCGCACTACCAAGCTTGAAAAAGATAATCTTGCTAATCATTACAGTGATAGGATCGTCCATACTCCTGATAAGGCACTATGAGGGCATAAGCTGGATGGATTCCTTTTTCATGGTCATTGATTCCATGACACATGCCCATTTCGGCAACTATCCGAAGGTGGTCGAGACCAAGCTTTTGATGGTGTTCCTGACAATATTTGGCGTTGGCCTTTTGGTCTATTTCATATCGTTTCTTGTCGATTTCTTTTTATCTGGAAAATTGATGGAGGCCATGGGATTGAGAAAGATTGAGAAGGAGATAGAGCAGATGAAGGACCATATCATACTATGCGGGTATGGGAGGGTCGGTTCTGTCGTGGGCTCGGAGTTGAGAGGGAACAACATACCCTTCGTTGTTATCGATAATAACAGCGACCTCGTGGAAAAGCTTAGGATGGATGGTATATTGGCCATATGGGGGGATGCAACGGACACATCGGCCCTAAAGGAGGCCGGCATAGACAGGTCCAACTTCCTTGTGACGGTACTGGGGGACGACTCTGAGACTATCGTGGCCATCTTAGCTGCCAAGGAGGCCAGGCCCAGCATCAGGATAATTGCCCGTTCCGGCAGCGAGGGAATGGCCCGCAGGATGCTGCAGATAGGTGCTGAGAGGATAATATTGCCAGAATATGTCGGCGGCCTAGAGATAGCCCAATCGATCGTACACAAGCAATTGGGCAAGACAAAGGGGTTATTCTCTGAAGAGGATTTTGAGAATAAATAGGTTTATAACCTTCTTTTCCCTAGGTGTATTGGTGAGAAAATGGCAGTACCCAAGATAGTTACAGAGCTTCCTGGGCCTATCTCCAAGGATTGGCTCGCTCGTGATGAAAGGTCCGTTTCTCCCTCATATTCTCGGCCTTATCCTTTGGTCGCAGAGAGGGCGGAAGGGCTGGCTGTTACAGATGTGGATGGAAACGTTTTTCTGGATTTCTCTGCAGGCATAGCCGTATGTTCGACAGGGCACTGCCATCCTGAGGTCGTAAAGGAGATACAGGAACAAGCGGCCAGGCTGATACACATGTCGGGCACCGATTTTTTCTACAGGGAGCAGGTGCTTATGGCAGAGACGATAGCGGAAATAACCCCAGGGAACTTTCATAAGAAGTCCTTCTTCGGCAATTCCGGGGCGGAGGCAGTCGAGGCAGGTTTCAAGCTTGCTAGATACCACAGCAGGAGGCCAAGGATGCTGTCCTATAACAGCTCATTCCACGGGCGGACATTTGGGGCGCTTTCGCTAACTGGCAGCAATTCAAAATACATGAGGGGATTTGCGCCATTGGTGCCAGGGGTCACCCATGTATACTTCCCATTCTGCTTTCATTGCCCTTTCAATCATGAATGCGACCAGTGCGATTTCGAATGCATCAATTACATAGAGGACGAGGTCTTTAGGAAATATGTCCCTGCGGAGGAGGTGTCGGCCTTCGTGGCAGAGCCCATACTCGGGGAAGGAGGATACGTGGTCCCTCCGGATGGCTACTTCCAAAGGCTTAAGAAAATGCTTGACAGCTATGGGATCCTCTTCATGTGCGATGAGGTCCAGTCAGGCGCCGGAAGGACTGGGAAGATGTTCGCCATAGAACATTGGGGCGTGGAGCCGGACATCATCTGCATCGCCAAGGGCATCGCCTCCGGAATGCCACTGGGCATCTGCTGTGCATCAGCAGAGATAATGGACTGGCACAGAGGGGCCCATGCCTCGACCTTTGGTGCCAATCCTGTCAGTTGTAGGGCAGCCCTGAAGACCATATCCCTCCTGCAGAACGGCCTCATCGATAATGCCCGGGATAAGGGCAAGCTCCTCATGAAGGGCCTGAACGAGATAAAGGAGAATTACGAGATCGTTGGCGATGTCAGGGGCAAGGGCCTGATGATCGGGGTCGAGTTCGTAAAGGATGGAAAGAACACGCCCGATCCGCAAACATCAAACAAAGTGTTGCTGGACTGCTTCAATGGTGGCGTAGCGTTCCTGCCTTGTGGCAGGAGCACCATAAGGTTCTGCCCGCCGTTAGTGGTATCTGAGGAGGAATGCGAAATAGCGCTCGAGGTCTTTGAGAAGGCAGTCAAGGCCAATAGCTTCAGGTTCTGATTCAGATAAGCAAAATGCCAACTATGTAACCAACGATTCCGAGGGAAACGAAGGGTATGGCAGGCATCCCCTCGTTAATGGGCCCTTTGAAAAGGAGCATCAATCCCACTATCGATGCAAAGCTCGTTGCAATCGCAACTGGCATACCCTCGCTTATATAAACAGATACAAATAGGGCGCTAGGAAAGATAATATCGGCTATGCCGATTATTATCTCATCAGTTGGCGACGAGAATGACAGCAGCTGAGGCCCTTTCTTCTTCAACACGTCCTCTGCCATGCTGATCATATGCTTGGTCTTCTTTACCGCTATGAAGTCATATATTGACAAGAGGACCAAAAGGAGTATCAGGGGCAATGGTCCAAAGGTGATGCCTATTATTGATGATATGCCTATGCATATAACAAGTGAGACGAAAAGCAAAACGATCCTATTTTCCCCATACTTCAGCTTTATCAGCAAGACCGAGATCGAAGCCAATAATCCAAATCCTGTGCTATCTGTAAGCGAGCCAGCTATGAAAAGCAAGATGAAGAAAAGCCCGAAGTATTCGGTGAACAGATAAAGGTACCGGGAAAGTCCGAGCCTTATGATCGCTAAGAGTATCACCGTTACGAATATTATGAGAACGAAAAAGGCGAAAGATGTCCCATATCCGGCCCCTCCCTCCACGAACTCCACGTCCTTGGAGAGGAGATTCCAAGCAAGGAGGGTGGCGCCGATCTGCACCAATATAAGGAAAAATATGACCCTCGTGTCAGCCTTTAAGTCGTTCATAATGGGAAATCTCCAGATTTATCAAGTATGCTTAGATAAATTATAAATATTTTTTTAACAATGTATATATGGTTTTATGACTCTTGCTTATGTACTATGTGCAGTCAAGTCTGGCAGTGAAGACGAGACGATGGAAAAACTGTCTAAGTTCGACAAGGTCGCCGAGGCTTTCGTGGTATATGGGGAGTACGATATTATCTTCAAGGTCGCTGTAGATTCCCCAGATGAATTAAGGGAATTCCTAACTAAAAGCATAAGGAGCTTACCATACATCGAACGGACAACAACACTCATAGCGATCTGATTTTTCTTTCTTTTTCTTTATCAGTGTTGCATTAAATAGCTAAGGCCATCTCCTCCTTATGCAACTTCATTTTATCCATATGGGATTGAGAGTGCAATCACGATCTTTGGATTTTTTGTGCAAATTCATGAAAAGTTTAATTAACGTGCCTTTTCTAGGGAATCCAATGGAGATAGACGCCGAAGACCTTGTCCGACCTAGAATGTTTACGGTATTTTTCGGCCTGTTCATCATCTTGGGAGTGGCCTCCAACTTCCTGATGGACGACCTGGGCCATGGCTTTTCCGGATACTTCCTTTTATATGTTGCCCTGTCGCTTTTCCTCTACTATCTGGGAACTAGATTCGTTCTGAGGGTTCCGAATCGCATCCTTGTTCCGATCTTCGTGGCAGTGGCCCTGGCAATGTCTTTGCGTGAGTTCGGCCTTTATGCCGTGGCCATGGTGGCCATCATCCTCTTGATATCCCTGAAATGGGAGATATTGATGGAGAGATGCGAGCTAGTATCGCTTCTTGGGGTGGCATTGGTCCTTTTGAACCTTCTCTTGCTCGGAGTACTGCCCATATCCGAGGCAGGGGCGAGATTCGGATCCCAGACAGCGTTGATGCTCTTCGGTTACGCGTTCTCTATCATTGGAATAAATTTCCTATTTTACAAGGACCCTCGAAAAGGGCTCATGCTGGGGGCCATCGTCTTTATCGCCATGGCGCTCTATGGATTTAGGAGCTATCTGCTGATCTTTGCATCTTCCATCTGCGTACAGTCCATAATGCTAAAGAGGATAAGGATGGGCAGGATAGTGGGGATAGCGATGATCGCCTTGGTCCTAATTATCTTTGGAGGGTCCTTTATCGTAGGGCAGTTGGAACAAGAATGGCACCTCTCAGCGTTTAACATGTTCTTCTATAGGATAGGATTCACAACGCACATGCTCGACCTTTCATGCAGGGCTGCAGGGCTTTTTGGAGTATTTCATGGAGAGATATGGACGTTGCCCTCCACATCTCCGCTCATAGGCCAATATCTGGTCGGCGGCGGAAACATAACGACGACCATACTGGGGCCTCTGGTCCTGGATGGAGGCATATTCGAGTTACCTATAATGGCCTTCATCGGTGCTTCCCTCAATTCGCTTTATGAGAGCTCTAAAAGATTTACTAGCCATGTACCCATATATGCAATATTTTTCTCTATACTCCTTATCTCAATAGAGATATCGCCGATCCCTATATTCATCTTCGCTCTCCTGTTGGCGCTCATGATATCCAATGCCCCTTGAATTAGGGTTAGTTCCTTCCATGTGGCTTGTAGTTCTAGCAGGTCCATTTGGGCGCAAAGCAGGAGGATAGAAAGAATAATAAATACTAATAAGACACCATAACATGGTGAAATAATGTCAAAGAAGCTTGTTTGTGCATATTGCGGCAAGGAATTGCAGGAGGAATCGCCGGATGCAGAGGATATATCTTATGTCGTTGACCCTGATGATTGGGAGGTAGTCTGTCTTGAATGCTTACATCATAATCCCTCTCTTCACTACCCGATTGTCACTTTCTATCCCAGTGGGGAGAAGGTATGGGTCAGTGAGAATTTCACAGGCACCAACGACTTTCGGGTGATATGGGTACCGGAGCACAAATACAAGGGGACTTGGAAGATAACATCAGAGACCTATGAGAGGATGGATGCTAAAGATGTGGACTCTACAATCGCAGATCTCAAGAGAAGAGGCGTTGAATTCGCCCTTGTTGACAATAATGTGGACATAGAGGTCTGGATTAAGAAATAAAAAAGGCCCGCTGGTGATCCTAATAGTATACATCAAAAAAATAATGATGAAGGGTTTCAAGTCCTACGGGAACAGGAAGATATCAGTTCCTTTCCACAAGGGATTTACCTGTGTCGTAGGGCCGAACGGATCCGGAAAATCTAATATTTTTGATGCAATCTCATTTGTCCTAGGTAGGATGTCTGCCAAATCCATGAGGGCGGGATCCATATCGGACTTGGTATTTGCTGGCACCAACATGCAGAAGGCTGCCCAGTATACCGAGGTAAGCATATATTTTGACAATATCGACAAGATTTTCCCGTTTGAAAAGGACGAAGTGATCATCTCGCGCTGGGTGGACAAATCTGGAAAGAGCATCTATAGGGTGAACAACAAGCGTGAAACGAGGACCTTCGTCGTTGACCTCCTGAATCTGGTGGGCCTCACATCCGATGGTTACAACATGATCGCTCAGGGCGATATCACGAGATTCGTAAAGATGTCCTCCTTCGATAGAAGGACGATCATCGAGGAGATATCGGGCATACAGGAATATGATGAGAAGAAGGAGAAAGGGCTAAGGGAGCTAGGAAAGGCAGAGGAGAACATTGCGAGAGTGGACCTTGTCGTGAACGAGGTAAAGTCGCAGCTGAACAGATTGGAGAACGAGAAGAACGACGCCCTGAGATACCAGTACCTAAAGGACGAGATCTCCAGGAACAAGGGGGACATGATATTTGGAGAGCTTGATGACAGCAATAGTGAGCTTTCCTCCATCCTGTCGTCAATAGAGGAGAAGAATTCCAAGATACAATCGATGTCATCTGAATCCACGACGCTCCAAGCAGATATTATAGAGAAGGAAGCCTTGCTCAACGAGATGGAGGAGGAGTTCGAGGACAAGAGCGGGCATGATTATGTTGACATATCCCGAGAGATAGCATCACTTACCTCCAAGATGGACACCATCAAGATGAGAATTGAGATGAGGGAAGGCGCAAAGAGGGCCAATATCGGCAAGAGAGGGGAGCTTTCAGATTCAATTGATGGAAATATCTCCACAATGGAGGAGATCAGCTCAACGTTGGAAGGGACGCGCCGAGACCTGACGGCACTGGAGGAGGAGCTGTCCTCAAAGGAGGAACGTTATTCTAAGATCGTCGAGTCTCTTGAAAATACCAATAATAGATTCTTTGACTATAAGAGGGACTCGGATGAGCTAGAGGAGAAGATAGGCGCCTTGAAGGACAGCGAGTATAGGCTGAGGGGTGAGCTGACATCCTTTTCTGAGAGGGCCACTGCGAAAAGGGATAACCTTGAGGCGTTGGAAAGAGAACTTAACGAGCTTGATGTGGGGTCAATCGAAGCCCAGATGGCAGTTCTCAAGGAAGATATGGATCAAAGGAGGGGGGCATTGAAGGAGCTTGATGTGGCATCCATGAGGGCCAAGGAGACCGAGCTCTCAAATCTTATCGACGCCATGGATAGGAAGATACAGTCCCTGAATCGCTCAATTACCGAGATGCAGTCCCGCATTGGAAGGAAGAGTGAGCAAAAGGAGGCCTATAACAGGGACATAGACGCCACTGACGAGATCATTAGGCTAAGGGACAGGGGCGAGATAAAGGGCATAATAGGCAAGTTCTCAGACCTTGGAAAGACCAGGAAGGAATATGCGGTGGCGCTGGAAGTGGCCGCAGGCCAAAGGATGAAGAACATCGTTGTCGAAGATGGCGATGTTGCAAGGGCATGTGTGAATCACCTGAAGAGGAGACAGATGGGAAGGCTTACGTTTCTGCCTCTCGAGGACCTGCAACCGCGCTTTGAGCCCAAAAGGTACTCATCCAATCTCTCAAGGGAAGGGGCCATCGATTTTGCTATCAATCTTGTTAATTTTGAAGAAGAACATAGGAAGGCGTTCGAGTTCGTCTTCTCGAACACGCTGGTAATAAGCGATATCGACGTGTCAAAGAAAATGGACAGGCAAAGGATGGTGACACTTGACGGGGACATCATCGAGACATCCGGGGCCATAACAGGTGGCTACTGGAAACCCAAAAAATACCTGGAATCCTTTGAGACCCATGAGGACGAGGAGGAGATCAGGGCCCTGGAGAAGGAATCGGAAGATTATGAACTGAAAAGGAGCTCGATCCGATCGGAGCTTGATGCACTGAGAAGGGACATAGATGAGTCCTCTAAGATCGAGACCAAGCTTGATACCGAGATAAGGTCCTTAGGCATTCGGATAGAGGAAATGGGTGCCAGCTATGGCAGGGCGACAAAGAAGAGGGATGCTTTATCCTCCCAGATCGATGCTGTCAAGGCAGCTATCAAGGGGCTGACAGAGTCCACAGGGGAAAGGCAGGCAGCAATAGACGCCATGGCATCCGAGATGGCCGCCCTGATGCAGAGGAAAGAGGAGATCGATAGGAAGGTCGAGGAATACAGGTCCGAGGGTGTCGAGGAGTCCCAGGCCCTTGGAGAAGAGATCTCCGCCATGAGGAAAAGCAGGGAAGACCTCTTCTCATCTATCGTCTCAATGGATTCCAGGCTCGGTTCCCTGGATGAACGGAACAAGGCAATGGAAGGCGAGATATCCAAGCTGAATGAGGAGATAGCATCCATTGACGCAGATGTTGAGAAGCTCAATGAGGACATAGGGGAGGTCGAAGCAGAACTTTCATCAAAGCGTGAGAGAGAGGCTGAGCTGGCAAATTCGCTCAGAAACATCAAGTTGGCACGTGACAACCTCCGGGCAAATGTATTCGAGATGCGTGGCAGGAGGGAGCTGTTGCGGGAGGACTTGTCAAAGTTCGAGTCAGATGTCAAGGTCATGGAAGTGACAAAAGACTCCCTCAAGGAGCGGATAGAACAGTTGGAGGAGGAATCGAAGGGCTATGAAAGGTCTCTTGAGCCTGTCGAGGACATCAAGGAGCTGAGATTCAGGATAAGCAGGATGGAAAAGGAGAAGGAGGGCCTCGAGCCGATCAACATGAGGGCAATCGAGGAATTCGATGAGGTCGAGGACAGGTACATCATGCTCTCGAGCAAGAGGGAAAAGCTGATACAGGAGAAGAATTCCATTCTTTCATTCATTGACGAGATAGAGACTAAGAAGCGGGATGTGTTCATGCAGGCCTTCAATGTCGTAAAGGAGAACTTCTCAGAGATATTCGATATATTATCGCCGAACGGGGAAGGCAATCTCGTCCTAGAGGACGATGAGGACCCATTCTCAGGGGGGCTTTTCATCGAGGCGAGGCCGGCTGGTAAGGAGCTCAACAGGACAGAGAGCATGTCGGGCGGCGAGAAGGCGCTGACGGCGCTTGCGTTCGTATTTGCTATCCAGAAGTTCAAACCTGCACCATTCTACATACTTGATGAGATAGACGCTCACTTGGACGATGACAATGTGAGGAGGGTCTCGGTGCTAATAAAGAAATCCTCTGATTCGTCTCAGTTCATAGTGATAACGCACAGGGACGTGATGATGACTGCCGCCGACAGGCTCTTTGGGACTTCCGTATCCAAGGACAAGATATCGAAGATAGTATCGGTCGAACTTGAGAAGGTAAGCGATATTGGAGAATCGGACAGGTATGGGATTGCCCAATCCTAGCTATTTTATTTCTAATACTTCAAATACTTCTGCTTCCGTAAGATTTTAATACAATATTATTCTATTAATGCTGGAGGACTTTTTTCATGATAGAGGTTTCAGTATCAGATTCTCGTAAGATAAAATGCATACTTGAATCTATTGCTGAAATAGTCGATGAGGCCACTTTCATGTTCGATCATAACTCCTTCAAGATCAACGGTTCAGACCCATCGATAATCTCCAAGGTGGAGGTCTATCTGAACAAGGAATTCTTTAACAAATACCATGTGGACGAGCCCCGGGAATTGGGCGTGGACATGACGTCCCTCGACAAGATAGCAAAGAGGATACTGCTCAACGACAATGTGACGATGAGGTCAAAATCTAGCGATAATATGCTTGAGATGGTGCTCGATGGCGGCATAGAGAGGAAATTCGATGCCTCATTGGTCGAGTTGAACAACAATCTTCCCAGGATAACACTGGATTTCCCCGTGATGATGGAGATAGATACTGAGACCTTCCGGAACAGCATAAAGGATCTCGCAGTGGTGGGCGGTTCGGTGATTTTCGATGCATCACAGGACAGGATGATCCTTTCGTCCATAGGCGAGACGGGCAATGCGGTTGTCACCATCAAGAATGGGATCGACATAGTAAAGGAGATCTCAGTGACAAAATCCTGTTCTGCTCGCTACAACATCTCCTATCTGATGTCATTTCTTAAGGCAGGGCAGATCTCCGACACCATAAGGATATACTTTGGCGATAAGGACTTTCCTTTGAAGCTTGAGTTCTTGTTCGAGCATGGCAACATGGTATTCTATCTAGCGCCAATGGAATACTAGAAGATGGTCTTTCTCCCCAATCTGCCAAAGAACAGCCTTGAGAGCAGGCCCTTGCTATCGTCCTTCATTATCTTTGAATAAAGGATGTCAGTTTCCTCCAGCGAAAGCCTGGGGAACTCATCATAGAATCCGCTTCTCAGCACGAAGGTCGATTCCCTGTCCGATGGGAAGTTTATGGTGTATATCTCCTTTTCAAGTGAGGCGCCATATTCGAGGTCGCTCCATACTATATATGGGTACTTCTCATATATCGACAGACCCACTACCATGTCCGAATCCCTGAGAAATTGTCCCAGGGCCTCCTTCTTCTTTCCCTTGAAATCGTATGGATTGATCACCTTATCGGCCTTGAGCCCATTTCTGATGATACTTATGAGCTTCTCCTCGGTCTCGGTATGATACAATAAGGAAGGGTGGCTAAAATAGGCTATAGGCATTAATAACATCATCCATAGACAGTGATCTTCACGTTGTCGCCTTCGTTTATTCCCAATTCCTTCCTTAGGAAAGTGGGAGCGATGATCTCTATAATGTTCTTCTTGTGGTGGGTCCTGTAAGGGATTATGAGGGCGCCTTCGATGTTGTTCTCTATCTGTGCCTTGTAGGCCTTGACAGCGCCGAACGTTCTGTCCTCAGTCTGGAACCCATCGATCCTGATATAGATGAGCTTGTTTAGCCCAGATTGCAACCGCGCGTGATTCTCATCGTCCAGTATGATATTGAAGGTGCCAGGATACGGCAAGAATCCAAACTTATTGGCGAACTGGTTCCTGTAACCTGGCCTTGAGATGTAGTACTTCCCCTCGCCCATGCCGGTAACAAGCTTTCCAATTATCGTTATCTCGTTCTTGTCCTGGCTGAATATGTTATATAGCGTGAAATATAGTTCCTTTAGCTTAAGCTTTCCCTCATCGGTTATCTTCACCTGTTGGCGCCTCGATGTGCCGGTCCTTATGAGGTATCCGCTTTTCTCTAGCATCTGCAGCCTTCTGTTCGCCGTCTGTTGTGAAGTACCTATGAGCAAGGCAAGCTCGTTGGAAGTTATGTAAACATAATCGTCCATAGCCCCAATCTTGGCCAATGGTATTAGGCTGACAAGGTCTTCTTGGTCCATCTTACCCCCCAGGATAAAAGATTAGAATATTAAAATTATATAAATTTTATTGTTAATTACTCAAAATTTAGTTATTTTGTGTTGAATCTCAATCTTTCTTGCGATGGGGCGCTAAACTATGAGTTCATCTTATGGATACCCATGGGATAATGTTTATAAATAGCGTGCCCATGTTAAAATGGGGGTGCTGTCTTGATCGAAAAGCCCTTTGATCTAATTCATAAGAATCTAAATAGACAAACATTCATATATCTCAAGGATGGCAGGCTCTTGGCCGGAAAGATGATAGGGTACGACAAGGAGCTGAACATTTCCCTATCCGATGCCTTTTATGAGGGCAGAGAGGACAGGGTATATGATAGGGTGGTCATCAGAAGGAACAATATTATCAGCATAGGTAATGAAGAGGAGATCATCTGGACGGAGTAGTGCCAAATGAAATTGCTTAGGTTTAAGGATGAGGAGATATATCCTTCAAAGATCGTGTGCCTAATAGTGAACTATCATGCGCATGGAAAGGAGTTGCAGCATGCGATCCCAGAAATGCCGCTCTGGTTCCTAAAGCCTCCACAGTCCATCATTGGGGATGGGGAGAGCGTTGTATTGCCCGAGCTGTCGAAAAACATACACCATGAGGTGGAACTTGCAGTCGTCATAGGGAAGCAGGGCAAGGACATACCCATTGAACACGCACTCGACTATGTGCTGGGATATACGATCCTACTCGATATCACTGCCAGGGACCTCCAGGACAAGTACATCAAGGAGGGCAGGCCTTGGTCCATTTCCAAGGGATTCGATACATTCGCACCAACTAGGTTGGACATAGTCCCAACGAGCGAGATAAAGGATCCCAACAACCTTGGCCTAAGGCTCACAGTCAACGGGATAGTACGACAGGATTCAAACACCAAGAACATGATATTCTCTGTCGAGGAGCTGGTCTCAGAGATATCCAAGGTCACCACCCTAGAGAAGGGAGACATAATCGCCACCGGAACGCCAGAGGGTGTGGGGCAGATCTTCTCCGGGGACAAGCTTTTTGCTGAGATCGAGGGCATCGGCACATTGTCTGTCGATGTGAAGTGAAGCTAAAGCAATATCTTAGGGTTTGCAAAAGATGCCTTGCAATACTCTATCCCTTTTAT
>JAFGGT010000051.1 GCA_016930445.1 Candidatus Methanofastidiosia archaeon | reverse complement strand
TCCTTCTTTAATGCGTGGAGCATGAACTGATTCTCGTAATGGGTCGGCCTTCCCCTGAGCTCGACCTCAGAACCACAATAATCACATTTCTGCTTATCCACGCCGCTAGCCAATGGGGCGCCACAATTTGGGCATTTGAGGGCTTTCTCATCCTTCTCCTCCTTCTGGATGGTCATGGTGAGCGGGCCCCATGACTCAACGACCCCAAGTCCTTTCTTGACGATGCCCAGCACCATGAGATTGATCACTTTGATAGGGTCCGAGCCGAGCACCACGGCTGCCTCCACATTGTCCAGGTCCTTTCTCACCCCCAGGGACTCCATTGCAAGCTCGGGGGAGACGTACTTCTTCTTTCCCTTCTTGAGGCCCATGATGACCCCGATGATTATGATGACTATGACGAACAGGAATATCGCAGCAGCTATCATGAAAAAGAATGATGTCGAGGAACCTCCACCCCCTCCGGAGGAGGGATTCTCCCTTTTCTCGTCCTCGGGCACCAGGTATGCCTTCGGGAAAAGCACGTTCGTATCAAAGGACTCTGGGGTGGCATAGAACTCCTCGAAGTATATCGATGTCCTGTCATCCTCGAAGATCGAATCGGGATTTGGCACAAACTTAACTTCATTGGCAGAGACCCCTTCCGGCAGTATGTAGGTTATGCTCTGATCAGGAATTGTCCTGCCCTGCCATGTCGCGGGGATGAAGAACATGCCGATATATTCATCATTGGTCTGGTCAGGAAAAAGCCTGTCATATGCCCAGAAAGATACCTTCATATCTGTGATGTCGCCAGAGTACTTTGTCTCAGGGAAGTATATCTTTAGGACATCCCCGCCATTATAGGTCGTCTTCTCCACCTTGAGCATCTCATTGCCGACGGATGCCCCAAAATCACTGATATTGGAGTCAGGTATCCCCAGATATATCCCATTGTGGGGGCCTAGGGTGGTCTCGATCGTAAGGTAATACCATATCTCCACAGACCAGTCCTCATAAATGTTTATCTCAACATCCTGCCTTTGTACGTTAAAATCAACATCTGCAGCGCAAGGAGAGAGGCTGCAAAACATTAGGATCAAGAAGATTATCGTAATTTTGAACAATTGGGTCTTTCTCATAGGAACACTGAAGTACCATCAATTTTGTAAATTATAAATCTTTTGAAATGCCAGGCCATGCACATATTATCTTTGAATTCTTGAATAGATGCTCTTCAGGACGGCATGGAAATTGAACTGTCTTTTCATGCTCGATATTTGGGTGCCATCAAAATACAATTTTGGATAATAAGGCATTAGAAAGATATATTTAGTTGATATATATACCATTATCATGCAGATATCTGTCATAGGGTCCTCTGCTCCGGACGATGCTATGTACCAATTGGCTTATGAGCTTGGAAAAGAGCTCGCTCCCTTAGGTCATGTTGTCATTAATGGCGGAAGGGGAGGCATTATGGAAGGCGTTTCCAGGGGTGTTAAAGAGATGGGAGGGCTTGTAATAGGGATACTACCTGGCGATACAAGAAGGAGCGGCAACGGTCACCTGTCGGCAGAGGTGGTAACAGGGATGGGCGAGATGAGGAACTTCCTGCTAGTGCTCTCCGGAGACCTGATAATAGCATTTCCTGGGTCCTATGGCACAGTATCTGAGATATCGTTCTCGATGAGGAATAATAAGAGGATCATCATAGTGAGACCCGACCTTCATGAATACCAGGTCAGAGGCGCCAATGTGCTTATGGCAGATGGCCTTGAGGAGATAATGAATCACATAAGTGGAATATATGATATTCGATAAATTGTTTGGAAAAAAGGAGGAAGTAAGGAAAAAGGAGGAGCATGCTTCCTTGGACTTTGCAAAACTGCCTGAATGGGTAAAAGGGGAGATAGAGGACCTAGACGAAGAAGCTGACGAAATATCGAAGCTAGGCATGGAGAGGATCAATGATTCATTTCGCAGATTGGAGGAAATCGTTAACGAACTTGATGAAAAGGAGATGGACCAAGAGGTACTTAGGAAGCTCGAGAACATCACAATAACTTCGAAAAAGAAGTTTTGTGAAAATATGAAAATAGTGCTCTCCAAAAAAAAGTGGTCAAACACAAGGGGATATGCCGAGCTGGATGAGTACATCAGAGAGACCGAAGAGACCGTAAGGAGCATTAACAAGACACACACCACCCATGGAAGATATCTTGGAATAGTTTTCCAAAGTTATCTAAAGGACATGGGTAAGGAGCTCAAAAACATCGTAACCACCACAGGCCTCATGAAGCAGAAAATGGGGCTATTGACCTCTCGCTGGAAGGAATTGGAAAATATCTCAGGCCTTCTCGATGAATATCAGATGATACACCATGGAGGCACTGATATAAAGATCGAGGGCCTGGAGACCGAAAAGGCTGCTTTGGCCGATGAGCTCCATAGCCTCGAACAAAGGAGGAAGGAATTGGTCTCAAGTGACCAATATAAAGAACACACCAAGGCCACCGCTAGGATAGATGAAATAGAAGACGAGGAGGAGCGGCTGAATCATGATATCTATGGCCACCTGGGCCAACTGAAGAGGATACTAAAGAAGATGCACAAGGCTATAGAGAATGGAAGATTCAGCACCAACTACGATAACTTCAAGTTCTTGGATTCGTTCATAGAGCACCCCGCTGTGACACTTATAGGGGATGGGAAGGACATGAAGGAGACAAAGAGGCTCATGCGAACGATGCTAGAGGCCCTGGACAAGGGCATAATAGACGAGAAAAGGTCCAAGGTGGAGAAGATCCGGTCCATAGGGGAGAGCACCATCTCTGGCGAGATAGTAGAACTTAGACGGCAATACGACTTGCTGGAGGAGGAAAAGGGCATTCTGTGCCTAAAAAGGGACGAATACGACGTTGGAGAGCTTCTGAGGATCGAGAAGGACATGGAGCACCATGCCCATAGGATCGCCATGCTCGGTGAGGAACAAGAACGCACCATGAGCCTCTCAAATGAGCTTTCGGAGAAGAAAAGGAATGTCAAGATGAAGATCAAGAGAATAGTCGAAGATTTT
Organism: Candidatus Methanofastidiosia archaeon; assembly: GCA_016930445.1. Classification (GTDB taxonomy): domain Archaea; phylum Methanobacteriota_B; class Thermococci; order Methanofastidiosales; family NM3; genus JAFGGT01. The sequence goes on along the minus strand of JAFGGT010000051.1, from coordinate 9,832 downwards.
CATCCCGAGATTACGATAAATTTATAATCATATTTATAAATATATTTAAGAAATGTTAAGATGAAACGGAGGAATTATTTTGGCACTTTTTGGTGATAAGGAAGAAAAAATGAAGATAACTAAGTTATCAAAGGAAAACGCGGATCTCAAGGAACAAATATCCGAGTACGAGAAGGTATTTGGTAACTTCGAGGACATGAAGAAGGTCACCGACAGGGTGAGGGAGGAGAACAAAAGGCTTCTTCAGAAACTTGAGGAGAATGTCGAGATCCGAGACAAGCTTGAAAGGCGCGTTGAAGAGCTTGGCCAGGCCGTAAATGCAAAGAAGGAGAGCTTCTTGAGCAAGGTTTATGCGATGGAGGCAAAGAACGACGAGATCGCCATCGGCAACAACGTCGAGCTGTCCGGGGGCATCAGATCCCCAAAGAACATAACGATCGGGGACAATGTAGCCATCAATGGGGCCATCTCGAGCAATGAGCTTGTGACATTCGGAAATCGTGACCAGATTGCCGGAGAGGTGAACACAGAGATGGGGCTCAAGACGGGCAAGGAATGCGTCTTCAAAAGTGACATCCACACCAAGGGGAGGGTGGAGATAGGAGAGAACTGCACCCTGCAAAACGTTGTTTCACAGACAGACATAGTGATAGGCAAGGGCACCAACGTCAAAAGGGTCATCTCAAAAGGCAATGTGTTCCTGAAAGACGGTGTGACAATTGAGAACGGCATAGAGTACAAGGACGCCATAAACATCGGGCAGAACGTCAGGATCGCTGGAGAGATAAAGACGATAAAAGAGGAAGAGCAATAGCGATATTCAAAAAATAGTAATCTCGAACCCATCATTGAACTTAGGATATGAGTAGGCCTTATCACCATCAAAGACAAGTTCATATTCTATTGAATCGTTGAATTGGCAATAGAATGGGTAGATGTACCTTATGTCCCCCCTGTAGATCCTAAAGTCCTCATCTGCGACCCTTATGACGAATTCTTCAGACTCCTCATCGTAGTACACCTTCTCTATCTTCCCGGGATCGATGTTTGCGATGCCGGGATTGTACCTGGAGAGCTTTTCTATGTTAGTACCATTTGCTATATCATAGAAAAGGAATCTGCATATGGCCACGTCAGAGTAGTAATGGTCCCTTTCGTTATCATTTTTGAATATACCATACCTGACGGCTTTGCCCTCTTCGATCTGCTGCTCACTAGGTTCCTCGATGGCATTTTCCACCATGTATAGGTCCAAGTTGTTCCTCATGTGGTCTATGATGGAGAGGACGTCATTGATTATCTTCGTATGCTTCTGCGCTTCAGGCATATGACAAAATTGCCATACCATAATATTAGTCTTTGGGTTGGCTTGCTGAGGCAAATAAAAATGCTAAGGGCAAATATTAAAAAAGCAGGCACATTAATTCTATTTGTGGAGGGTTCTAGAGGTTATCACCATGATTTCCAACTCTCAAGATCCCTCCACAACCTTATGGAAGGACCTTCATGAACGATACCAAAGGCAGGGACTTTTTGAGTCTAAAGGATTACTCATCCAAGGAGATAATGGCATACCTGAATCTGGCAATAGATATGAAAAGGAACAGAGCTGACTACAGGAATGCTCTTTTAGGCAAGAATCTGGCCATGATCTTTCAGAAACCCTCGCTTAGGACCAGGGTATCGTTCCAGATAGGAATGAGCGAGCTTGGCGGACACGCCCTCTATATCAGCCCAAATGAGATACAATTAGGGAAGAGGGAATCTGTAAAGGACGTGGCAATGGTCCTCTCGAGATATGCTGATGGCATCATGGCACGGGTGTTCTCGCATGACGATGTCCTTGAGCTCGCAAAGTATTCGGACAAGCCGGTCATCAACGGGTTGTCAGACCTGCTGCACCCTTGTCAGGGCATGGCTGACTATCTCACCATCCTTGAGAGGTTCGGGGATTTCGATGGGCTCAGGTTATGCTACGTGGGCGATGGCAACAACGTATGCCACACCCTGATGTATGGTGCCGCAAAGCTCGGTGTTGAAATGATCATCGCATGCCCCAAGGGATATGAACCCAGTGCCGAAATCGTTGAGGAGACAACAAGGGACGGCCTAGACCTTCGAATAGTTAACGATCCACTTATTGGGGCACGGGACTCTAATGTCATCTATACAGATACATGGGTATCGATGGGCCAGGAAGGGGATGAGGAGAAGAGGCTGAGGGAATTCAAGGGATTCCAGGTGAACTCAGGTCTCTTGGACATCGCCTCGGATGATTGCATAGTCATGCATTGCCTTCCCGCCCACAGGAACGTTGAGATAACGGACGATGTGATGGACGGCAAGAGGTCTGCAATATTCGATCAGGCCGAGAACAGATTGCATGCGCAAAAGGCAATATTGGCGCTTAATCTCTAGATAAATTCTAATATGGAAGATTCAAGACCCTTCTCATATTCCCTTTCTAAGGCTCTCGAGCTGCCCTTCTATATATTCCAGGACCTGTGTCGCCTGATGTGATTCATCCTTTGATATCATGTCATTTCTAACAAGATTGTAGAAGACCTCGAGCATGCTAGAGTATTTTTCATACAGGTTGAAGTACTGCGCTGATGTGGCCGTGTTCAATCCTTCTAAGAAAAGTTTTAGATCGTTTATGTACTCTTTCCAGAAGGTCCTTATCCCTAGGTACTCCTCCTTCTTCTTTTGCTCTTCCACAACGTGCTTCTTCCTCGTTTCCTTCTGTGAGCTGTCCTTTATCCTTTCTAGCCTTTCCTTGCAGCGGAAAAGATTGTTCTTAACTGATGCTACTTCCGCCTTGTCGAGCTTGTCCTCAAGAAGCCTGTATTCCTCTATGAGCATCTTGTACTCCTTATATAGTGTGTCAAAGTCCTCTCTTTCCGCCCTCTTCAGGAAATTTCTGATATGAAGGTCGATGACCTCGCACTCCTTCTTGGCCTTGATCTCGTTTGTGACAAGATGTATCCTCTTCTCGAATTCCTCGAATCTCTTTGACACAACCATCTCATATGTCGGATTTCCCATCGGGAGATTGTTCTTTCTCTCTAAAAGGATGTTATAATCGTATTGTGCCCTCTTTGGGTCCTTCTCTATCTGGAGCTTGCTGTACCTTCTAAGCGCCTTGTCCAGATCATAGAGGTATTCCTCCAGCACCTTCTTGTTGATGGCCTTTATCTGGGTCTTGTAGACGGTCTCGACCAGATTCTTGAAGTTTTCAATGTTCTTCTCTATGCGGCCTCTGAGCTCGAACTCGGTGTTGTAAGAAAGCAACGTAGAGGTCTTCTCGAGAAATTCCAACATCAGCTGCGAGTTCTCTATGTTCTGTGCGATGTAAGCTGCAGAGTACTTTCTAAGCACCCTGTCCGTCTTCCCTAAAAGGTCGTGCGCGAAGTCTATCTCCACTACAGGTTCCTTCTTTTTCTCTAAAACTACGTCTTTTTGAGGGACCTCAGGTTTGGGTTCTGTCTTTGGTGGCTCTTCCAGCACTGCCTTGGGCTTTTCATTCCCCTCAAGCTCCGAGGAAAGCATTTTCTCCCTGCTCTCTATCTGCTTCTGTTCCTCTTCAACAGTCTTAAGGTAATTCTTGATGCTTTTGATCGTATTCTCTGTCATTAAAGCCACCTAGATTTATTTTCTACACACATTTTATATATAATTTTCGTATATCGGAAATTATAGTCGATTCTCTTCTTAAGAACTAAAATTGACTATAAAAAGAATTAAAAGAAGATATGACCTCCTATTATTGGATAACATGGAATTCTCTAAGGTATGTTCCACTTTCGAATCGCTCGAGGGAACGAGCAGCAGACTGGAAAAGACGGACATCCTTGCCAAGCTGCTCAGGGAGGCCGACAGGGACGACCTCCCATTACTGGTGCGACTTATGCTCGGCAAGGTGCTTCCAAGTTGGAAGACCGAGAAGATAGGTGTTGGGGAAAAGCTCCTAGTGAAGGCGGTATCGGACATCTCGGGAGTGTCCGAGAAGGAGATAATAGGATATCTCAAGGACACCGGGGACATTGGGTTGTCCGTCGAGAGGGCCATGAGGAACAAGAAGCAGATGATGTTCTCCTTCGAGAGCCTGTCTCTCGATGGTGTCTATGAGGCACTTGTGAAACTCTCTTCCATGGAAGGTAAAAGGAGCCAGGAGAAAAAGCTGAAGGTCCTTGCCGGACTTCTCACAAACGCCACCCCGCTGGAATCGAGATACATCTCCAGGATCGTTGTCGAGACCATGAGGACCGGGGTCGCCGAAGGCACTGTCAGGGACGCGATAGCGAACACATTTGGGGTTCAGCCCGAAATGATCGAGAAGGCGTTCATGCTCTCTAACGACATGGGGCTAGTGTCCCAGAAGGCATTCGATGGCATCGAGGCGCTTTCAGGAATCAGATTGCAGCTCTTCAGACCGATCAAGATGATGTCAGCCCAGAAAGTGTCATCGCCTGCTGATGGCCTAAAGATAGCAGGGAGGCCATGTGCGCTCGAATACAAATATGACGGATTCAGAATGCAGATCCATAAGGACGGTGACAAAGTGGAGATCTTCACAAGGCGATTGGAGAACGTCACCGGGCAGTTCAAGGATGTTGTCGAGGCGATTACGAGATGTGTGCGCGGCCAGTGCATAATAGAGGGCGAGACGATAGGCATTGGTGAGGATGGACGCTGGCTCCCATTCCAGAACATATCGCGAAGGATCAAAAGGAAGTACAACATAGATGAGATCATCCAAAGGATACCTGTAATGACGAACCTCTTCGACATATTGTATCTGGATGGCGACACCCTCATAGAATTGCCATTCATAGAGAGGAGAAGGGCGTTGGAGTCAATTGTAGAACCGGACGATGAGAAGATATCCCTTTCTAAGATGATATTGGCTAATGACGAGACGGAAGTGGAAAGCTTCTTCACCGAGTCCATCAAAAAGGGTAATGAGGGCCTGATGATAAAGAATCTCAAAAGCCCCTATGTGCCCGGGCTGCGCGTGGGCAATATGCTGAAGCTTAAATCCGTATTGGAGAGCCTTGATTGCATAATAACGGGTGCGGAGTGGGGGACTGGAAGAAGGGCACATTATATGGGCACATTCTACATCGCCATCCTGGATGAGAATGGCGTTCCTGTGAACATCGGGAAGGTAGCAACAGGCATAACTGACGAGATGCTTGAGACGCTTACGAACGACCTGAGGCCATTGATTGTCAGGGAGGAGGGCACATACATCCACCTAAGACCAGAGATTGTGATAGAGGTGGCCTATGAGGAGATCCAAAGAAGCCCCACCTACGAGAGTGGTTTCGCGTTGAGGTTTCCTAGATTGATCAGAGTAAGGGAGGACAAGGGGCAGGAGGACGCCGACACGATAGAAAGGGTCTTCGATATCTTCGAGGAGGACGGGGCTTATTGATCAGTATGCCTCGGTTATCTCGTAGCTTTTTATATCTTCATAGAAAAGGATCTTCTTCCCGAAAACGAAACCATGTTTATCGAATATATCCTTTATATAATCAAGGTTTGAAAAAGTTCTCGAGATGTGATAGGGAATTATGACCGTGTCGGGCAATAGCTCACTCAGGGCCACCAGGTCATTTACGTGTGTGTGCATCCTCTCGCATGTAAGGTCGTAATTCTCATCGCGAAAGTATCTGCATTCGCTTATTAGGATGGAAGGATTCCTTGATATGATCGCCTCGCGATTCTCTTCGTCAGAACCGAGCCAGTCTCCTGTGACCATCGCCGTGAAATCGGCGGACTCGTTCTTAATGAATATGGCGTTGTTCTGCACCGAATGCTTGAGGCTGACAGCCTCGACAACGGTGTTGTTGATGTAGATCTTCTCACCCTCCCTAACAGGTATGAGAAGCCTCTTGCCCTTGGAGTGGTACTGGTAAAGGGTCTTGTGAACATCGAACACGGTGGAATAGTCGCTTATTGGGGTCCTGTCATCGGGTGCAAAGATGATAATGTTCTCATTTTGCTTCAGCAAGAAATCCGCCCCTCCGGCGACAGAGGACCTTATATGGTCGAAATGGAAGTGGGTCAACCAATGGATATACTTGTCGAATCTATTTGAGCAAGCACCATCTATGCTGAAATACTTATCAAAAATGCGCAATTTGACATTTGGGTGATAGGGAGCATGGAATTCTATCTTTGCTATGCTCCCGCCTGATTTATCGGACATGACCTTACCTTCATAACCCAAGGCAGGGTTATATAAAAAAACAGCTAAAAAAAGGAAATTACGCCATCTTTTCTATCACAATCTTTGACTTGACCGGCAATTTATATCCTGCCTTCTTAAGACTCTCCTTCGCCCTTATGACATTTTCAATATTGACGTAGGCAGTCATCACCTTTTGGCCCCTCTTGCATCTAGCTGCAAGGCCAACGGTCTTTCCAAATGACAGTCTCATACCGTTACCATAACGGTCAGCTTTGTTACCGGTCGCCATAGCATTCATACGAAGTATCTGATGCGGGTATACCCTCATCTTGATGTAGAACAGATTTTTTCCAACGTTCTTTTCCATATGTCTGTTGCTGACGACCCTGGAAGCCTCGAGGCAGTTGTGTCTCAGTTGCACATCGTCTTCGACAACAAGATGCACAGCATGAGAGAACTGTTTGTTCTTCGCCCCCATGTTAAAGTGCACGATCTTGCATCCGGGGACGCTTCTCACATATTCCTTCCTTGTATATGAAGGACCCATGACCTTCCTGTCAATCTTACCAGGTCTCAATGATGCCATGATAATCACCTATATTTCCTCAAATTAAGAAAGTTAATATTTAAATCTTGTGGTTACGGTATAATGGGCTATTGGCCTCTATCAGTATCCGACCACATCTGAAGAGTCCATCTTCAACATGCCGCCGCCGTTATTTGTATGACCCAATGTAAGTGAGTCCTCTGGCCCATACGCCCAGATCACATTGAGAATCCCTGTCTTTGGTATGTCCTTATCGAAAGTGTCTTCAGTAATAAGTTTTCTCGAGAACTCTATGGTCGTGAAGCCACCATATTCTACCCCAGCATAAGCAGTTATGTCATCATTTCCCTGCAAGTTAATGTCTTCCGGATGTGGGCCTGTCTCTCCAATCGAATAGCAGTCAAAGAGGTATGCGACCCCGTCCTTGACCCATCCTATGACCATGTCTGCATCCTTCATGCCAGTCTCTGGTTCGAACCCCAATGCTATCATGCCATCTGTCTTCGCCACCATTGCAAATATGATGGATTCATCTTGGAATCTCCAATATACGACGAAGTTCCCATTAGAGAACTCGGCCTTGTGATCATATTCCTCCTGTGTCACTACCCCATCTATGGCCTCCATGTTTGGTGGAGGGGTTGTCGTCTCGGAATCACTTCCATCATCTCCGGATATGCATGCCGAAAGAAGGCAGATAATCAGAACGAACGGAATAATGAAACATCTCTTCATACAATTCCCATTTATATTTTATAATAGGATATATTTAAAGTATGGCATTGCACATCATCTTTTTATATTGCAATCATCAATATCCTAATTAGTGAATGCTTCATTCAGGCCATCATGCAATCTCATCCCTAGATATGTTAGAGACAGAGCAACAAGAAGCCATTTCCCCTCCAAGGGCAATGCACTTGTATTGTTAATATTTCTCATTACAATCGCTTTGTTCCTGAGGGAGTACGAGTATCAAGGTTACGTGCTTAGATTAATAGCGAAGTCCTCGGCTTTCCTGGCCATATCCTCCCTTTCAATCACCTATGTAATATCTTCAAGGCTGGGGGCCATAGAAGAGATGTTCGGAGGGCTTGACAGGGCATATGTATCCCATCAGATTGTAGGCAGGGCGTCCTTGATCTTAATGATAGTGCACCCTTTGCTCCTTAGCGCCTCATACGGGTGGAACAGATACACGTTGAAAATATTCTTTCTGCCTGGATACTCCATAGATCATACCTTGGGCCTTCTTTCCCTGATCATAGTCTTTGTACTTGTGACATTGACGATTTGCTTCAACTATAGGTACGATGTATGGTTGTATACACACAGAGTCATGATAATAGCCCTGCCACTAGCGGCACTCCATTCCCTAAGGATAGGTTCAGAGGCCCAGAACGCTAGCCTTTATTACTGGATTATCTTCCTCTCCATGGCAGGCATGATCGGATATGCCTACAAGGTGTTCCTGTACAAGCGATTCGGCCCTAGAAACACTTATGCCATAGAAGGCCTGGCATTGAGGAGCAATGTTACTGAGATAGTTGTCGGGCCCACAGGAAAATCAAAGAAAGTAACCCCTGGGCAGTTCTTCTTCTTGCAATTCCCTGAATTGGGAGGGGAGCTCCATCCATTCTCCGTCTCTAGGATCTACGACGACCTAAGGCTCAGATTCTCAATAAAAGCGAGCGGCGATTACACATCAAGAGAGGTCCCGACCCTCAGGAATGGCTCAAGGGCAATACTCTACGGCCCCTATGGCAGATTCCTACAAGATCTTAAGAGGGCTAAAGGCGCCCTGCTCGTGGCAGGGGGCATAGGTATAACCCCGTTCCTCTCAATTTTGAACTCTGCCGAAGACGGTGGGCAGAACATAAGATTGCTCTGGTCGATTAGTGGGATAGAGGATGCGATATACGAAGAGGAGCTTGAGGAAATAGAGGGAAAGATAGGCAATTTTCAGCATGAGATCTGGATTTCAGGGATAAACGGAAGAGTGAAGGCCGCTGACATAATCGAACTTTTCGAAATTCAAGAAATACTTAGCGATATAGAAATATTCCTGTGCGGCCCCCAGGATATGATCTATGACCTGTCTTCAGAGCTTGCTAGCGCAGGCGCGCAACCCAAGAACATATTCTTGGAAGAGTTCAAGCTAAGGTAAGGCAGGTCAATATGGATGTCCTGCAACGCTAGCATATATTACGCTCTCATCGAAGCCGTCGATTCCTATCAGGGCGTTCAGCTCATCATCATAGAAGGCCCCGATCTGGCAGGTCCCAAGACCGAGCCCTGTGGCAGAGAGGGCCAAATTCTCGGCAATGTGCCCAGCGTCAAGGTAGATGTACCTGTATGCCCTTTCCCTATACTTCCATTTTGATCTTTCGAATATAGATGACCATATAAATACGACTGGGGCGCCTGTGCACATTTCCTGGCCCAAAGCCGCATTCGATACCATTTGTCCAAGGTCGCCGCGCCTAAGAAGTTCAAGTGCATGGTCGCTTATGGAATAATGATAGACGCCGTTCTCAAGGTCACTGACACAGTTGGATATAACGTATGTCTCAATTGGGTACAAGGCACCTGCGGATGGCGCGGTTCTGAATGCATAACCCTGTTCGACCCTCTGGATGCCTGTAGATGCCCAGAGCAATATAGAAAGCTCCCTAATGCTCAAGGGAGTGCTAGAGAATCTTCTTATGCTCCTTCGCTCAGAGATGCATTTCAAGACGGGTTTTGACAGCTCGGGCAACTCCCTGGGCAGTCCTATCCTTTCCGTATCGTCGTATCTCTTATAGGCATCGGGCTTCTTGCACCAATCCAGATGCTTGTGGTCCATATCATCTCTTCTGTATTTGGTGCCCTTCTGGAATGCCTCACCAATATCCTCTTGCATAAAATATAATGGTCTTAGGCTCTAAAATACCTTGCCATCAGAATGTGATTACATTGTAACCTTCTTCAATGAACCTTGCCATGGAGGGGTGCCCCATCATCTCACCACAAAGTCTTATTCCCTGCCTCTGGGCGCTCTCTTGGCTGCCCATCTTGGCTGAGCAAGCGTTGCAGGCGCACTCCAACAG
>JAFGGT010000050.1 GCA_016930445.1 Candidatus Methanofastidiosia archaeon | reverse complement strand
CTAAATTGGAGAGTTGCGATCTATGCCCCCGCTCTTGCAGGGTAAACAGGATCGCCGGGGAGAAGGGCTATTGCGGTGCTACCGATAAATTGATGGTATCAAGCTTTGCGCCGCACTTTGGTGAGGAAGCGCCGCTCGTCGGCACTTTTGGTTCTGGCACGATATTTTTGACCAACTGCCCTCTGAAATGCGAATTCTGCCAAAACTACGATATAAGCATCAATGGGATGGGTCGGGAAGTGTCTGTTGGAGCGTGCTCAAAGATGATGCTGAAGCTGCAAGCCATGGGATGCCATAACATCAATCTTGTCACACCTACCCATTATGCGCCTCAGCTGGTAATGGCGATAGCCGAAGCGGCAGAGAAAGGTCTGAGGCTCCCGGTCGTATGGAACTGTGGCGGCTATGAGAGCTTGGAGGCGGTAAGGTTGCTCGAAGGCGTGGTGGACATATACATGCCTGACTTCAAATTCCACTCGGGCACTGCCTCTTTTAGGTATGCCGGGGCGAGGGACTATTTCGAGAGATGCTCCGAATCCACAGCCGAGATGCATCGCCAAGTGGGGGACCTGAAAATAGAGGGCGGCATCGCAACGAGGGGCGTCCTCATCAGGCACCTTGTCATGCCTGGCCTTTTGAAGGACAGCAAGGAGATACTGGAGTTCATAAGGTCCTTATCTAAGGAGGCCTATGTGAACATAATGGCTCAGTATCGCCCTATGTACAAGGCATTCGAGCATCCCGAGATCGACAGGGCCGTTACCTCTGAGGAGGTTAAAGAGGCAATATCCTATGCCAGGGAGCTGGGCCTACATAGGGGATTTTGAACGTTATCTGGGATAATAGGGGCAGCTCCTTCCATGGCATTGAGGATTCAGTTCGTGGTCATGGCACCTGCCTTGAGACGTGCCGGAATCGATGCCGTAGCCTAGCAACGCAAGTTCCCTCTTTGCGATATCAAGGGTGGCATAGGTGCTCATGGCGCAGCATCTGGGGCCTCCAAGCCTTGCTACCATCTTCATGGCCTTCGAGGACATCTCTAGCGCAGAGCTCCTTTCCCTGTCGTGGAATGGGGTGGACCTGTTGATGATGCTGAACGCTATGCCCAGGCCTGTGGCCGCTCCACAGACACCCAGGAATCCGCATCCCCCTCCAGGTATCATGAGCCCCCTGTATAGGGCCTCTTTGACATCATTGTCATCAAATCTGTGGCAGTTGTTCCTGAGGGATGCGATTATTATGCCACCGACCAGTCCATGATGCCAAGGGCCATGGAAGGGAAGTTTGGGCGAAGCGGTCCATTCACCTCTGAGACCAATGATCACTTGCTCATACAATAGATATGGGTCCTTTTCCTTGTTATTGATGACAAGGTCGAATATCTTTGGCATGAAGTCGCCGTAATCCTCCTTTCTCAATCCGTTAAGCGCTAAAGTGAAGCTCATAAATTCATCGTATTGGCCTCTCTCCAGGCACTTCCCGAATTCTTCTTGGTCCATGGAATTGAAATCATACTTTGGACTTTAAATGTTTGCCCAATCTCTTGGCCAAGGCGACGATGGTAATGATAGTTGGCAGGCCTGGAACGGCGGGGAAGACGCTTGCGTCACAGACATAGAGGCCCTGTGTCTTTGTCATCAGGTCCTCGTCCACGACAGTCCCTATGGCGGCAGTGCCTGCGGGGTGAGCTCCGTTTATGTGCGATTCGAAGATGTGGACGGGGTCTGCTCCCGCGGCCAAGAATATCCTCTTGACGATCTCAAAGGCCTCTTCGAACTTCATAAGATCACAGCTGTCGACATCTTTTGATACGGCGCCATTGGGGAATACCCGTCCATTTGGACAATCGCTGATCTTCACCATAATCCCTATGCTGTTGTTAACGCCATATGGGAACTCCTTGTCTTGGGAATCGATGTATTTCTTAACGACGCTCAGGTTGATGTTGGTGGCGAGCATGAATCCCTTATCCTCATGGAACTCTGTGTCAACAATTGACATAGGCGGTTCTGTCTTAAAATCCGAATCAGGTATGAAGCAGTATATGTGGCGCAGCAGGTCCACAGATAGGTTTGTTCCTGCGTCTTCGATACCGGACCTCAGAAGGATAAGGGGCGTTTCCAACGCTCCTGCACATAGTATGACGCGTTTTCCGAAGAAGGATTCGTCCTTGCCCTCCCTTGACACTTCGACCTCGAAGATGCCGTCATTCCTTTTGTCAACTCTTTTTACATCGGCGCCATACTCTATGGATGCGCCATTTTCCATTGCCTCTCCTAGGTAATCCAAGGCAGTCCACTTTAGTTCCCTGCCGCACCCCGTCATACAGAGCCCGCACCCATCACATCCGTCCTTATAGCACTTTGGCATAGGGGCAAAGGAATAACCCATATCCTTGGAGACTTTCAGGATTGTCTTGGACCGTTCCGATATCAGGTTTTCATGCAAAGGGGCATTGCCTACCTCCCCCTCTGCCTCCAAAAGCTCAGCGCTGATGTCTATGCCTTTTTTAAGGAGCTCCTTTTCGATACATCTTACGGAGCATCCCGCGGATATCATTGTCGTGCCACCAGCCATTATGGAGCGCATAATGTTTATGCCTTCAAGGGACTTAACGATGTCAACGTATCTGGAGAAGTTTTTCTTGCCACCTACATCGACTTCCATGACACCTCTTTCAAGAACAAGAACACTTCTCACAGAGCCAGATAATTCGCGTGCCAGTGTGGCGCCTCCAGCACCACTGCCGACAACTATGAAGTCATATATATTTTCCATAGCAACATATGAGATATGTGATATCTTGTATATAAATGACATCTTTGTTGAAGAGATAATTTTAAGTATTGGACTCGAATCATAGAATAATGGACAAAAGAACTCTTTCACTTACAATTGTTTTAATCGTGGCAGTGACCATTTTTGCCGGATGTATCTCTGGAGGGGATGGCAACGG
>JAFGGT010000049.1 GCA_016930445.1 Candidatus Methanofastidiosia archaeon | reverse complement strand
CGTTCACAAGGTGTATAGGAAAGGGCAGGAAGATCCCAGAAAGGATCTAGAGATTAATGCACCACACAATTTCCTGCCCTTTCTATTTTTCTTGATAGAATAGCATTCTTCCGGATTTATCTGATCTATAAATCGGATTTCATCTTCTAAACGGTATTACTTAGAAAACCCTTGCGCCAGGCAGACAAGCCAAGGCCTATAAAAAAATGGAAATATAAAAAAGGGCAGGTGCCCTATTTGTCATCTCCCCTTATCTGGACCCTTCTTATCTTGCCGCTTATTGTCTTAGGCAGTTCGGTGACGAAGTCTATCTCCCTGGGGTATTTGTATGGGGCCGTCACGCTCTTGACGTGTTCCTGCAATTCCCTCTTCAGCTTCTCTGTTGGCCTGTATTCCTTTGTCAACACAATGGTGGCCTTTATCACCTGCCCCCTGATCTCGTCCGGGGCGCCGGTTATGGCGCACTCAAGGACGGCGGGATGCGTTATCAGTGCGCTTTCGACCTCGAAAGGGCTTACCCTGTATCCGGACGTCTTTATGACATCATCGGCCCTGCCGATGAACCAATAGTATCCGTCCTCATCCAGCCATGAGACATCGCCAGTATGGTAATATCCGTCATGCCAGATATCCGCGGTCCTCGCCAGGTCTCCGCTGTAATTGGCAAAAAGGCCGGGAGGTTTTGAATTGCTGGTGTTGTATACTATCTCTCCCTCCTCCCCTATATCTGGCCTTTTTCCATCGACGGTCATAAGCTCCACATTGTAGAGCGGGGCGGGCTTTCCGATGGACCCTGGCTTGGGTTCAAGCCAAGGCCACGTCGCGATCGTCACGACCGACTCCGTCTGGCCGAACCCTTCCATTAGCTTGAGCCCAGTGTATTCCAGGAACTTGTTGAAAACCTCAGGATTCAAAGGCTCGCCGGCGACCACAGCGTACTGGAGGGAGCTGAAGTCGTATTGCGTCAGGTCCTCCTTGATGAGGAACCTGTATAGGGTGGGCGGAGCGCAAAACGTGGTGACGCCGTGCCTTGTGGCCATTTTCAGAAGCTTCTTGGCGTCGAACCTTTCGTAATCATATACGAACACGGCGCTGCCTGCTATCCATTGCCCGTAGATCTTGCCCCAAACGCATTTGGCCCAACCGCCATCGGCGACGGTATAGTGCAATCCGTCATCCCCTACGTTCTGCCAGTACTTGGCAGTGATGATGTGGGCCAACGGATATGTGAAGTCATGCTGCACCATCTTTGGAAGGCCCGCGGTCCCTGAGGAGAAATATCCCAGGAGTATGTCCCCGTTATGTGTTGACTCCCTCCCCATCGGCCTGGGGAACTCGGCCGAGGCGCTATCGACCTCCTTCCTGAAATCGACCCATCCTTCCCTGGCATCTCCTACGACGGCCTTGACGAAGCCGATGTCCCCGCAGGCCTTGTGGGCCTGGTCTATCTCATCGGGGACCCCCTCCTCCGATATGGAGACTATCATCTTGACGTTGGCCATCTTTATCCTGTACTCGATGTCCTTGCTCTTCAGCATGTGTGTCCCTGGAACTGGAATGGCCCCTATCTTGTGCAGTGCGAGCATGCAGAACCAGAACTCATACCTGCTCTTGAGGGATAGCATCACGTAATCGCCCTTCTTGATGCCATGTTTCCTGAAAACGTTGGCAGCCTTGTTGCTGAAGTACTTCAGGTCCATGAATGTGAACTCCCTTACCTCATCATTGTCATTGCACCACACAATCGCTATCTTTTCAGGGAGGAAGTCTGCGTACCTGTCGACCACATCAAATGCGAAGTTGAAGTTCTCAGGCACCTTTATCCTGAAGTTATCCATGAAGTCGTCATATGAATCGAACTCGACCTTTTCAAGAAATTCATTCAACATGTTTGTCATAGGGATCACCAAGCTCATATTATTGCTGCCAGGAATCTGGCCGTCTTGCCATTCAAGGCCTCCATGGCGTGCTCGTAGTTGGAGTCAAAAAATATAGAATCGCCTTTGTTCAGCACTATCTCGTTATTGTATATATAGACCTTCATGGACCCTTCGAGCATATAGTTGAACTCTTGCCCCGGATGTGAGTTCATGCTCGGGCGCCTCACATCATCCTTAGGCTCCACCGTCACCACGAAGAACTCGGCCTTCTTGTGAACGAACTTTTCCACGAGGTTCTCGTACTTGTACTGCTTCCTCCTTTCAAAGCTTACGCCCTTTCCGTTCCTTGTTATGGTAAAGACGTGCATCCTTGGTTCCTCGCCGGTCAGGAGCGTCCCCATGTCGACGTTCAGAATGTGGGATATTTCGTATAGCACGCTTGCCGGTATGTCTATCTGGCCTGATTCATAACCCTTGTACTTCTCTATGGGCATATTGAGCCTCTCTGCCATCTCCACGATGTTGATGTCCGAGATCTCTCTCAGCTCATGGACCCGGGATGCCAGTTCCTTTAATTTCTCCTGCATATTATTCCCCTTTAAAAAATGTCATTCATTTATCTAAGATTTACGTATTATGATATATAAATGATGCATATTGGATGGCTAGTATTAAAAATGTCCAGCATCATTTAATATCATGAGGGGACATAGCTTCTTCCTGCTATGCTTTATCATCATAATTGCCATTCCCTTGGCATGTGCCCACGTGCCCCAGAGGTCCGGGGAGAACGATAATATTGATAAGGCATTCTATATTGATGAACCTCTCAAATCATGGGTTTTCTATTCAGAGCTTGACGATAGCGATGATGCCAGATATTACGCGATTTACCTGCATGACGGCGATGAGCTGAGATTATCAATAATAACTCCAGAGACGGGAGATTTCTCTCCTAACTTCGTTATCATGGGTGAGGGCATGGAGGCGATGGATGCCATTCCCCCCTACATCGAGACAAGGGAGGAGTATGGCATTGCGAACGTGACAGGCAGCAGGGGTGACGTAGAGTTCGAGCCCTTCACTCCTGGCGCTTATTCCACAACTTCTGAGCGCAGCATTATGATTGGAGAGGATGGCATCTACTATGTCGCGGTCTACGAGGGCGTGTCTGCCGGCAGCTTCGCCCTGGTCGTGGGTTACATGGAGCTGTTCTCCCCCATAGAGATGGTGAGGGTGCCTTGGGATGCGGTATGGATACATAGGTGGGAGGGCCAGTCGTACTTTATGATATTCTATCCTATGGCCCTGACTATCCTTGTCGGAGCATTCTACCTTTTGAGCCGTATGAGGATGGGCGTGAGGCCTTCGGACAGGCTTGGATGGGCCATTGTGGCGATCAGCTTCACGTACATGGGCAGCGGCGCCATGTTCATCAATCAAATTGGGATTGCGCTCTCCAGGTCGGGATACTCGCCAATGATGTTCGTATCGGCGATTTTCGCCTTTCTTCCGATCGTTATAGGGCTGTCAATGTACAGGTATGGATTCAGCGAGAGGAGCAGGATATCCCTTCCCCAGAGGTCTCGTGCCATCTTTTACGGCCTGTTGGGCCTTGCGAGCTGGTCTGGCCTCATAGTGTTCCCTGCCTTATGCGCCGTCATAGGCCTTCTTCCAAGGAAAATGCTGTCATAGCCCTTTATTTTGGCCGAATGAGTGTTCCCTCCCATATTCTTGCCCCAATGCCATTTTGTTCGATTTTCGTTAATCCAAAACGAGAATAAAGAAAGATTTATATACCAGATACAATAGTAGCGTATCAGTATAATCATTGAATAACAAGAGGTGTCAAACCTTATGGTCAAGAAATCATGTTGTGGAAAACCTAAGAAGAAGGCCGATGATGAAGATTTCGATGACGATGAAGACTTGGACTTCTAAACGCTCTTTTTATTATCCTTTTTTCTATTTTATTTCCTATTATTATATAATCGATAATGTCCATGGAAGACTTGGGGATGGCCTACTTCTCCATGTTCAACCCCCTTGCGGCCTCGATCATTTCCCTGATCTTCTTGTCGGTTGAGAATCCTGAGTCTCGCCATCTGATTATTCCCTCCTTGTCAAGGAGCATAGGGTGTGCAACGCCCTTATCGCTTATGTTGAGCTTCTTGTATATCTTTCCGTAATCCCCATAGAAAGTGACGATGTTTCGGTGCTTCTCTGATGGTATGCCAGCCCTCATGCCGCCGTCTATCACCCCTGAGAAGAACTTCCCCCACATCCCGGATATGAGGGGGACCTCGTAGTACATATACCCCATCCTTTCGCAAAGCTCCTTTTCGAATGGCGTTATCCATGAATCGACCATCGACTGTGCTCCCTGTCTGGAGACAAGGACTACCAGAGTGACATGTCCTGACGCAGAATCCGGCAGCTTGACCTCCTTCATCTCAAGGTCGTGCCCAATTATCTCAAGCATCTTTTCCCCGATGTTCATCTTGTTTTCTTTTGCCATGATAATTAAATGCACACATTAGAATATTAAGATTTTCAAAGAAGCAAGCAATCTGCCAACAGGATTTTCCTAGATTTATCTAAAAAACCTCTCTTTTCAGCAATAATGAGAATTTATCCATTCGGAATCCAATTCTTGAGAAAAAATAAAGATGTGGCCTTAGCTGTAGAATTCGTTTCTAGCCTCGACTATGGCCCTGGCGTTTTCGAGCGGCGTCTTTGGTGCAAGCCCGCAACCTGGCGCCAGTATATCGATGCCGTGCTTTAGGGCTATTGTAGCCTCTTTTCTCACGATGCCCGGAGTTCCATTGAAAAGCGTGGTCGCACAGGCCACATTGCCTATCAATCTGGTCCTGCTTCCGATCAGTTCCTTGGCCTTTCCCAGGTCATCTATCTTCTCTTCGATGCTCAGGGCATCATAGCCGCACCTCGACATGGAATCGAGTATCTTGTAGACATTTCCGCAGATATGCAGGACGCTTCGCCCCTTAATTCCATTTGCGAGCTTTTTCAGGTCACCCATTATGTATCTGTCGAACATCTTTGGACTGATCAATTCGGGCGATGCAACAGGGTCTGCGACGCATATAATGTCCGCACCCGCCTCGATGAGGGCATCTGCGTATTCCATGCAGACCAGCGTGGCTGCGTCGATGACCGAAGAGACGTATTCAGGTTTCTTTATGAATGATATGAGGAATCTCTCAGCACCTATAAGGTCCGAGGCGAGGGTGCATGGCCCTTCAAACCCTGCTATTATCGGTACCTCTCCCTCCATTTCCTCTTTTATTATCCTCACAGATTCCAAGACTACCGGCACCCTGGCCCTATACAGGAGGTCGTCCGGATAATGCATCTCGCTTTCAAGGTCGGAGAGGGGATGCGATACCACTGAGGGCTGCTTGTCAATCTGTCCCATGTTCAATCCGCATCCGAGCGCCTGTGCAAGCACTGTCACGCAATAGGGGACCCTCACAGCTTCAAAACCTATCAGCTCATGAGCCGCCATGGAGAGCCTTGCCATGAGTTTTGGGTCCTCATGGGCCATGGGCCATGCGGCCTTTGAGGATTCCATCAGGTCCACTATCCCCGTCTGTGTGAATGATGCCACTGGCGTCCTCACAATGCCCTTCCCTTCAAGAGCGTTGAAGAGATTCTCCTTTGGATTATAATCTTTCATGTTAACACTTGTCCCGAAATAAAAAAGGAAAGGATTTCATGCCTTTGGCAATTGGCCAAAATCCTTTACTGCCTGTACGAATGCGTAAGTGTTGGCTGGCGGCGCGAATGGCGGTATCTCACAGGCATTCCCTGCCATGAATCCCTTGGGGCTCTCCTTTGCAGCAAGCACTTGGGCCTTGACGTTGTCATATACCTCGGCCGGCGTTCCGAGCTGCATGAGCGCTGTGTCAGTGTTCCCGAGTATCACGCACTTGTCCCCGAAGACGTCCATGACCTTGTTGATGTCCATCGGGTCCTTTCCATCATAGGCCACGTGCATGATTGTCGCTGGGGTTATGGGAACGTCCTTGTGCAGGTCATAGTCTATCCTGTGGTCGCCGCAAAGGTGGTAGAATATGCCAGGGCCTGCGCCGTTCTTGAGCGACTTGTTGATCATGTCGCTTAGGTAGCCCATGTTGAACTCGATGCACTGGTCCCTGCTCAGGGTATTGCTCGTAAGGAGCGAAGAGCATATTATGAAGGATGAACCGTACTTCTCAGCGACAAGCGTGTTGACGTTTACACAATGCTCTACCGCCTTCTTGAGCAGCCTGTGCATAAGCTTAGGGTCCTTTTTCACAAGCAGCACCGCCCTTTCCGGGCCCACCCAGTATGCGACCTGTACGAACACCTCATATGGGAAGCTCCATGGCGAGAAGTATGGCCCCATGATCTTCTTTGCATGTTCCAATGCCCTCCAATGCCTCTGCATGGTCGGCCCCTTGTCAAGCTCCTTCAGATCCAGGACCTCTAGATTCTCGGCGTCCTCAAGGGTCTTGCATGCCGGCTCCACCATTGCTGGCGCAGCCATCCTTCCAACTGGCATCTTCAGCTTTCCGCCATAGTCCTCTACCCAGTATGTTGCGTATATCCACATCGGCAGTATCTCGGCATCAAATATCTGCCCTGCGTTTATTATGCAGTCGATGCCAAGCTCTGGCTTGGTATAGAAGTCATAGAGGGTGTAGCCGTGCATTATGGCCGCTTGCCCCATGCACATCGGTGCTGCAGGTATCCTGTCGGGCACTTCGCCCCTGAAAAATGCAGTGCTTCTACCTATATGCTCCTGCAACTTTTCCTCAAAGATGTGTGCAAACATTCATTCACCTCCCTCTCAATTCCTCTATGAGCTTAGAGGCGACCTTTACAGCCTTCGAGGCATCTTCTGCGTAAGCATCGGCCTCTATCCTCGATACGAAATCCTCATTGACCGGAGCCCCTCCGACCAGGACCTTGACATTTTCCCTAATATCCTTGTCCCTGAGCCCCCGGACCACATCCAGCATCCCCGGCATCGTGGTCGTCATTAGCGTGGACATTGCGACTATGTCCACCTTTTCGTTCTTCGCTGTGCTGACGAAATCATCAATTGGCACGTCCCTGCCGAGGTCTATGATCTCGAATCCGGCAGCGTCGAGCATGATCTTTACAAGGTTCTTCCCAATGTCATGCATGTCCCCCTCTATGACACCTATCTCCACCTTGCCCTTGGACTTTCCAGCGTCCTCGACCTTGATATGTGGTTTAAGGATGTCCATTGCAGCATACATCGCTTCTGCGGACATGAGTATCTCAGGGACGAATATATCTCCCTTGTCGTAGAGATCGCTACATACTGCCATTCCGGCTCCGCAGCCTTCCATTATGGCCTCGTAGGCATCCACCCCTGTTTTTATAGCTTCATTGGCCAGTTCCTTGCATTTTGCCTCGTCACCATCGACAACTGCTTTTTTCAAACCATCCAATATCTCTTTTTTTCCCAAAAAAATTCCACATCCAATGGCAATACTGCCACCTGAAATGGTATTGTATTGCTGTAATATATATGTAAGCCCATATGGATGGATTATCCATATCAATTTGTCATGTCATGGAACAATATTAATTAAAATATAGCAT
>JAFGGT010000048.1 GCA_016930445.1 Candidatus Methanofastidiosia archaeon | reverse complement strand
GATAGAGAACGTGGCATTCTTTTGCACATTCAAGAATTCAGGCGATGATACAACGCTCAAGCAGATGGAGGAACTTGTTGGGAAGAAGCCCGTCGTTGCCATGTCCTTCAAGGAGGGAATCATCAAGGATGGGTCGTACTTGACAGGCATAGGTAATTTCATAGATGGCATCACCATCTGATGTCTGCTGGCCTACATCGCCATCTTCATGACAAAAGCCACTTCACATCTTATATGGGTACATTGCCAGCGCATATGGCCAGGAAAAGGCCCATGTGAAAAATGTGCTGTTAGGACAGAAACCGATTTTAAGTTATCCAAACGATTTAACACGTGGCCAACCTCAAATCCAACATCACGAGGATGTACGTCTTCAGATTCTTGCTCAGCATGCATTTCATAGGTGGCGTTCTGGTCCCGTTCATGACCGATTGGGGCCATATCTCATTCACACAGATAATGCTATTGCAGTCGTTTTTCATGATATCCATCTTTGCACTGGAGGTTCCAACTGGTGCAATAGCTGATTACCTTGGAAGGAGGACCACCATAATCATCTCGGCGATCATAAACGGGGTTGCTGCATTGGTTTACTCCTCATATCCTAGCTTCTATGTTTTCATGGTCGGAGAGTTCCTCTGGGCGCTGGCCCATGCACTGCTCTCTGGGGCGGATGAAGCATTGGTATATGACAGTCTGAAGTCGGAAGGCATGGAGCGCGAATCCAAGAGGATATTTGGAAGGATTACGAGCTCGACCTTGGCCGCCCTGATGGTGAGCGCGCCCATAGGCAGTATCATTGCCGCCACCCTTGGGCTGAGGTATACTATGATGTTCCTATCGGCCCCATGTTTCTTGGCGGCTGTCGTAGGCATCGGATTCACAGAACCCGAGTGCGGCATGGAGGAGAGGGGCAGGGACTATCTCGGTACGATAAGGAGCGGAATGGCTTACTTCAGGGACCATAGGGCACTCAAGATACTGGCATTCGATAGCATAGCAGTGGGCAATATGGTATATATGCTCATATGGGCCTATCAGCCCATTCTGAGGGAACTTAACGTGCCCATATTCTACTTTGGATTCGTCCAATCGGCAATGACGGCTATACAGATAGTGTTTTTGAACAATTTTGGTAGGATAGAGGGGATCCTAGGCTCGAAAAAAAGATATGTTGTGTTCAGTGCCATCGTGCCAGGCATTGCGCTGATAGCGCTTTCAGCCAATTACCACATATCTTCCACAGTAATATTGATCCTGGTGATAAGTGGCCTCGGTTTCACCAGAAGCGTGCTGTTCCAAAGCTATTTCAACAAGTTCATAGAATCTGACAATCGCGCCACGGTGCTCTCCACGATATCTATGTTGTCCGTGTTTGTCAGGGCAGTGACGTACCCACTGTTCGGAATGCTGGTGGAATGGTCACTAAGAAATGCCATCTTCATAATAGGTGCGCTGACGATGCTTTTTACAGCTCTTTCCAGGGTCAGGGAGGAGCACCTGGTCGACTGAGAGCACCTATATCCTCTTGAGTATCTCTTCCTTCTTGGCCTTGAACTCCTCTTCAGTGATGAGGCCTTCATCCATGAGGGCCTTAAGCTCCCTTATCTGTTCCACTCCTGATTTTGGGGAATCCATGCTCTGCATGGCATATGGAGCTGCCCCGACAAAGCTTCTGACAACGGATTCGGGAGGTTTGGAAAAGGACCATTCCTCGGACATGAGGCTCTTTTTCCTGTTTATCGAAATAGGTTCTATGGCCACCTTGTTAATCTCATTCTTCATGGTCTCTATGACCATGTAGATGTCGTCGTTCTTTAGGCCTTCGACCTTTATCTCCTGGCAATCCTCCTCGCCCTCAATGATAAGAAATCCCCTCATCTTTCCTTTCTTCCCATATACTTGCTGGATCTTCGAATACGGGATGCTGGAAAGATCGTACCTACCTAGGAACTTGCTATCGAAGTATATCACGCGCTTGTTCGTGACCACGATGTAGGTAGGATTTTTCAATGCGAAGTTGCCCACACACGAGGACACCTCCTCGCCAGGGGTAAGATTGTCAACTAGTCCTTTAGGCAGTTCTTCCAAGATATCACCACAAAAAGTCTACATCCTCATTATTAATACTTTCCCGCATTCCTATAGAACACTTTTCTGAACATCTCCGGCGCCTCCTTCAGGTCACTTACCACAAAGCTGCCAGACACTTTCTCGAGCTTATTTTCGCATTTGGCGCAGAAGAATCTCTTCATTCGCCCCTCGCTCGCACACCTTATGCAGACATAGCCTCTGCAATTTGGGCAAAAGAGTATGTCATAGTTTACCGCTATCTTCTTTCCTAGGGGGGACTTACTGGTCTGAAAGGAGTGTTTTGAGTAGTTCTGCCAATCTTCGGCAAAATAGGGCTTGTGGCAGCTTACACATGTGAAAAGCGGCTCTTCACCCCTCTCGAGGCTTATCTTTGCATTGCCATCATCAGGCAGCCTGAAGAGCGTGTTGCAGTACCTGCACTCATACAGCATATCGTGCTTCTTCTCGACCTCGCTAGCGCCGCAAAGCGGGCATTTCAATATCTTGCCTGCCATGATATAAGTAAGAAGATGAAAATAAAAGAATTGTTGAAGATCAGAGGAACTGCAGGGATATCGTGAAGAACACCGGCCCCCTCACGTCTATCTTGTTCTTCTTCATCTGTATGAATGTCCTTACCTCGTCGGGTATCTGCAGATTCACATCTGAGAGCCTCTTTGACATACCAAGCCTGTACTCTATGGTGCCCTTGAAAGACTCATCGAGCTTCCTCTCAACATCCTCTGCTACAAGGGCCAGGAATGAATCCATATATGAGATGCCCCTCAAGATGCCATTTTGGACGACGACACCTAGCTTATCCGAGAGCCCTTCCCTAGGGATCCCGTATATGCTACCTTCATAAACGTAGAGCTCGTTGAAAGCTGCAGGCCCCAGGAGATTCTTGTTCTCCTCAGGCTCGACCAGCCTGGCCACGATCCCCTTGCCGCCTATCTCGCCTTCGAACGCCTTTATGTCGCATGGGCTCTTGTCATCCCTATGCTCCATGGCCTTTTCCTTGATAGCCTCCATGAGCGGACGCGTTATGCTCGAGGATGGCGCCTTTACGAGCTGTATTGACTCCGATATCTCCTCATCCGTGAACGAGAACGAGTAGAACTCCGGGTGATGGAGCTCCCTGAGGTCCTCCAACCCCTCCCTGAGCATGACCAGCCTGCCCAATCCAGGGCCTGAGTTGAACACAGGATATGGGATCCCGTACTTTGCCAATGCTATCGGGGAGTACATTCCTATCTCCGTTATCTCGACCCATCCAAAGTTCTCGTCCTTGACAAAGACCTCATAATTGGTACCGTAGGCATAGTATACCGCCTGGTTCGGCTTTTTCTTGAACTTGAGCTTATCAAATCCCATCTTGGTGAAGAACTCCTTGGTGATGTACATGCCGTCGGCCATCGTAAGCCCCTCTTCCATAACGACCATGGACAGATTGTAGTGGGCCCTGAGGTGCATCGGGTCCTCCCTCTGCTCCCGTCTATATCTCCACCCAGAAGTGAAGAGCATCACAGGCAGGGGGGACTTTTTGACCAGCTGCGCAAGTGTTGGGAACCATGCCGTCGTGAAGTGTGAGTTCAGCACATTGTCCGTGGCCTTTGGCTCAATGTTCATAATTTCCGGAAATGCCTCGTCAAGGAGGAAAGTGGCGTCCTCCGGCTTCAGCTTCAGCCTTGTGGCCAGCTCCTCGCTGAGGTCTCCCGGGTCTATCTTATCGAGCTTGTAGTCCCTGAAGATGTTCTGAAGCTTCTCAAAATCAAGGCCAGGTATCTTCTCCATGATGAACTTCCTCCTGTCATCGGATATGCCGATGTCCGGCCTGGGCATCGTCGCAAGGAAGTAGAGGCGGTCCAGGATCGCCGGCGCCTCCGGACCATACTGCATCATGACGTTCTCCTTTGGGAAGAACTGCTTGAGGTACACCTCATCGAACCCCATGTCAAGCAGGATATCCCTCGCCTTCAGCCCGTATTTGGATAGGAGGTGCTCCTTACCCCTCTTGTTTGGGAAATCGAATCTACGTTCCCCATCGAAGTACTTGCCGGTATCCAGCCATGCGTCAAAGAAGTTTTCCTTAGAGCGCTTCAGTATTTCATCCACAGGAAACAAGATATCACCTATAATCGTATAAATTATCCCTTACCTTCTCCGCCTCGCCCGGATTCTTCCGCTCCATGGATGGGAATGGTATGGGGGGCAAGAGCTCAAGCTGTTTTGATATTATCACAAGTTCCGGGAGGCAGAATCGAAGTATCGCCGTGTGGGCCTCTCGCGATATGTCTTGCCTCAATGTGGACTTGTCATTGACATCCACACCGGAAATGTCGCCAACGTACCTCATTTCGCCCTCTATCTTTATGCTAGCAACGTTTGGGAAGTAATCAACAGATAAAATGAACTCTATCACAAGGGCATCCTCCTCCATATGGAGGGACGTTATGCTCGAGCTGTTGGTGATCTTTAGATTGCGCATCTTTTCCTTTGCCCTGACAAACCGCTTGGCATCTATAGAACGAATTGATAAGTTTTGGATAATTTCGCTCACCGGAACTACGTCATATCCTCTATTTAAAAAAGTTGCCTTGAAGGAAAAACATGAGGATTCATTTCGCGCTGAGGAGCACGACCCTGCTGTCCTCTGATTCGTTCACAACCGAATACGAGCAATGCTCCGATATGCTTTCTGCAAATGCCCTTATCTCCTCGTGGCGCGGCATGTTGTCGATCGAGAGCCTTTGCCTCGAGAACCCGACGTACATGTACGCCTTTACCTCGACATACGTTGGTTGCCCCCGCTCGATGATCTTCGCATAGGATTCAGGGTCGCACATGTTGAATCCCTTGGTCATGGTAAGCCTCATCACCTTTCTGGTGTCGAGGGAAGGAAAGATGTCGATGGTCCTGTTTATCCTATCCCATCCGTCCGAGATGGAGGGGTTGCATAGCCTTTCGTATATCTTCTCGTTGGGCGCGGGAATGGTCAGGTATAGGTTCCATGGCAGGGTCCCCATCTCCCTAAAGATATCAGGATTGGTGCCATTTGTCACAAGGAACGTTGTAAAGCCCCCTCTCTCGAATTCCTCAAGAAGCTCTGGCAGAAGAGGATAGCACGTTGGCTCGCCCGAAAGCGATATCGCCACGTTGTTCGGATCCTGGGCCTCCTCGAGCTTTTTCCTGTTCAGCTGATCGAGAACCCCCTGATAGCCTGATAGCAAGGTCCTCTGCGCCTCTATCGACTTCTCTATGATGAACTTGGGGGCATCCACCTCCTTTGGGACGTCCTCGGTGAATCTCGTGGGCCTCCAGCAAAAGAGACATTTTTGAGTGCACCAATTTACGGCTGGCGTCATCTGAAGGCATCTGTGGGACTTGATGCCATAGAACTTCTGCTTATAGCATACCCTGTCCCTCATTATGCTCTCCTTGAGCCAGTGACAAAGCTTCACCGCAGAATGCTCACCGACAAGCTGGTATCTCTGCTTCCTTAGAAGCTCCTTCGTTTCCTCGTTCACATCAATGCCCCCTGAGGATGCCTGATATCCTTTTCATTATCTCTTCGGTCGCTTCCTTGTAGTTCTCAACGCCTATCATCCCTGCCGCCGGTGGGTGCCCTCCGCCGTCTCCGCCGTATGCTTCCCCCACTTCCTTCATTATCTTCGATAGGTCGACACCCCTGTCCAAGGCAGACCTCTTTGCCCTGGCGATTATGCGCTCTCCCTTCTTCTCGTTGACAATGACCACAACATCTGCCCCTATGGCCAATAGATTCTTGGATATGAAGGATTCGTACGCCCCTATCTTGGTCTTTATTATCATGAAATCCCCCACCCGCGTCACCTTCATCCTTTGCAATGCCTTCATCAGGGCGATCTTCTTTGATAGGTCGAGATCATCCTTCATCATGGCAAAGACCTCCTCGAAGATTATGTCCTCGCCAAGGATCTCATATACCGTTCTCAAGGTCTCCCTTGTCGCAAACTTGAGATGGCCTGTGTCCGCAAGTATGCCTGCTAACAGGGCCTTTCTGGATACGATGTCGTCAGTATGCCCGATAACGTCCCAGACGAGCTCGCAGTTCGACGACCTCGCCTCCCTGTATGCCGCCTTCGCATTGAAGGTAGTGGTCGAATGATGGTCTATGACGCATATGCTGGCATTCTGGTCCAGATACCTTTTACACTCACCAAGTAGTTCGGGGCTTGAAGTGTCGACAATCAGTATTGAGTCTGGGGAAAACCCTTCCGGGCATGGGCCTATGCTTTCCCCTAGCTCCTCAAGCATCATCTTCGCGGGCTTGGATATCCCGTCACACGATATTATCGCCTGTTTGCCATCCAAGCTCCTCCTTATCGCAATCGCGCAACCCAATGCGTCGGGGTCGGCATTGCTGTGACATAGAATGAGGAGTTTATGGCTCTTTTCAAGAAAGAGCCTTACATCTTCTATTGACAATCTTAACTCCCTTGGTTAGGTGTTGGTCCGCCAGTGCCCAAAAGTTCCTGTATCTTCTTCTGGGAATCCTGGAGCTTCTGTCTCAATCTGTTCTCCTGGCGCTCAAGGGTCGTCTTTCGCAGCTCCAGCGTCTCCTTTCTCTCCTTCAATCCTTTCTCGACAGTCTCCTTGTCGCTCTTGAATAGTACGCTGCCCACGCTCTTGTAGATCTCGTCATCCTTGATGTTCTCCATTTCCTTGAGGGTATCCTCTATCTCCTTCATCTCCGATGATGTAGCCTGTAATTGGGATACCATCATCTGGTATTGCTGTTCCAGCTGTTGGAACTGTGTAATCTCGTGTTGTACGTTTGGGGGAATGTTTTGCATATTATCACCATCCGAAAATACATCATGTTGTTTTAAAAGCTTTATGTAAATACCTCTGCGCCGTCAGAAGTGACGAACATAGAGTGCTCTGATTGTGAAACATTGCCATTATTGGCCTCTTTGAGCACGGCAAATGCATATATCGAGGAGGACCTCACAAGATACTTCAATGCAAATTCCGTCTTCCTCTTCGTGTATATCTCTGAGAGCCATCTCTCCGCGAATGGAAGTGTGTTATAATTCCTCTTTATCGTGCCAAGCACCTTCCTGGCCAAATCCAGCCTAACGGGCCTGTCAGCGACATACTTGAATATGAGGTGCTCGTCAGCATCCATTACCTTGCCTATGCCGTCCGTAGCGAACGGCTCTATGGCTATTATGTCCCCTTCCCTCAGCGCAACGCCCTGACCGGTGTCATAGTTAGGTATGGTGGGGGAGCTGTGGCATACGTATTGCTCTAGTCCATGCCCGCTGAGATTCTCTATGGGCCTGAAGCCATATCCCCTTATGGCCTCCTCTATTGCCCCGCCAATCTCATTGGTCCTTACACCGGGCCTTACCATCTCGATCGCGGCCTCGAGCGCATCCTTGCTTGCCTTTATGAGGTCGTCATCGTTTTCCCCTACCTTTACCGTCATTGCGGTGTCGGCGATGAAGCCATCGATCTGGGCCCCGATGTCCACCTTGACATAGTCTCCGTCCTTGAATGTCCTTACATCGTCTATTGTCGGGGTATCATGGGCAGAGATGTTGTTTACAGAGATATTGACTGGGAATGCGGGATGAGCCCCCTGTTCTACTATTGTGCCCTCTACGAATCTTGCAAGCTCAAGGTATGTCGTGCCGTTCCTTACCATTGCAGGGACCTTCTCCTTGATCATCCTCGTGATCTCGCCAGCCCTTATGTAAGCATCTCTTTCTTCCATATTCTCACTCTTTTGATGTTAAAGAACTAATGTTATAAATGTTTTTATATCAGTCCGTCGTATCCTATAAGAAAAGTAGGCAGATGAGATGACCGAAAAGGGCTATTACGAGGATCCTTTCAGAAAGGAGTTCGATGCAAAGATAATTTACAAGGAACAGGCCGGGGACAGGACGATAGTCCGCCTTGACAAGACATTCTTCTATCCAAGGTCAGGCGGTCAGCCCAATGACATGGGGACCATGGACGGAAAACCAGTGATCGATGTATGGATGGAGGGGGACGATATATGCCACTCTGTCATGGGGGACCTTGACCGGGATGAAGTGACCTGCTCCCTCGATTGGGATAGGAGATTCGACAATATGCAACAGCATACAGGCCAGCACATACTGTCTCAGGCCATATACAGATTGTTGGGGGCGGATTCGGAATCTTTGCATATCGGTGCCGAGAGCTCGTCAATCGACATCCAGATCGAGAATCTAGGGCATGATGACATCAAGGCCATAGAGGACATGGCAAACGCCAAAATATTCGAGGACCTGCCAATAAGGTCATGCTACGTTGAGTCTACGAGCGGCCTTGACCTCAGAAAGGAGACATCACTACAGAAAAATATAAGGATAGTTGAGATAGCGGACTTTGACAAGACCCCTTGTGGCGGAACCCATCTCCGATCGAGCGGACAGGTGGGAATGATAAAGATAGTAAGGGCCTACAAGAAGGGGAAATACTACAGGGTCGAGTTCATCTGCGGAAGAAGGTGCTTGGAGAAGATGCAGGAACAAGGACGGGTCTTGCAATCGTTAGGTAATGAGCTCATGGTCCCAGAGGGATCTATCGCCGAGAGGGTCTTGGAACTTGTGGAGACGTCAAGAATCCTAGCTAAGAGGAACGCGGAGCTGGAGGCAGATATGTTCGACCTAAAGGCTGGCTCGATGATAGCTGAGGCACCCTCATACCATGGGATAAAGACAATAATCCGAGAGCTTGACGATCCTGGACTGGCCCAAGGCATCTCAAAGGCCTTGCAAGACAAGGAAAGGCTGTTCTCTGCCCTGGCCTTCAAGACAGGAAAAGGGGCCACCTTGATCCTCAGCAGCTCTAGGGACTCTGACATAGATGTTGG
>JAFGGT010000008.1 GCA_016930445.1 Candidatus Methanofastidiosia archaeon | reverse complement strand
GACCGAAAGTTATTAATTGAGAACGATAATCATTTTCATAATGGCCGACGTCAAGAAGGAATCCAAGGAAATAGTTAAGGGAATCTTATTGGCGATTATCCTATACTTCATAATTCAGATATCCTTAGTATTTGCTACTGGCGTAGATGACCCTGTGTCAGTTGTGATCTCCGGCAGCATGGACCATAGGGGATACGATTTTGACCAGTGGTGGGAGATGAAAGGCGAGGAATACTCCCTCTTTGGCATAACAAAGGACGACTTCCTTAGTTACGAGTACAAGGATGGATTTTCTCGAGGTGACATCCTCCTAATTACAGATATTGCCGTCCAAGACATCAAAGTGGGGGATGTGATAGTGTTCAGCAGGGGAGAGGATACCATACCCATTGTACACAGGGTGGTGTCAATAAGCTATTACGAAGATGAGTACTATTTTATCACAAAGGGAGATTACAACCCAATTGCGGACAATTTCCAGACCGATGGTGTTCCAGGTATAAATGAGCAGAACGTTCTGGGTGAGGTCAGCGGGATCCTTCCGGAAGTTGGCAAGATAACGCTGTTTTTCAGAGGAGCTTTTTGATAGAAATGATCAAGAAACAATGCCCGCTCTTGGCGGTTGATAGTTTTTTAACTGATGGAAGGAACATTCTACTGGTAAAGAGAAAAAATCCCCCGTTCGCATCCTTTTGGGCGCTCCCCGGCGGTTTTGTCGAATTGGGCGAGACCACGGAGCACGCCATCATTAGGGAGATAAGGGAAGAAACCGGGCTGGTGATATTTGCCCCAGTGCTCATCGGCGTATTTTCCGACCCGAAGAGGGATCCACGAGGCCATATAGTGTCTTGCGCATACTTGTGCAACCATACCTTGGACAATTTCTCTGCAGGCAGCGATGCGTCGGATGCCAAGGTATTCCCCTTGGGCAAGCTGCCAGAATCGATAGCGTTCGATCATGCCACGATCATAAGGGAGGGCAAAAAGCTTTTAAACGGGTCAGGGTATTTCACGAATATAAAATAATGGAGAATCTCAATGCTGGCCAGATACAGGGAAAGGTACCAGAGCATATTCTCTGGCCTAGGAAGAATGATGGCTAGCACCCGTCTTTCTCCAAACTTCTTTACTGCGCTCTCACTTGTACCGGCATTGATAATGGGGTACTTTTTTTATATTGGTGATGTCTTCTGGGGCTTGATATTCATCTTGGTATCCTCTCTTTTCGATGTCATAGATGGAAATGTTGCAAGGGCTACTGGAAATGTCACCGTCTTCGGGAAGGTCTTTGACCATACGATCGACCGCTATGTGGAGTTCATACTCATTGGTGGCATCGTGCTCGGTGGCCTTGCAAGGCCTCTCATCGGGTTTATAGCCATCTCAGGCATGCTGATGGCATCCTATGTCAGGGCAAAGGCAGAGTCAGAGGGAGCAAGGAACTGTGACATAGGCCTTATGGACAGGGCAGAAAAGATATTGATAATCATGGTCGGGTGTATTGTGTACGGCTGGTATGAAATGTCCGTGGACTATGCCTTGCTAGCGGTGGGCATATTGTCCCACATCACTGTGATACAGAGACTGCTGTACTCCAAGAAGCAATTTGAGGTTATTAAATGATATCAGCAATAGGGAATCCAGTTTACGACATAATCGTGACACCTTATCTAGACACAGGAGGGAGGGTCCTTTCTGGCTGTTCTACGAACGCTTGCATAGTGCTTTCTCTGCTTGGCAGAAAATGTGCGATGTCCGGTTGTGTTGGGGAGGACTTCAAGGACACCTTCATTAAGGACCTGGGCCATTTCGGCATCGATTATGACATACAACCCTCAAATGAGACTGGGGGATTTCACCTGGAATACTATGAATCCGGGGATCGGAAGCTGAATTTATTGGGCATCGCCAATCCTATATCGTACTTCCCTGAGAAATATCTCGATTCTAGCTACATAGTAGTAGGGCCGATATTGGGAGAGGTGTCATTGGAGCTTCTGAGGGGCATAAGGAGCAAGACAGATGCCAAGATATTCCTCGACCCCCAGGGATTCGTAAGGGAAGTAAGGGGTCAGACCGCCTTTAGGGTGAAGAACCCGCAGATAAAGGAGGTTGTCGAGAACATCGATATAGTGAAGCCTAACGAGTACGAGGCAGAGATAATGACCGGCTTCGACCCATACAAGGAGATCGACAAGGTATGCGATACCCTTTATTCTTGGGGCCCTGATCTGGTAATAGTGACCCTTGGCGAGCACGGTTCAGTGATATACGATGGCAGCGAAATGCTGAAGCTGCCGGCCTTCAAGACCTTTGCAAAGGACCCTACCGGGGCGGGCGACACTTATATGGGCGGATTCATCTTTGAGCTCGAGAACGACCACAGGAGCCTTCTAGATGCAGGATTATTCGCCACGTGCACTTCATCCATAGTTGTTGAGAACATTGGGCCATACTTCCCCATAAATGAGCAAGAGATAAGAAGAAGGATAGAGATATTGCGAGAATCTCTATAGGTAACTGTAAATCTTTCCCTCAAGGAAACCTTCCTTGCCTTTTTTCTTTATATTCTTGAGATTCATCACATTGGCATCGCCATGGACCTCCTTTAGAGAAGAGAACTTTGTGCAGTGTTCGAATTCATCGCATTCCCAGCATCCATCATAACCCTTCTTGACGCAGCATTTCCGGATATTGCAGAACGGATTGCCTCCCCCTTCTCTGCAATTTTTATTGCATCTGAGCTTTACCATCGCTCCCAAGGTCAGATAGCAGGCATCGTAATCCCGGAGCTCTTTGAAGAACTTCGACATGCCATCCGACATCTTTGCGAACTTCTCTTCCCTAAGGGCCCTTCTTAGTTCCTTGGCAAGTCCTGCTATCTCGCCCTTTCTTAAAAAGCATTTTTCACAACAGAGTCCGCAATATGCAATGTCTTCAGTATTCATTTCGCTCACCTACAATCTGCAACCGCCTATGCCGTGTTTCTTGAAGTATTTTTGGTGATATTCCTCTGCCATATAGAATCTTTGCGCTGGCACTATCTCAGTCACTATCTTTCCTTTGTATTTCCCAGATCCCTCAAGCCTTCTTTTCGATTCAAGCGCCATTCTCCTTTGCTCCTCGTCATGGTAGAATATCACAGACCTGTATTGGGTCCCGACGTCTGGCCCCTGCCTGTTGAGGGTAGTTGGGTCATGAATGCTCCAGAAGTGGTCCAATAGTTCTTGATATGACACTACATCGGCATCAAAGTCTAGAAGCACCGATTCGGCATGGCCCGTCTTCCCTGTGCATACATCATGGTATGAGGGATTCTCAAAATCTCCTCCCGTATAACCGACTGAAGTGGAAAGCACTCCCTCGATCTTTTCAAATGATGCCTCTACTCCCCAAAAACAACCTGCCGCGAATGTGGCCTTATTATGATCCATAGAATATAATGTAATGTCTAATATAAAAAATTAATATAAAAAAAGAAAAGAAGAGTTACCTGATCACTAGGACCGGGCAATGTGCTTTTTCTGTGACATCGCACGTAACGTGCCCCATGAGCAACCTTTTGAACGTGGAGAGTCCTCTGGAACCAATGACTATCAAGTCAGTCTTGTGGTTTTCTGCGACCGTTACAATCGTTTCTGCAACTGGTCCCAAAGAGATGATGGTGTCTGGGTCCTTGATGAACTTTGACGCCTTTTTCTTTGCCTCTTCCAGGATCTGCTCTCCTATCTTGTAAGAGTCTTCATCCTTAAGCTCCTTGAGCTTCTCTTGGTAGAAGAATGAATACCTCTCTATCGTGTCGTCCACGGGAATCGGTTCCTTATAGGTAATCGTGAACCTGTCAGCAACCTCTGGAGAGACGCCAACCTTGGATGCGTCGATTACATAGAGTAGTATGACGCGTCCTTCTGCGCTCTTGGCTATCTTTCCCGCGTACTCCAACGCCTTCATGGATTGCTCAGATCCGTCCACTGGCACCAAAACCTTTTTGAAAAGGGTCTTTACCATAAAATTCCTCCTTATTACATGTTCCTTATAGATCTTGTCAATACGATCTTATTAGTTAACATGAAAGAGACGAAAAATACACCTATCCACAGATACAAGGCCAATCTAAGATATTTGCTGCCCTCAAGTAAGTAATTGATCACTCGTAGTCCTAATAGGCCGATAAGTATGCTGACTATCATAACAGGCAATGCTTTCGTATAGAACATCTTTGCCTTCTTCTTATCGGTCTGGGTCATTATGCTCTTTTTTGCCATAATATTCACGGTAAAATATATGCTTAATCGGTATTAAAGCTCTTTGGCCAATGAAAAAATAAAAAGGATAGGTCCTTTTTGTTAGACCTCCTTCAATTCTTCTCCCTTGATCGGAGCCGAAACAGGTTTCAGGATGAACCACAGGAAGAACCCGATCGCTAGGCCTATCGATGGTCCAGACAGTATTGGGCTGACATGTGTGAAGTTCGCAGCAATTATCGCACCTGCCATGACACCAGCGATACCTCTCTGCACGTTGTTGGTGCACATCTCATATGCTATGTAGACACAAAGGTAGCCCTGCAATGCTAACGTTATACCGAAACCGATGTATCTTGCCGGCATCAATATAACGACGATTGGCGACATGAACAATACGAGTGCACCCCAGTTGAACGAGTTGGCAGCTGCCCAGTAAGAGTCAAGTTCCTTCCTACTTGAATTCATCGCCCTGCTGGCGACCACTGCCGAGGCACCGGCCCAAATTGGACCACAAAGGCACACGTATGGGCTGTAGAGCACTTCGAGTATGTTCCTCCATGCTGTTATGACATGGTTCCTCGTTGGGCTGTAGATGACGTGTTCATCTGGCCTTGCCTTGTTGACCTCTGAGGTCAAGGACTGGAGTATGAGCATGTCACCGAAGGCGAGCACATAAGCGACGACTGCCATAGAGATCCCAGCTATCCAAAGCTCGGGCCCTGGCATTCCAACACCAAAGGGCGACATAGTGTCAATCATCTTCCCGAAAGGAGCCGCAATAAAGAACTTCTCGGTTATCTGACCCATCGTCGGGGCGGCTACCTCGCCAACTGCAATACCTACGATGTACCCTATCACATATCCAGGCACTATTCCCCATCCTGCCATCCATTGGAACCAAGAATGTTGTTTCCTATATACCAATGCTCTATTGGAGAACAGGATGAAGAAGCTGAACATCAACGCTATGGTAAACGACACCGGGTAGAGTTTCAGGAACGGTTCTGTGGGTGTGAAGATCCTTATTAGGGACGCCATACCGGCCGCTAGCAGGATACCTGAACGCAGCGATATGGGGAAGTGTGCAATGATATAGTTTGCAATACCCGTTACACCCAGTACCAAGAATACTATAGCCAGAATAGCCTGGAACGCTATCAAAGCCTGCATCCTCTCTGCTCCTTCTGTGTAGGAAACCAGATATGTGATATACAGCGGTATACCTGCTGTTATCCAGCCAGCTATGCCCGGATCTCCAAACGATGTGTGCCATAAATAGAATGCGCCATTGATGGCGACAGCGAGTAGTGCAACATCCTCAGAGATTCCCAAATATTGCATCATTGTAACCAATGCACCCAGGTGGGTACATGCCAACACTGCTCCTTGGGCCAGGGACTGGATATCTATACCGTAGTGGAGAAATGGAAGCCTTAGTTTGAACTTGCCACCAATGTATGGCTGTTCATCACCTTCCTTCCTTTCTGGACCAATATATCCAAAAGCCATATTTATCCCCCTTTTATTTAGTTTAAGATAAGAATCTAATTCTAATCTTAAAAAGATAAATTAATTTTATTATATTAAATAATTACCACGTATATCTTTATTATTTTTCTTGTTTTTCATTCAATATTAGTTATTTGCATATTGAATAAATTTATTTTAATATAATAATTATGAATAATATTCTTAATTCATCGTATATCGTATAAAATAAATTCTATTTGCACGCTTCTGCCCTAAAATACGTTAATCGTTAAAGATGCGTTTAATCATAGGTATAAATCTGACCCTTTTTTACAGGACATTTTCACCATACGTTCTCTGGAAAAGTTTATATAAAAGGCAGAATTAATCATTCTGAGGTGTATGGCCATGGTCATTGCATTTGTGCTTTGTGTCACCGATGCTGGTATGGAAAGGGATGTTGTCAACAAACTTGAAAAATTTGATGAGGTAGAAGAGGCTTACGTTGTCTACGGCGAATATGATGTGATAGCAAAGGTACACGTACCTGAACTAGCCCTATTGGATAAATTCATTACTGAAAAGGTCCGCTCTTTGAAATCCGTGCAAATGACCTCTACGATGATATCCATATAGTCTTTCTGTTCAGCACTAAAGGGGATCGAATGAAAAAGGTTCTATTGTGTAGTGGAGCACAACATCTTGAGAATAGTTTCAAGGGGAATGGATTCGAGACCTATTCTTCCTTTGACAATTATGACAACAAGAGATTTTTTATGAATTCGGACATCTACAGCCGAATTCCAGTCGAAGAGCTTTCAGGAGAGGACCTGATAGTGGTGCAATGTGGCACACTCTCACAATTAAGGGGCGCTTGGTACAATACCCAAGACCGCGTATTCGAGCTCCTTGAGTTCCTATCCATCCTCAGATGCCCCCAAAAAGTGATGCAAACAGGCCATAAGAGATATGCCTACGAACTACTGGACCCCCCGAGATCCGTCGAGGTGGTCTATACCTGCATGCCATGCGCAAAACAGGACCACGCGTGCCTGACTGGGGAGGTCAACTCAGCAAAGCTGGCAATCGATCTTACATTATCTATGTCCGAGAGAGTGCATATCATAGACCCCCATCCACCAACTTCCCTTGGATGGTTCCAGAAACTCATCAATAGGGACAAGGTCAACATCATAAGCATGATAGAACCGCTCCTGCAGAAAGCGGCTTCTGAGATGCCTGATGCCGTCATACTCGGCCCCGATGAGGGAGCTTCTGAGCGCCTGGGTATTAAATCTTTTTCAAAATCAAGGATCTCCTCAGTCGAGTCTACCATATCTGGTTCCTTCGATGTCGATGGGCTAGATGTCCTGATAGTGGATGACATGGTCTTGTCCGGCGGGACATTGAGGAAGACAGGTGAAAAGCTCAGGGAGCTAGGTGCGAAAAGAGTCGGGGCAGCGATAACGCACGCCCTTCCGGTATGGGGAGGCGAAGAAAATCTGCAGAAAGTGAGGGCCTCTTTCCAAAACCAGGTATATGTGACAAACACAGTATATACCGATACCTTCAAAGATTGCGCCCTGGACTGCGTAGGGGAGATCATCAAACATATTTAAAAGTTATTTTCTGATGCAATGAGCTATTATTTTGATTTTTTAGGCAAACTTTAAAAAACAATATGTCTTTCGAATTATAAAGAGGTGTATTATTTGAAAACTTTTATCGCTACTATAGGAATTGGAAAGGGCACATGGGGTAAAGTAAAGCGTATATGCAGCGAGGAGTGGGACAAAATAATAGTCCTTGGAAATGAATGGGCGAGAGATACCTTTAAACTCGATTTTCCATTCCAGTGGATATTGTTGGATGAACAAAAGGATGTTTGCCAACTTGTCGACGATATAGTAGGGCAGCTGCCGGAAGATATCGATGAAATCTACGTTAACTTGATCTCGGGCAGCGGCAGGGAGCACGTGGCGTTATTGTCAAGCCTGTTGGCCAATAACAAAACTTTTAAAACTGTTTGTGTGTGTGATGATGGTATAAAGTATTATGGTGTGTGATCAAAATGATGAAGGCATTGAAACATAAGACTAGGACTCAGATGAGAAGAGAGAGACTTGAGGGCAAAAGGGCCATGAAAGGTCTTGCCACTTCTGTAAAGAAGGAAAAGAGAAAGAACTCCATAATAACGAGCGAGTGATGGGATAAAAGTGACTGAGTTCAAGGTTACCCCTTGGGAGGTCGAGGGCGACATAGATTACAAGAAGCTCATAGAGCAGTTTGGCACGCAGCCCATAACTGAAGAACTTGTTTCAAGGATAGAGGGCCTGGTAGGCGAAGTACACCCCTTTCTTAGAAGGAAGATCTTCTTTTCCCACAGGGACCTTGATTGGCTACTATCGATGTACGAGAAGGGGAAGCCCTTTTCACTATATACAGGCAGAGGCCCTTCTGGACACACCCATCTAGGCCATGTACTTCCTTGGATATTCACAAAATACCTTCAGGACACCTTCGGTTGCGATCTATGGTTTCAATTGACCGATGACGAGAAGTACGTCCTTTCGTCAAATCTCACGCTGGAGGAGATAGACACATATACCTACGAGAACACACTAGATGTAATCGCCATGGGGTTCGACCCTGAGAAGACCAAGATATTTTCAGACCTTCATTGTGCAAAGAGCCTATATAGACACGCCATCCAAGTAGCTAAAAAGGTGACATTTTCAACTGCCAAGGCCGTTTTCGGCTTTGATAATTCCACTAACATAGGCCTTATATTCTTCACATCGATGCAATCCGTCCCGGCCTTCCTGCCATCCATACAGGCAGGAAAGAAGGTGCCGGTGCTCATCCCCTGCGCCATAGACCAGGACCCCCATTTCAGGATCACCAGGGACGTGGCAGAGAAGTTGGGCTATTACAAGCCCGCCCTGATACAGAGCATGTTCCTTCCATCGCTTGAGGGTCCGGACTCAAAGATGTCAGCGTCAAAGGCCAACACTGCGATCTTCACCGTGGACCCACCAAAAGATGCCAGAAAGAAGGTCCTCAACGCCTTTACTGGCGGTTGTCAAAGCCTGGCCGAACAGCGGGAAAAGGGAGGAAACCCCCATGTGTGCACGATATTCCAGTATCTGTACATCCTATTCGAGGATAACGATGATGAGCTAGAGAAGAGGAAGCAAAGATGCCTAAGCGGGGAAGAGATGTGCGGCAACTGCAAGAAGTATCTTGCCGATAAGGTTGAAGAGTTTCTCAAGGAGCATCAGAAGCGCAGGGAAAAGGCCAAGGGCATGATCGATGACTTCGTCATCTCTGATTGACGTACCTTTTCTTCCTGATATAATATATAAGGGGATTCGTTACTTTCCTGCGCCCTACGAGCTTGTTCTTTGAGAGTGTTCCCAATAGCTCCGCCAGTTCCTTCTTCTCTATTCCCAGTCCCTCTGATATGGATCCGGCAGACCTGGCTCCTTCCAAAAGCAGCTCAAGCACCCTTTCCCCTAAAGTGTCCCTGCCGTCCTCCTTCGCCTTCTTGAGTATCTCTCCCACCTTTTCCCGGTCAAGTATGCCCCAGCTTGCCATCTTGCAAAATTCATCAGGCTGACAGATCAAAGGGGCGTTCTCGGCCACTTTAGCACATGAAGGCGGAAGATACCACTTGGATTTTCCAAAGTCCTGGGGATTTGGATTCTCTGTCATGCCGAATCCAAGATGATAAAAGATGTTCATCCTCTCTATCGGCTGCTCCTTGAAAAATGGTGGATCGCAGTTGTCGCCTGCCTCTATGATGGTAGGCACCACCTCGTCGAGCAATATCCCTATGTCCTCCTGATTGAGATTGAATGACGATTCCCTGTCGAATATCTTGGTGGATGGCATCAGCCTCGCGTAAGAAAGGAACGATGTCAATAGGATGGTGATGGCATAGTTTCTCTGCCCAGAGGAAACGCCCATCATTGACAGCTTTACGCAAGGTGGGAATAGGTCCTCCTTAAGGTCTCCAGATACCTTCTCAATCCTCTTAGTCACCTTCAAGAGCGATTTGACCATCCCTATGATCTTCTCATGTACGGGGTGTGGACCCTCCTGTATCTTCGGAGAAGCCCTCTGTATGTAATCGTAGCACTTCTTCCGGACATACCTTGAATATGCCTCGAAGAATTCCCCCTTGGTGAGGAATACGTAAGGCCCTATGATGTAATTGGTGGTGATGTCGATGACATCATATACCTCATCCCATCTTAGGGCGAATTCGATCAAGGCGCCCTTTGCATCCCGAAGCCTGAAGAGGTCCTCCTTTGGGAAGTATATCCCCAGCTCCTCGACCAGTATCATCCTTTTCATGGGATTCTCAAGATTAGCCAGGACTGGAAGCTCATGCACTTCGACAAGCTCGCTGATCTCCTCAATGGCCTCAGACCCGAAATATTTCACAAGCCTTGTCACTATGAGCTTCTCATACGCTGAGAGCGAAGCGAGGACCTCCGGAGCGTGGGGTGTCTTTGCAAGCCCCTGAAATAGCAGGAAAAGCGATATTATGTCGTCTTCTTCATCCATTTCTATATACTTCTCATTGTTCTTCTCAGACGACCTTGCAATGGATAGTCTCACTATTCTTGGTTCTATCCCGTTTAGGTCAATGTTAAGGTACTTCCCATACCTCTCACTGAATGGATTGAATACGACCATCCATACCCTTCTCACATTGTCATTAATAATTGTTTTTAGAGATAAAATATCATGACGGGCACAATTAGAAAACCCATCAGCGTGGACCTGTTGACGCAAAGCATTGGTGGCAGCATTCCCATTGCCGTCGCCAATGAACATAGCAACAACCCCTCAATTCCGCAAAGTGCCACGATCACAAGGGTTTGGATGGCCATGCCGATGATGCAAAGCACAAAGTAATTGATCCTTCTCAGATTCAAAAGGACCATCCTGCCGATTGCCATTAATGAAATATACGCAAACAACGAGGATATGATTATGACCACAAAGAGAACGATGAACTCGTCCTGGCGAATTGAG
>JAFGGT010000007.1 GCA_016930445.1 Candidatus Methanofastidiosia archaeon | reverse complement strand
CCGCCTATGGTTGTGGCCAGCCTTGCGATTGACCTGCCATACATCGTCGTGTCCTCCACAGGATCTGTCAGCTCTATCCTGGTCAGGATGGCAAGATTGCAGTTCTGGGATTTCTCATCCTTTTTCGCATGGCCGTTCACGAGCACAAAGTCTGGGTATCTTTCCTCGGTCACGAAGCCCTTGGGATTAGTACAAAATGTCCTTATAA
Organism: Candidatus Methanofastidiosia archaeon; assembly: GCA_016930445.1. GTDB lineage: Archaea > Methanobacteriota_B > Thermococci > Methanofastidiosales > NM3 > JAFGGT01. The sequence goes on along the minus strand of JAFGGT010000007.1, from coordinate 36,542 downwards.
GGTCGTCATATGTCTTTGAGTAAAGCTTGAACTTGGCATCGTACATGATCTCCTCGACAGGTTCGTAAATCGTCGTAGGGAACTCGGCCCTTACCCCGACGTCTATGGGGCCATAGTTGTTCGTTATGCCAAGCCTCTTTGCCTGCGTTCTGAACCAGTATGCTCCGGCCCTTCCAGGAGCAACGATTATATAGTCCCCCTTGAAGGTCTCCTTGCCGGTCGTCGCAACGAACTTTCCATCTACGATGTCTATCTTCTCTACCTTCGTCTTGGTAAAGAACTTGACACCCTTCGATTTAAGGTCTGTATAGAACTTGTCTATGATTATCGGGGTCTTGTCAGAGCCCATGTGCCTTTGCTTCCCAGATATGAACTCTATGCCATGGGCCGAAGCTTTCCTCCTGAGCAATTTAAGGTCATCCTCATTGGTCCCGAACACATCGGAATCGGCCCCAAACTTTAAGAATGTCTCATCTACGATGTCTATGTACCTCTTTACCTCATCATAGGACCTGTGTATTGAGTCGGGGTCCCCGCCTATCAAAGGCGTAAGATTCAGCTTACCATCGGAAAGCGCCCCAGCGCCGCCTATGCCTGCATATATCTCACATGGTTGGCAGTTTGTGCACATGTCCCTGTAAAGGGCATTGCATTTTCTCTTCAACGATTCCTTTCCCATGTCGATTACGGTAACGTTATGGTCCGAATCGTTCGCCAACTTCTGGGCGGCAAACATGCCGGCAGGCCCGGCACCGATTATAAGCACATCCATTCTTATCAATCCTCGATCAATCCAATTTTGAAATGTTTAATATATCCTTGCTAGAGGTCAGGCATACTATGAGGTCATCAACGGTGTTCTTAAAAGTTCCAATATCCTCTGAGAGCACGATTATATATAGTTTATTATCCAGCGATAGAGCGATCGAAGTCGTTGATCTGTAACGCTCGTTGTCGACAGCAAGGGATGAGGCAAGCGACGAGGCGTCGCTCTGCGACCTGGTCTCGACATCCAGGAGGACCTTCAATCTGGACCTCCACTGCCTGAAAAGGCCCATTGTGACTAGACCCTTAAACCTTTCTAGATCCTCTTCCCTGAAGCTGGCACCTGCCGCTATGTCGTGCCCCCCTCCCCTGCCCCCACACTCCTGTGCGGCAGAGGATAAGGCCCTGCCCAGGTCGAGGCCTAGTGTTTCGACCTGTTCCTTCGTTGCCCTGCCTGAGGCCTTGAGCCCATAGTGGGTGCTCGATATGATGACTATCGGCTTATCTCTGACCTCGAGCACGATCTCCTCCGCAAGGGGGCCTGTGAACCCCGGCTGTATCTCTGGCAGGTATATGAAGTAGGCCAGATATTGGGAATTTCTTTCCATAATCTCGTTCCAGCCAGAGCGTATTGCCTGCAGTTGATCATTGAAAAGCCGTTCGTATTCTTCATGCACCCCAAGTGCGGACTTGTAGGAATCAAGGTCGCCCATCAGCATGCCAACGGCCAACTCTGGCCTGTTGACAGAAGCGCAAGAATCTATGATGTCCGCTACAAGCAATGCAGGGAGAGGTTCTGAAGAGAACGGCAGCCTGCCCACCAATATGCCGTCATCATCGCTTTTGAAAGAGATGAGGCCTGCCCTGAGAGCGTCATCCATCAATAGGGCGTTAGGGCCATTGAATCCGGATAAGTGCATCTTGTCCCCCATGGCACCTATCAATGCTATGCTCGAAAGGGAGATGTTTGCAGGATCTTCCTCCCTTGCAACGAAATAGGAGACCCCCGCACCTGAGAGCTGCCTAGTGCCATCGATACCAAAGTCCCAGGGATTCACCATCTTGGGATGTGACCTTTCAGGGGGGTGGTGGTCAAGTATGAGAAAATCACCAAAAGCGCTTTCTATACCAGCGATCTCGGAACTGCCGTAATCGACGAACACGGGGAATGAGTCCCCGCAATCCGCCTTCAATCTGGCCAAATCGGTAGAATGCCTGATTATCCTTATGACAACCTCTTTCTCAGAATAGCATCTCTTCACTATCACCGCGGCGCATATGCCATCGGCATCCCGATGGCCTATTACGGTGATCTTCTCCTTCTTACTAAGGATTTCGGCTGCTTCTCTACATCTTAAAAGAAAATCATCCATCTTCAATCACAATGATAAGAAAAGGAAAGTGATTACTTGACAAGTAATCTGGCCTTTTCTGGATCGTAAATCCATCTGGGTTGCAGCTTCCCTGAGCGCCTATAGTACTTACCCAGGCGCCTTATCTTGGACTCGGTAAGCTTGAGGCCTCTGAACGAATGCTTGTCCTTTGGATTCTCTTCTAGGTGCTTTCTCAAAAGCACCGCCTTTGTGATAAGATTCATGATGTCTTCCGGCATCTGGGGTGCCAAGTCCTTCTCATCAAGGATCTTCATTATCTTCTTTCCTGTAGACAATGAGACATCCGCTATGCCGTGCTGGTCCCTTAGAATTATGCCTATCTCTGATGACGAATGACCTTTCTTTGCGTAGTCCACCACAAGGTTCTCAATCTCCTCAGCGCTCGCTTCTTCCCACTGTGGGGTCGAATTCCTAAGTGGATGGGTTGAGCCAGACTGTCCCTTCTTTCTAGAATGCATTCTCGCCATTATTATCAACCTACTTACGTTCTTTGAAATGATTTACAAGTTTATATAAAGATTTCCCTCTATGTGAGAGCTGATTCTTCTCTTCCATGCCCATCTGGGCGAATGTCCTATCATTTTTCTCTGGGATGAAAATGGGATCGTACCCAAATCCCCCGGTGCCCATCGCCTCATGGGCGATGCGACCCTTAGTCTCGCCGATGAACAGATGAGTGCTAAGGCCGTCCTGAAGGGCAATTACCGATCTGAAGGTCGCTTGCCTGTTCATCTTGTCATCCAATAACTTCAATATTCCCTGATTCCCTATCCTCTGGAACACATATTTCGAATATGGTCCGGGGAAGCCGTTGAGCACATCTATGAATATGCCTGCGTCCTCTATAAAACAAGGCTTTTTAAGTTTTTCCTTACACCAGGCGATGCCAAATTCCGCTACCTCCTCCAAACTGTCCGCTTGGACCTCGGGATAGCCTAGGTCCGCCTGTTCCAGATCGATGCCCATCTGGGAAAAAAGGCATGAGGCCTCCTGGAACTTATGCCCATTCCCTGTGACGAAGACCAGCACCATTCATTCACCCCTCTCTATATACCTTCCCCTCAACTCTATGTCGCCGATCCTTTCCAATACTTCCCTTCCTTTCCGATACGTTCTGCAGTAGGTCTGCTTGAACGCTTCCCAATATTCCTCCCAGAAATCGAAATGAGTGCTCTTAAGAGCCTGTTTGAGGAGGTGCGCATCCACGGCCTGTTTCTCCACTTCGCTCGAAAATTCCCCTAAACCAAAGTCAATGAAGACGACCTCATCCCCGCGGTGTATCATATTGGAGGTGGTCAGGTCGCCATGGATGATGTTGTTCCCGTGCATCAGGCCTACGCTCCTGCCTACGGCCTCTATCAACCCCATGCTCTCCTTTGGGGACCCTACAAGCTCCTCCTTGACCCTCTGGCCGCCCACCTTCTCCATGACCAGTGCATGCTTGCGCTTGTCTATGAAGTAGATCACAGGTGTGGGGATGCCAGCCATCTTTGCCTCGTGCAGTAGCTTTGCCTCGGACAGGGTCCTTTGCAGCACTATCCTCTCGTCGAGCTCCCTTATCCTGTAACCCTTGCTTATCCTTTCCTTTATTATGAGGTCGCCTTTTGAGTCGGTGCCAAAGTACTCCTCGAATCTGCAGCTGTATATCTTCGCCTCAGCCCCCTGATTAATCAGTTTCATTGTACACCTCCATGACCTCCTTGGCCGTATATTTCCCCTCCCTGTAGACCTTGCCCTCGATGCAGTCGAATATGGTCGATGGCATCTCACCAGTGAGCCTGCCTGCATCGATGAGGAACTGTATCATCGGCAGCTTGTCGCCTAGGGAGGCTATTATGTCAGATGGGGAATAAGGATTCGGGTCGCCGGCACGATTTGCGCTAGTTGAGATGATGGGGATCGCGATGTTCGACATCATGGCCCGCACGATCTCATCTTCCGGGATGCGGACCATTATCCGGGTCGGGTTGACTATGTTTGGTATGTTCCTTTTGGGGAGCACAAGGGATATTCCGGGGAATCTCTCAAACAACCTTCTTGCCTTGATGTCCAAAACGCTGAACTTCTTGGCCGCCTCTATGTCCCTGATTATGACGGGCAGAGGTTTTGAGAACTCCCTCTCCTTGATCATATATATGCTATAGACCGATTGCTCGTTCAAGGCGTTCGTGCCTATGGCATAGCAAGTGTCGGTAGGGTAGCAGATTATGCTCCCGCCGATGATAAGCTTCGCAAGCGATGATGAGAAAGAGGGGTCCTTCAATCTCTCTGCCTTTATTATCTCCATTTCACATCCTCCTCGTCGGTCCTCCACTTCTGCCTGACCTTTGTCTCTCCCATCTCCATCCTCTTTCCAGAATCATATTCTGTCATTCCTAGCACGGCTATCATGGCCCCATTGTCCCTGCACACATCAAATGGGGGCACATGCATGCTCGCGCCCCTCTCATCGCACATCAGCCTGCACATCTCCCTCAGCCTCGGGGATGCCGCATTGCCGCCTGCGAGAAGAAGCTCATCCTTTTGTGTGTGGGCCATTGCCCTCTCCGTGGCCTCCACCACAATAGAGAATGCAGTCTCCATCAAGGAGAACGTCACATCCTCCTTGCTATTTCCATGGATATGCTTGATCGCCTCGGTCAACATCCCTGTGAAGGAGAAGTCCATTCCCTTTATCGTGTAAGGTATGTCAAGGTATTTAGTGCCCCTTGACATAAGTTGGTCTATCTGCCTGCCACAAGGGAATTCCAGGCCTATCGCCCTTGCAAATGTATCCTGCATATTGCCTATGCCAATGTCCAATGTCTCGCCGAACACCCTGTATCTCCCTCCTGCAAAGGCCAGTATCTGCGTATTGCCCCCGGAGACATATAGGGTGACAGGGTCTCTTACGCCCAGAAGGAACCGCCCTACCTCTATATGGGCGATGCAGTGATTGACACCCATTATAGGAAGGTCCCTGCTCAGTGCCAATGCCCTGGCGGTGGTCGCCCCTATCCTAAGGCATGGGCCTAGGCCAGGCCCTTGGGAAAATGAGATAAGCTCGATGTCATCGATGGAGAGGCCGGCATCTTCCAGCGCCTTTTTGACCACGTTCGAGGATACCCTTGCATGATGGTCGGCCGCAAGTCTGGGGTGTATTCCCTCCCCTGAATACGAATCTGTCACATTCGACAGAATGGACCTCTTGTCACATATGCCGATCCCAAAAGTATGGGCGGTCGATTCAATGCCTAGAGTGATCATGGATTCACCGAATTTATGAGCTATAACATGCTGTTTTATTTATATATTTTTATATTGTAACATGGGTTAATGCTATTTTTGGGATATTTGTCCATATTAAGGTCAAGAATTAAATATTTAGTAAAATTACTATCAAGGCTTAAAATAATCTCATATTACGTTTTGACCAAAAACAAACTATTTATAGGGAACTTCGGTTACACCATTGCTCAGGGGTTCAGACCCTTATTAATTCCTCCCATATTCTAAAAGGATTTGTGGCGGGCAACTCCCCCTTATTATTGCCCGTCACTCTATTTTGTCAAATTAAGTAATTTTATATACATTCCGAGCATAATATCACATGGTGATACTTTTGACAAAGATCCGTTATCAAGATAAGTTCATTGACATGAATGCCAATATCGACCCTGATGATAACATTATCTGTAACTTTTACATAGAGGCCGACGACGTGCACAAAGCGGCTAATGTGGCAGCTGGAGAGTCTTCAATAGGCACTTGGACCGAGATCCATACCATGAAAAAAAGGATTGAAAGGCTTGCTGCGAAAGTCTTCTACATCGATGGGAATAACATAAAGATAGCCTATCCGACAGACATGTTCGTTGATAACAGCATCCCTCAACTGTTATCCGACGTCGCCGGAAACATCCTGGGTATGAAGGAGGTAAGCAATCTGCGCCTGAACAGCATTGAACTCCCAGATAGGTATGTTGACACTTTCAAGGGACCGGCATTTGGGATGGAAGGCGTGAGAAAGCTCATAGGGACCGACAAGGGCAGAAGGCCTCATGTCGGCACCATAGTAAAGCCGAAGATAGGGCTTGATCCAAAAGAGACCGCCAAGGTCGCGTATGAGGCATATTACGGCGGATGCGACTTTGTAAAGGATGATGAGAATCTAACGGACCAAAGGTTCTGCCCATTCGAGGAGAGGATAATAAAGGTCCTGGATTCTATGGACCTTGCCAGGGAGGAGACCGGGGAGAGGAAGGCATACGCCCCAAACGTGACAGGCCCAAAGATGATCGAGCATTCCCAGTTCGTGAAGGACCATGGAGGGAATTGCGCGATGATAGATATAATCGCCGCGGGTTATTACGCCCTGCAAGAGCTCAGGGATGCTGACCTTGGCCTTTTCCTCCACGGGCATCGTGCCATGCACGCGGCCATCACCAGGAATCCATTGCATGGCATATCGATGGGTGTGATCGCCTTGCTCTCAAGATTGGGTGGCATAGACCAGTTGCACATAGGGACTGTAATAGGCAAGATGGAAGGCGGGCGCGAGGAGGTGCTTTTCAACAAGAGCGAACTGGAGAGGCCCCTATCCTCGATGAAAGCGACCTTTGCCGTATGCTCAGGGGGATTGCATCCTGGCCATGTCCCCAAATTGCTCGACATCCTTGGAAATGACATCGTCATCCAGGCTGGTGGAGGCATACACGGCCATCCGGACGGCACCATAGAAGGGGCAAGGGCATTGCGTCAGGCAGTGGATGCCAAGATGAAGGGCATAGATGCCACTGAATATGCCAAGGACCATCCGCAGCTTAAAAAGGCCTTGGAGCTTTGGGGAACTACCTAGAGGGATATCTCCCCTCATTCTCCAAGAGCCTAAAGACCCATTGGGTCTTGGATCACTCGATATGATATTTCCTTGCTGCCCTTATTATCAAGAATATCACAAGCATTATTATGATAAAGGTCAACAGCGTGCCAAAGAAGTGCCCCACCCTGAATGGGCCAACAAGGATGTTCTCCCAGTTGGATGCATCTGGCACGGCATATTCGAGCAGTGGCATGATCAGATCGTTGACCAAGGCCTGCACAAGGGACCCTAGATAGATGCCTATTATGAAGGCAACTGCCAGACCAAGCATCTTGTACTTTGTAATGAAGTCTATGAACTCGTTCTTCATTCCAACAGGTTTTGGTACTTCGGCAGGCGGTTTGGGGGTAAGCAGTTCTCTTATCTGCCTCAGCTCATCCAGCATCTCTTCTTCTTTTATGGTATCACCATGAATATATTGGTTTAGAATTATTAAGATATTGCATAACACGATACAATTTGCCCCATTTGGAGAAATGCCTGCCCCGCAGTGCCACCTGGCGTGTGCGATAAGCATGCACAATAGGAATAATACAAATGAGGATAAAATGAACATGGAGTGGGTCTTGCATAAAAAAAATAAAAGTTGAATCAGGATTTTATGCCCACTTTGTCATACTTTATTTTCAGCTGGGATTTTATGTGCAAAGCCTCGTCTGGAGAAAACTATAAAAATTAATAATAACATCGGGTTTTCAATCAAAAACATTATAAGTAATAATATTCAGGGCTGTAATTAGGGGGCTTTTCTATCAATAAAAAGGATATTCTGATCAAGATAAAGGAAACAGAAGACAAGGCCAAGATGGACTTGGAGAAAGCTCGCAAGGACAAGGAACTAATTATAGAGGAAGCAAAGCTCAAATCCGTGGCCATAAGGGAAGAGGTGCTAAAAGAGGCCAAGGAACGTTACGATAGCACTATTGACGAACTATATTCCTCCAAGACCCCAGAAGAGATCGAGATAATGAAGAAGTCCGAAAAGAATATCCTTGCGCTTAAGGAAAAGGAACTGGAGAACCTCGATAAGACCGCAGACATTATCATCAAAGATTTCGTGAGGTATATAGATGCTAAGTCCGAAGAAGATGAGTAAGGTCTTGATCGTAGGGAACAAAGAGAGGCTTGAGGACACCATCAATGCTCTCTATGACCTTAAAATCATCCACATCATTGATTATAACGACAAGGAGGAAGGTTTTGAGAGGGGAAAACCTTCAAAGATGTCATCAATATTCAGCGAATACGTGCTTTCCCTGCGCGCCTTGAAGGATATCTTGCACATCACAAGCAAAGAATCCAAGAGCGAGATCAAAGACATCGAGTTCTCCATCGAGTTCAAGAAGAGGCTCGAGTCGATAGAGAACAAAGTGATGGAAAAAAGAAAGAAGATCGATGATATAGAGGTCCTGCTATCTGACATAGAACACATTAGCGATGTCAATGACCTGGTAAAGATGGACCTATCACCGAACGTGAAGGAGATAATGATAGACCTGGTCAAGTCCAAGGATAGGCTGATGCAGGAAAGGAATGATCTTACAGAGGAGCTTCACAAGATCAACAAGGAATACAGGGATTTCATAAGCACGGCCGAGGAGTTCCTATCGCGTGAGATAGAGAAGTCTGAGACCCCACTAAGATTGGCGACCACAGAGCACACTTACATACTCGAAGGTTGGATGCAGACAGACGATGTTGAGAAGACAAAAAAAACGCTTGAAAGGGTGACTGGTGGCGATGCACAGATAATAGAGATAGAAGAAGAGGGCCTTGAGGACGTTCCTGTTTACGTTGAGACGCCGGAGCCCTTCAAACCCTTTGAGACCCTTGTCGACATGTTCTCCACACCCAACTACCATGAGATATCGCCAACGCTCCTGATATCTTTCACTTTTCCGCTGTTCTATGGCATCATGCTTGGCGACCTAGGTTACGGATTGTCACTTCTGCTTTTGGTCGCTTATCTTCGGAGAAGGATGAAGACAGTAGGATGGCAGTCCCTTCTGAACATCCTCAATTATGCTAGCATTTACACCATGATATTCGGAATTGTATACGGAGAGTTCTTCGGCTTCGAGATGTACCACGATTTCTTCGGCATAAGCGAGATCGGCGGCATACACATGCCATTGGTGCACAGGTTGGAGGAGATAGTGCCCTTGCTCGTTGCCAGTGCCGCCATTGGAGTGGTACATATCACCATAGGCTACATCATAGGTTTTATCAATGTCCTGAGGAACAAGGGGCTCAAACACGCGATACTTGAAAAGGTCTCATGGATTGGCATCCTATACTGTCTCATGGGAATGGTCGTATTCCCTGATATGATATACCCGTTGTTGGGCGGACTGGCGTTCTTCATTGTCCTGATGGTGATGGGCGAGGGGGCACTGGCCCTGATAGAGATATTTACACTTATATCCAATGTGATATCCTATACTAGATTACTGGCAATAGGCCTCTCATCGGTGGGCATCGCAATGGCCATAAACAAGATAGTGACCGACGTATTGATACCTAAGGGGATCTTAGGAATTATCCTCGGTGTTTTGATGCTGGTATTTGGACACACGTTGAATCTTGCCTTGGGCATAATCGCATCGTTCTTGCACTCTATACGCTTACAGTATGTTGAGTTCTTTACTAAGTTCTTCAAGGGTGGGGGGATAAAGTTCACCCCATTAGGTATAAGACATAAGGAGGTGTAAAGTTGGCTGATATAAACGTTGGATTGATAGCTCTGGCGGCCGCATTGGCTGTGGGACTTACGGGAATCGCCACGGCCATAGCTGAAAAGCACATTGGCTCAGCGGCAGTTGGAGCAATCGCAGAAAAAGAGGAATTGTTTGGTAAGGCCTTGATCCTTACTGTGATACCGGAGACCATAGTTATTTTTGGGCTGGCTGTAGGCCTGATATTGCTATTCGTCGTCATTCCTGGACTGTGATATTATGTCCCTTGATCAAGTGCTCGACCAGATCAATGAAGTCACAAAGAAAGAAGTGGATATGATACTAGAAGAAGGCAGACTAGAGGCATTTAGGATCACTGAGAACGCAAGGAATGAAGCTGAAAAGCTTAGGGAGCAAAAGAACAGGGAACTTGAGAGCACTTTGGAAAAATTAAAGGAGATCAGGCTATCGAAGGTAAGGATGGAGTATAAGAGAAAGAAGCTTGAGATGGAGAGGGAGATTATCAAAAAGCTCTGGGAGAGAGTAAGGGAGAAGGTATCCGAAATAGACGATGAGACCAACAAAAGGCTCATAAGGCGTCTGTTGCACATCGCGAGGGCAACCCCAGTGTTCTCGATATCCTCGATAACTTATGTGGACCATGACCTGGTCGAGGTGCCTACGAAGAGGCCCTTCTATATATACTCAAATCCGCGGGATGAAGATACTATCAGGAAATATTCCGACCTGGAATATTCCGGAAACATTGATTGCATCGGTGGTATTGTAGCTGAATCCGAGGATAGGCACTGGAAAATAAATCTTACTTATGATTCCCTTCTTGAAGAGGTATTCGAGAACTCCATGAAAAAGGCATACAAGAACCTTCTGGGTGAATGATCGATGGAAGACAATGCAGCATACTTCAATGCCAGGATCTCGGCCATGAAAGCGAAGATATTTCCTAAGCTGACATACGAGAAGATGATGCTAATGGAGCTGCCAGAGATAACGAGATACATTAGTGAAGGGGACTACCATCAGGATGTGACAGAGCTTTCCAAGAACTTCAAGGGCATCGACCTGATAGAATATGCCTTGAACCTGAACCTGGCAAGGACGTATGAAAAGCTTATCAACATCTCTTCAGGCAATATAAACAGATTCATAACACAGTACATGAAGAGATGGGACAATGAGAACATCAAATCCATTTTACGGGGGCTGCAGTCGCAAGCCTCATCCGAAGAGATAGCCGAGGCCATAGTTCCTGTGGGAAAGCTCAAGTTCGCCTATCTTCTTAGCCTTACAAAAATGGACTACGAATCTGCGAAAAGGGACCTTGAGGAAAAGAAGATAATACCTTCGGGAATTGAAGAGCTAAAGAAGCTTGAATACGAGCTGGATAGGAACTACTATATGGACAGCATAGCCCTGGCAGACGACATAGGGGAGGAAGGCCTCACAATATATCTGCTGAACGAGGTAGATATCTACAACCTAAAAATACTGCTGAGGCTAAAGGGGTCTGGGGCCGATTTTAGCGTCATACAGGAGAACATCATACCCTTAGGTAAGAAGATTACCAAGGAATCCCTAGGTAAGTTCAAGGTCATGGACTATGAGGAATCGATCAGGTTCGCAAACAAGCTATTCGACAGAATGGACCTTGACCCAAAGGAACCTATCTCTATCCTTGAGCAGCAGATCGACAATTACTTGATAAGGCTTGGGGAAAGGGTCTCCCACCTTAACATGTTCTCCACGCTTGCCGCCCTTGGATTCATACTGAGAAAGAATAGCGAAATAAGCAATCTAAGACTTATAGTGAGAGGAAAGCAGCTGGGTCTGGAACTTGGGTCGATAGAGAAGATGTTGGTGGTGTGATGGACATAGTCGTACTGGGGGACGAGAGCTTCATAATAGGATTCAAGCTGGCTGGCATAAAAAGAAGCATATTGTCTCTTTCCAGTGAAGACTATGAATACAATTTGAAACATCTCCTAAATGATCCTGAGGTAGGCATAATAGTGTTGCCGTATGCTGCCCTTAAGGGGCTCTCTCTTTCATTGAAGAACAAGATAGAAAAGGCTATCAGGCCCATCGTTTTCCCTATTGGAGAGAAAAGGGACCTAGATATTAAAGACCAGATTATCAAACTCATTGGTGTTGACCTATGGAAATGACAGGACACAGTAAGGGAGCAAAAGTCTACAGGGTGTCCGGACCCGTTGTGGTAGTGAAGGACCTGGATGGCAGGATGTACGATGTGGTACTCGTAGGCAGAAATAAGCTCAAGGGAGAGATCATAGAGATAGATTCCGACAAGACGATCGTGCAGGTATATGAGGACACTGACCTGCTTAGACCGGATGAACCCGTATATGACACCAGGGAGCCAGTTTCTGCCGAGCTTGGGCCCGGCCTACTGACCTCCATCTATGATGGCATACAAAGACCCTTGGACGTCATCTCGCTGGAAGGCAACTTCATAAAGAGGGGCTTGGAGATACCTGGCCTGTCAAGGGACAAGAAATGGCACTTCGTTCCCACGAGAAATGTAGGGGACAAGGTCGCTGCTGGCGATATAATTGGTTATGTCGATGAAACTAAGAACTTCAGGCATGGCATCATGGTGCCACCGAACGTATCTGGAACGATAACTGAGATTATTGAAGGCGAGTTCACTGTTGAAGAGACCGTGTGTGTCCTGGACGGCAAGAAGAATCTACAGCTAATGCACAGATGGCCGGTAAAGAAGAGAAGGCCCATAAAGGAGAAGCTTTGGCCAGAGGAGATACTGGTTACGGGGCAAAGGGTGCTTGATACGCTTTTCCCGATCGCCAAGGGGGGCACAGCGGCCATTCCAGGGCCCTTTGGTAGCGGAAAGACCATAACCCAGCACCAGTTGGCCAAATGGTCGAATGCAGACGTCATTGTGTATGTCGGCTGCGGAGAGAGGGGCAATGAGATGACAAGCGTGCTGAAGGAATTCCCCGAGCTTATCGACCCCAAGACGAACTCGCCACTTATAGAAAGGGTCGTTCTAATAGCCAACACCTCGAACATGCCCGTGGCTGCAAGGGAGGCATCCGTATATACCGGCATTACGATTGCCGAATACTTCAGGGACATGGGGTACAATGTCGCCCTGATGGCAGACTCCACTTCAAGGTGGGCAGAGGCCATGAGGGAGATCTCATCCAGGCTCGAGGAGCTTCCAGGCGAGGAAGGATATCCTGCTTACCTCGGCTCCAGACTGGCCGACTTCTATGAAAGGGCGGGATATGTCGAAACTCTTTCTGGCAAGAACGGGTCGGTCACCATCATAGGAGCAGTATCCCCTGCGGGGGGAGACTTCAGCGAACCTGTAACGCAGAACACATTGAGGGTCACAAAGGTGTTCTGGGCCCTTGACTCCAAGCTGGCCCACAGGAGACACTTCCCGTCGATCAACTGGCTGAAATCCTACTCACTATATCAGGAGCAGCTGACACCCCTTCTGGAAAGGGACTTCCCCGGCTGGACGGAGAACAAGACAAAGATGATGTCAATACTGGTCCGTGAAAGCGAGCTTGAGGAGATCGTCCAACTGGTCGGTTCGGACGCGCTGCCAGAGGACCAGAAGATGATAATGGAAGTGGCAAGGATGATAAGGGAGTACTTCCTCCAGCAAAATGCATACCATGAGGTCGACACGTACTGCAACCTTGAAAAACAGCACCTGATGGTGAAGCTCATACTTGACTTTTCTGAGAAGGCCATGTCCGCGATAGAGATAGGGAAGAAGGTAGAGCGGATCATCGACCTTCCATGTAGGGCGATGATAGGCAAGATCCGATATGAGAAGGATTATCAGGAATTTACGGAAAAGATCTCTGAGATGATAGTGAAGGACTTCAACAGCCTACTAAGGGGTGAGGAAGATTAAGGAATACCAGACGATAAACAAGATCGAAGGACCGCTCCTCTTCGTACAGAAGGTGGAATCCGTAGGATACAAGGAATATGTCAAGATAAAATTGCCATCTGGGGAAATCAAAAGGGGACAGGTCCTTGAGACCTCCAAGGACTTCGTCATTGTCCAGGTATTCGAGAACACGCAGGGGATCGACAAGCATACATATGTCCACTTCTCAGGAGAGACGCTCAAGATGCCGGTCTCGAGCAACATGTTCGGCAGGATCCTTTCAGGCATCGGCAAGCCCAGGGACGGCGGGATAGAGATCATCCCAGAGGAGAAGCTGGAGATACAGGGCGAGGTCATCAACCCCTACAGGCGCGACGTCCCAAAGGACTTCATCCAAACGGGCATATCAACTATAGATGGTATGAACACCCTCATCAGGGGGCAAAAGCTCCCCATATTCTCAGGTTCCGGCCTGCCCCACAATGAACTGGCCCTTCAGATCACAAAACAGGCCAAGGTCAGGGACAGCAATGAGCCCTTCGCGGTGGTCTTCTGTGCTATAGGCATAACACAGGAGGAGGCAAAGCAGTTCATCAACGAGTTCGAGAGGACCGGAGCGCTTGAACGATGCGTCGTCTTCCTGAATCTGGCTAGCGACCCGTCGATCGAGAGGATAATCATACCGAGGATGGCCCTCACAGCAGCCGAGTATCTGGCTTATGAGCTCGGTTATCACGTACTTACCATAATAACGGACATTACCAATTATTGTGAGGCGTTGCTTGAGATCGGCGCTGCCAGGGAGGAGGTCCCTGGAAGAAGGGGATACCCGGGATACCTGTACACGGACCTGGCATCCCTGTATGAGAGGGCAGGGATGATATCGGGTAAGAAGGGGTCCGTGACCCTGCTGCCTATACTCACAATGCCCAGTGATGACAAGACCCACCCGGTTCCAGACCTTACAGGATACATCACTGAAGGACAGATATTCGTCTCCAGGTCACTTCACAACAGGAACATTTATCCCCCAATAGATGTCCTGCCATCGCTTTCGCGCCTCATGAATCAGGGCATAGGGAAAGGAAAGACAAGAGAGGACCATAAGGCCCTTTTCAACCAGCTCTATTCAGCCTACGCTGAGGGCCTCGAGCTCCGCGGGCTTATAAACATCGTGGGAAAGGACGCCCTCTCGAAGAGGGACCAGAGATTCCTCGACTTTGCCGATTCCTTCGAGAAAAGGTTCGTGAAACAGGGCAGGAACGAGAACAGGCCGATAGAGACCACGCTGGACATCGGTTGGGAATGCCTTTCGAAAGTGCCAGAGGACGATCTCTCAAGGGTACCGAAGGATATTTTGGACAGGTATTACCGGAGGGAGGAAACTGAACATAAGGGATATTAAACCCACCAGGTCAGACCTCTTGGATGTCAAGAAAAAGATCTATCTCTCCCAGATGGGTTACAGGCTGCTCAAAAAGAAGAGGGACGCACTCATAATAGAGCTTCTCTCTAGCATCGAGAAGGCCAAGAACGCCCGCAACGAGTTCGATAGCGAATATGCCCTCGCCAGGGAGAAGATAGGTATGGCCCAGGCGACGGACGGGATAGTCAAGATAAAGTCTGCCGCCTTCGCGAGGAAGGAAGGCCCAAGCTTCACCCTGACCAAGGCCAACGTCATGGGTATAGAGGTCCCTCACATCTCCAAGACCAAGGTGCAAAGCGCGGTATCGGAGAGGGGTTACGGCATTGGAAGCACCTCATCAAGGATTGACGAGGCATCGCTTTGCTATGAAAGGGTAGTGGAAAAGATCATCATTGCGGCAGAGTTCGAGACCATAATAAAAAAGATCCTCTCAGAGATTGAAAAGACAAAGAGAAGGGTCAATTCCCTCGAGCAGAAGACCTTACCTGAACTGCTTGAAGCTGAAAAGATGATAAATGATAGGCTGAACGAGAAGGAGAGGGAAAAGAACTACCTTATAAAAAAGATAAAGAGAGATGTTATATGAATCTTTTCAAATCTCTTCCACAATAAGGTCGATAACCTCTTCAATGGCTTCCAACTCGCGTTGAACTTCCTTCACACCGACCACGGCACTGGACATGTCCAGGAGTTTGACGGATATGTATACGTCCTCCTCCACCTGCCCGCCACGGCCAAAGACAATGTTTATTCCAAGGTCTCCGAGGATCTTGTCAACTTTAGCATTGGTCCCAGGCTTGTTCTGTATCATTAATTTGAGCTCGGCAGCCTTGAGGCAACTTGAGATGAGAGGTTTTACTGTGATCTCCTTCTTCGCCCTATTGCCTTTAAAAATCAGGTATTCTCCGCTCCTGACGTTCAATGTCGCTAGGACATCGCTCGGAATCTTAACAGTAGCTCCTTCTGTTTTTTGAATGGAATATACTGTCATGGTTTTTAAGAGGATTTATTGTTATTTATATTTATTCCTTGAATGTTTTTAGCCAGAAAAATAGGATATTGCAATTAAACCGCTCAACGGCTCAGATCCAGCATCCTTTGCAAGGGCCTCTGGGCCTTCTCAATGATCTCCCTTGGTAGCTCCATCTTGTTGCTCCTGTCCCTCATGACCCTGTAGAGCTTCTCAAGGTCCGTCTTCTTCATGTCATCACATATTGCCTTGTCGAAGCCATAGAATCTCTTTTCAGGCATTTCCTTTTGGAGCCTATAGCACATCTCCTTCTCTGTGCCGATTATGAACTCGTCGGACGATGAGCTCATTGCGTGTCTCAGCATGCCATTTGTAGAGAGGACCCTTTCGGCCATTGCCTGGACCTCTGGGAGGCATTCCGGATGGACAAGCACCTCCGCATCGGGATGGCTTGACCTGAGGCTCTTTACATCCTCTGGGGTTATCAATGAGTTGTGGACATAGCAGTAGCCATTGTCCGGGACTGGCAGAAGCTCCTTGTCGGTGTGCTGTTGGGTCCAGTGCCTCAGATTCTTGTCGGGGCCGAAAAGTATTTTTTCCTCGTCCAGGGAATTGACTATCCTCACTGAGTTTGCAGAAGTGCATATTACATCCGCCTCCGCCTTTGCGCCTGCCGTTGTGTTCCCATATAGAACTACGGCCGCATCGGGATAGCGCAGCTTGCCATTGATGACATCTCTAGGCGACAGCATCTTGGCCATGGGGCAATGAGCATCGAGCTCTGGCACGAGCACGGTCTTTTCGGGGTTGAGAATGAGGGCTGATTCAGCCATGAACGCCACTCCCGCAAAGACTATGGTCTCTGCCTCGAGCTCTTGGGCAAGATAGCACAACTCCAGCGAGTCACCAAGGTAGTCGGCTATGTCCTGGACCTCTGGCAACTGATAGTTGTGGGCCAATATCACCATGTCGTTCTTTTCTTTGAGTTCATTGATCCTTTCAGGAAGATTCAATCGATCGCCATATGAGTTTTAAACTCGATTCATTAGATTCATTAAAAAACCTTTTTATCTCAAAAAGCCAATTGCCGATAAAGGCGCTTCGGATCAGAGATATTGGCGCAACTCGCTCAAATGCTCTATGGTGTAGGTCGGCACTATGCCACAATCACGGTCATAGTTGAAAAAACCGTTCTTGAAAAGTATGGTGACGGCGCCGATCGACGCCCCGCCAGCAATGTCCGTCTCGACCCTGTCGCCTATGACATACACCTTGTCCTCACTCCCTGAAAGAACCTCCATAAAGTTCATAGGGTCAGGCTTGGAAGTGCCCAGGGCGCCGGCAATAGCTATCTTGTCGAAGTACCCATTAATGCCAAGGAGCTCGATCTTCTGCTCCTGCCATCTAAGTGTGCCATCGGTCACCAGGCAGAGCCTGTAACGGCCCTTCAGATAATCAAGGACATCCAAGGCCCCCTCATTCAGTTTGAAGTTCCTAAAGAACTCCTTATCGAATTCCATGACCGCGCCATCCAAGAACTCCTCAGGGATGTCAGGATAGTAATTTTTAATGAACATTCTGATTATATCATTTGAATCCATCAGCAGTATGTAACTGCTATTGGCTATGAAGTCCACATTCTCCCTGAAGATGAGCGCCCTGACCAGTTTGAAGAGCCTCTTTTTCAGAAAATAAAAAAACAATTTCCGATTTGCCCTCTTTGTTGCATGCCATGTATCCGCCAAGGTGTCATCGAGATCGAATATGACAGTATCCATATTGACCTGACGATAAAAACTCTTTTAAATATTTCTCAGATATGGATTATGTTCCGGAAGTGAGCTTTAATGATAGGCCATATCTTAGAGAAAGCGAGGGAGTATGGTGCTTATGATATCAGGACCATAGATCCCAGGAAGATAAACGTTTACCAATGGGTGAGGATGAAATGCCAATTTGGTTGCCCTATATACAATAATAATTACACTTGCCCGCCGAACGTGCCCGAATTGGATAAGGTGAGGGAGTTCTTCAGTGAGTACAGGAAGGGCATACTGATCGAGCTTAGGGGGCTTGAGACCTTGGATGACCAGAAGAAGGTCCAAAAGATCATTCTAAGGCTCGAGAGGGACTGCTTCCTTGACGGATATCACAAGGCCTTCGGAATTGCTGCCGGCCCCTGCCACCTGTGTAAGAGCTGCAAGGCCATCAATGGACGCCCTTGTAACGACATGGGCAGAAGGCCATCCCTCGAGTCGCTGGGCGTGGACGTATACGAGCTTGCCAATAGCTCAGGCTTTCCTCTTACCCCTGTCAAGAGGAAGGATGAGGAGTACAAGAGCTACGGGTTGTTGCTTCTGGAATGATAATGTGATCTCTAAGCCACCTTTGCCTAAAATCGAAAAAATACCGAAAGGTTTTTATTAATCATTTTTATGCTTAAATCTGCCATTAGCCGGGTAGGGTAGGGGACAATCCTGCAGGACTCTGGATCCCGCGACCGCGGTTCGAATCCGCGCCCGGCTACCAATAAATCCTTATATATCAAATTGTCCATCATTTTTACAAAGCATTTATATAATGGGACATGGCTCTAGGCATAGCTGGTGAACTTTATGAACCGGACAATCGTTAAAGGAAAGATAAAGAGTAATGCGTGTACTACCACCCTTGCTAATTCTATGATGGTATACGCTTATAGTTATTGACGATTGCTCATTTGTTACCTAAGCACCTAGAGAACCTAGGAGGACTTACAATGTTATCAACAAAGGTTAGTAGATATGATATTATTTCTCAGCAAGAAATGGCATTGCGCAAGATGATAAGGGTAGGTGAGAAGACATCGCCTTGGATCAAGCGACAGCTTAAGGAGGCCGGTCTCAAGGCAGAGGACATAAAGTGCAAGGAAGACCTTGCCAAACTGCCATATACCACGAAGGACACCCTCAGGGAGAATTATCCTTTTGGACTGCTTGCATGCCCGCTGGACAAGGTAGTGAGATTCCATGCTTCTTCAGGGACCACAGGGAAATCCACGGTCGTGTACTACACCCAGGAGGACATAAATGTATGGTCGGGCCTCATGGCCAGGGTACTGAAGACAACTGGATTGACCAACAAGGACATCATGCAGATCATTTACAACTATGGATTCTTCACTGGCGGCTTTGGTTTTCATTACGGGGCAGAGAAGCTTGGCGTATCGGTGATACCTTCAGGATCTGGTAACACGAAGAAACAGCTGGAGATAATGAAGGACTTCAACACCACATCGTTCACCAGCACGCCATCTTACGCCCTTCACCTGGCAGAGGTCGCCAAGGAGATGGGAATGGACCCTGACAAGGACCTTAAGCTAAGGCAGGGCGTATTTGGAGGCGAACCATGGAGCGAGGCCATAAGGAAACAGATCGAGAAGTCATTTGGAATAGACGCCTACGATAACTATGGGCTCTCAGAGATGTGCGGACCAGGCATCGCATGCGAATGTGAGCAGAAGGACGGCCTGCACTTCTGGGAGGATTACTTCATTCTTGAGGTGATAGATCCCAAGACCGGCGAGGTGCTGCCAGAAGGGGAGAAGGGAGAGCTTGTCTTCACCCCTCTATGGAAGGAGGCCATGCCTCTTTTGAGGTATAGGACAAGGGACATCTCGAGGATAATCGTAGATGAATGCGAGTGCGGCCTGCCTTTCAGGAAGATCGAGAGGATAACTGGCAGGAGCGATGACATGCTCATCATCAGGGGCGTGAACATATTCCCGTCCCAGATAGAGGAGGTCATATCGATGCATCCTGCATTCAAGGGACATTATCAGATTGTAGTGGAAAAGAAAGGCTTCATGGACTCGATAACGATTAATATGGAAGTCACAGAGAAGCTCTTTTCTGGAAGCTTAAGCGATCTATTGAAGGTGCAAAGGGAGCTAGAAGAGAGCTTAAGGTCAACATTCTTCATAAAAGCTGATGTGAAGCTTGTTGAGGAGGGGAGCATGCCGCGCTCGGTCGGCAAGGCTCAAAGAGTAATAGATCTAAGGGGAGTAAAAAAATGATATACGGTCTTGAAGAAAGCACATTCCTATTGGCCTTCGGGATTCCGGTCCTGATCGTCATAGTGCTGTTGGCATGGGCTAAGATATACAATCCAGGGGAAGATGACTGACATGAACGAATACTACAAGATACTAACTGTTCTCATCTATTTCGTCATACTTATGGGCATTGGTACCTGGGCATCAAGAAAGATCAAGAGCTCAAGTGATTATATGGTTGCGGGGAAGAACCTCGGATTTTGGGTGTTCGTCTTCCTGATAGTGGCCTCGACCACGTCGGGCATGACGCTGCTCGGGTCATCGGGGTTGGGATACGTGACGGGATGGCCCACCATATGGGAGCAGATATTCGTGCCACTGACGGTGGCGGTGTGTATCATCGTCTACGGTGCAAAGATGGCGAAGATCGGCCGTAAGAGGGGATATATGACTGTGCAGGACTACTTTGCCGACAGATTCTACAGCCCAAGGGGCATCAGGGGCATAGCAGGCCTCTCGGTCATAGTCACGGGCGTGATATACCTCGTTGGCCAATATACTGCCATCAGCATAGTGCTGGTATGGATATTCAACATAACGCACACGCAGGCCCTTCTCATTGCTGGGACCATAGTGTTCCTATACGTCATGATCGGTGGGCTCTATGCCGTTGCCTGGACGAACATGGTCCAAGGATTCGCGATAATACTAGGGGTCGTGATACTTGCGCCTTTCATCGTCAAGTCGGCGGGAGGATTCACATTCATAAACAACACCCTCGCGTCGATCGATCCTGAGATGATCACTCTCTCGTACCCTTCAGCATACGCAGGATACGCATTTGCGACCCCAGCATACTTGGTGTCCTTCTTCTTCCTGCTTGCCGTAGGACTTGGTGCAAGCCCCCATATCGTCAACAACATCCTGGCAGTAAGGAAGCAGAAGTACTTCAAGTACGCGCCGGTGGCCGCATTCTCAATCTACGTCGTAGTGATGTACCTGATAAAGATCATAGGGTTCTCCGCAAGGACCTTGGTCGAGAACGGGGAGATGACGATACCATACGCTGATTATTCGTTCGTCGCCTCTGTGGAACACGCGCTCCCTGATTTTATATGGCCGATATTTGTCGTGATAGTGCTTGCAGCCGTCATGTCGACAACTGACAGGATAATGCTGACAATAGGCAACACGGCCAGCTGGGACATATACAAGAACATCTTGAATCCTAACGCAGAGGACAAGAAGGTGACCCTCTACACCCGCATAATGGTGTTCATCGTCGCAATGGTGACCATCATACTGGCAATAAACCCGCCAAGCCTCCTGGCGTGGCTGATATGGATGACAATCGGCATCACTCTCTCCGTATTCGTCGTGCCCATAATGGCAGGATTGTACTGGAGGAGGGCCACAAGGGAAGGGGCAATGGCATCGATGATCGTAGGATTCATTGCGGCAGTGATATTCGGGTACATCCACCAATACGTTCAGAAACTACCAATGCACTTTTCAATCTACAGCTTCATAATATCTGTGGTAGTGATGATAGTGGTGAGCCTGCTCACAAAGCCACCACCAGATGAGGTATTGGAGAGGACCCACACGGGCTTCTTCATTAGCATCAAGGAGGAGTAATGAATGGATGTTATATCGGTCTTCATACAGAATAGACCTGGAAGACTGTCTCAGATATTAAAGGAGGTAATGTCCTTGAAGCTCTATGGCTTCTCCATAGCCGATGCAGGCGAATTCGGTGTGGTCAGATTATGCCTCGAGGACCCACACAAGGCTGTTGACAAGCTAAAGCGCCATGACCTCATAGCACATGTGACACCCGCCATTGCCATAGAGGACAACAAGTTGATGGACGTAATAGAGATCTTCGAGAGGAGGAACATCAACATCGATGAGGCCATCTATGCCGTCAATAGGGATGACAGGTCCCTTGTCGTGCTAAAGGTCTCGGACACGCAAAGGGCCAGCAGCCTTCTGGAAGAGGAAGGGATAGAGACCTTCTAATTCCCTTTTTATTTTTTTCTTATCTCCAATTTTCCCTTCTCGTATGTGTGTTCGAAGTTCATGAATTTCTCCGATACTTGGATATTTGTCGACAGATGCCCTGTCATCGCTGGTATTGGTATGGAGCTTCTGCCATCAGGAAATAACAGGAATGGAATGAGCTGGTCAGGAAGATGCTCATCAGAAGCATGGCCCTCGATCACTCGCAGGATGCCAAGCGCAGCGTCCCTTCCAACATCTTCCGCCAGATAACCTCGCTTTCCTATAGCCGAGAATCCAATGGGCAGATCGCCGGCCTGCGCCCATATCGTTATGGAGCTTCCGATCCCGCTTCCAGGGATGCCATTGACCATCTCTGTTTCAAACTCCCCTAGAACCTTTTCTGCAGAGGCTGCCTGTCTTTCGGCCACACCCCCACTAAGCCCCGAGCATGAGGAATCAATGAACAGCTTGCGGGGCTTCCTTACCCTAACATCGCCCAAAGGGCTCCTATCCAGCCAGGGTTCTATCTCCATCTTGACAATGCCCCCTCCCTTAGGGTAGTACCCACGCATAGAGGCCTCGAAGTGGACATCTATGCCAAGCTTTCGAAGGACCTCAAGCGTAACATTCTCATAGTATGAGGTAGTAGGGCTCCAAGGCACATCAGTTCCTCCCTTCAATGTGATGGTCGACCTTTCTTCGCATAGAAGAAGTGGCAATAGCAATGTGTGGGCAAGCAAGGTAACGGATCCTGCGGTCCCTATGTCAAAAAGGTAATCTCCAGGCTTTATCCCCCTAGGCAGGAAAGATACATGCAAAGATCCGACCTTGCCACCGCTCATGTCGGCGGACGTGATCTCCCTGATGGCGTTCAGGGAACATAGATGTTGCGGCCTCAATCCGGGGTTTGGCCTTCCAACCCTTATGTTCTCGACATCTATGCCGATATTGGAGATCGCAGAAAGCGCGAGCGAGGTCCTTAATATCTGGCCTCCTCCCTCGCCCAGGCTTCCGTCTATCATGATATGCATCATTTAAATACTATGGCGACAGACAAGATTTATGGCTTGTGGATGGAGCAAGTATTCCCTTGGTGGCAAGGTCTTCTATATCGTTGCCATTGGGGATGGGAGACTGGAGGAGCTGCTTCTCAGGGAGGAATCCTCCCCCGATTGCGCTGGCGATGACAACATGATGAAGGTCGCCGAGCTCGCGAGACGTTGGATACTGGAAGGCAATGTAAGCGCGGTCGACATCGGGCCGAACGCAACGCCTTTTCAGAGAAAGGTCTATGAAGCCATCTCAAAGATCCCCAAGGGGAGTGTGTCTACCTATTCATCCGTTGCAAAGGCCATAGGCTGCAAGGGTTCAAGGGCAGTGGGGCAGGCACTTAAGAAAAACAGCATCCCCCTCTTCATACCTTGCCACAGGGTCGTCAGGAAGGATGGATCCCTGGGGGGATTTGAATGTGGCCCTGACATCAAGGAGCAGATCCTCAGGAAAGAGGGCATAAGGATAACGAATGGGAAGGTCGACCCCTCCCAGATCATCTATGACCTATGAAAGGCCTACTGCGCCATGATCTTCTTCGGCCCACGCCTTCTCCATACGACTACAGAATAGATTATGAGCATGGCGGTCAGCACCCCTGCAAAGAGGGTGACTAGAAAGTGTGTGTCCGTCACCGCCGGAAGAAGCTCGAACGCCGTATACAGGATCCATGCCGATACAACTATGACCACTATTCCGCTTCCACCCCATATGAAAGCCCTGAAGTACTTCGACCAGCGCACCTTCTTGGCAACATCTGTCGTGCCGCCGCTCACAAGCCCTATGAAAAAGAAGGGGAGCATGACGCCCAATGAGAAGGACGCTATGAGGGTAAGTCCAAAGACCATATCTCCCTTGTCAACTATCTGTGTCAGTATGACCACGAGAGCGGGGGCGGCGCAGGGAAGCTTTACCGCCGAGAATATGATACCCAATATGACGGCCCCCAAGTAACCCTTCTCACCAACGAAATGCTTGACCATCTTTGATGAGTAGTTCTTGGTGGAGACAGGGAACTCCACCACCTGAACAACATAGTTGAGCAGATTCAGCCCCAAAAGGAACGTTATCATGCTGCCGAAAAGCGACATGTAGAACTTGAAGTTAGTGAGCTGTTTTCCCACAATCGCCATTATCACTGCTATGAGCGTGTACATTATGACAAGACCGAGGCCAAAGAGCATCGACTTCGACATGGCCTCTGACTTCTTCTTGGACGTGCCAGCAGTATATGCCAGGATGAACGATAGGACTGCCATGAGGCACGGGGAGAAAGAGGAGAAGAACCCAAGGGTGAAGGCCACGGGTATGGACCATTCGGTGATGTTGGAATACCCGTCACCGCCGCCGGAGATATAGTCCTCGATTATATCAGAGAGCCGCTCGTAAGTGGTCTCAGGATATTCGATCTTGGACTCACCATTGATGGCCACGGCAGGGTTGACCGTGAATCCGTATGAAGTGAAGAGGTCCCATCCCTCGGATGTGAAGACATCATACTCAAACACCTCCAGCTGAGGCCCGTACTCGCTTTTCAGCTGCTCCAGTATGGGTTTGAAGGCATCGCAAGCATCGCAGCCTGCTTCAAAGAAGTACTCTATCGTCACCTTAGGGCCTTCGAGATATGAGTCTATCACCGAGGATACGTAATCCTTCGTGAAGGTGTCTTCAGTGAACTGCAGCTTGGTATCACCTATGACCAAAGAGGGCACTTTCGTAAAGCCGTTTGACGTATAGAGGTCCCACTCGTCCCATACCTCATATCTTGTTACGTTGATCGATTCGCCATATTCGGCCTCTATCTCGTTCAGAATGGGTTTGAACGCATTGCACTCATCGCATCCTTCCTCATAGAAGTATATTATCTCCAAAGGCTCTGAGCCCTTTGAAATGGGCATCATCATTAAAAGGATCATGGCCACGAAAAACAGCTTCAGAAACATTCCCTTTTTCATCATCGTCTTTTCACCCATATCAAAAATATGCAGATGATCAGAGCACCGGCCACTAGGTAATAATAAATATTGTCGTTCCCCGAACTATCCTTGGGTATGTATAAAAACATTTCTGAATTGTCAGTATATACTTCGCCCTCCGTATTATAGTATGTGACATAGGCGCTAAGGCTGACCTCGCCATCCACGCTCGAAGGCAGAGATACTGGCAGAAGGACAGATCCTGTCGAATTGATGACATCTATCTCCTCTTCAATCATCTTTTCGCCATCTATGGCCAGCTCTAAGGTGACATCCTTGGCCTTTAGACCGCCCTCATTCTTAAGGTCTATCAATAGATTCCTGCCATCCGTTAAGATGCTTATCTCCATCTGGGGCCTCTGTGGCCTTACCTGTATTCGAAACGTGATCTTGCTCGAGTAGAGCTTGAAGTAGTCATCGTAGTATACGAAGTTGACACCAAGGTCATAGAAGCCAGGGGAAAGTTCTGAAGTATTGATGTATACCGTGGTGAAGTATTGTTCGTTCGGTTCCATCACGTCAAAGTTGTCGGGACTGATGTATCCATCAATGCTTCCATAGAGTGATATCTTGACATTGTTTGCATCCCCTGTTCCATTGTTCGTGAATCTCAGGGGCAGCTCTGCATTGAGGCCCCCGATCACATCGCAGACCCTGTTGCACTCATAGGCTATCTCAGGGACGTTCCTGGTGACGGTGATCCCGTATGTATGGGAGATCCTGAACGGGAAACATCCGCCATCGCAATTTCCAAGCGTTCCTTCGAAAACGATAGGGATGTAATACACTCCATTTGGCGTATCCGACCCCAGTTCCAACATAAGCTCGGCATTGATTATGCTCTCGCTCTCGAAGGTGCTCGGCAACGCTATGGGCGAACCTATGTTCTTGATATGGGCCAGCGTCTCATTGTCCATCGAGATGGTATCGATATAGATGATGCAGTCGTTGCATTGATTTACAGTCGTGTTCTCCACAGTAATATTGAACACTACGGTATCGCCAGGTATCACGACATCGTTGTAGTCGATCGACATCGTGGGTTCGTTCGTCTCTATAGACAGTAGTAGCAGTGCCAAGAGGGGAATAAAATACGCTTTCATGTTCTTAGGTATATCTAAAGCATGAGTCTTTAAAATGTTTCTACATCGTTGCTCTAAAAGCCGAATTTACCAATAAGTGGTACGAAGACGCAGCTGCCATGCGATTTGACCAAAAGGTTGCCATCTTCGGCCTTTGTGCCCACCTTCAGTCTCTGAAGCATCCTGTCCCTGCCTATGGGGGCTATTATCTTGCCATTTACCTTGAGCTGTCCTATCAATGGAGAGGGAAAATCAGGTGATGCTGCCGTAATTATTATCCTGTCATAAGGGGCGTTTGCCTCATATCCCAAGGTGCCGTCCCCCAGCACCAGCTCGACATCACGGGGACAATTTCTCAGATTGCTTCTGGCTAGTTCTAGAAGCGGCCCTATCCTTTCGATGCTTGTCACATTGCCACTGCCCACAATATGGGCCAATAGGCATGCATTGTAACCTGAACCTGCCCCCACCTCTAGCACCTTCATGCCTTTTCCAAGATCAGAGACCTCCAACATGATAGCTATCATCGACGGTGCAGATATCGTCTGCCCCTCCCCTATCGGCAGAGGGGTGTCCTCGTAGCTCAAAGACGCAATGTCCGAGGGGATGAAGTGTTCTCTCCTGACAGAGAGAAATGCTTCTCTTATATCTGGAGACCTTATGAATCCGTTCCTTTCAAGGTAATTTACCAGTTTCGACCTACCTTCATCAAGGTCCATCGTAGACCTCCAAAACATGCAGGGGGCTTATGTTAGACGGCGTCCCGTATATCCTCTTGATCTCGTCGCCATATGCGGCCTTCCTCTTCCCTCTCTCGGTGATCAAGGTCGTCACCTTGAAAGTAGTGGCTCCGACCTGTATCGGGTCCCCAACATTATAGATCGTTTCCCTGTCCACTATGACCTTGTAGGAAGCGGTCTTTCTGGGGAAGTGTATCGATGCCCCTACGACCTTCGGATAGGTCAAGGAGATGCCCCAGATCGAAGTGATCTCAGAGGCCTTCTCGCTCTTTACCCTCTTGTTGCCCACCTCGATGGAATGCACCTCGATCTCCTCATCCCCGAGGTCCAGTATCTCGTCCAGCACCACCATCCTGTCCCTCTCGAGATTTACAGACGATTTTTCAGAGCTGCCTCTCCTATTGACGATTACCGGGACCTTGACGTCCTTTTCCTTTTTGAAAGTGAAGATCTGCTCGCAATCCAGACATTTGGCTGTCACAAGCCTGCCCCTCTCCTTTAGTACAACGTACTCCTCATGGTCACAACTCATAGCAATCCACTCTTTTCAATTTTATATCGGTACTATCGTATTTATAAATTGTATCTCCCTCATAGAACTATGATGGTAGAGATTCGGGCCATGGGGCATAAGAACATAACTGCAAGGCATAGGACGACGATAGAGATAACAAAAGATTCCGACCTTGGGCCAAATGGTGACTGCATCGTTGCTGTAAGGGCCGACAAGGCCTTCTCTGACCTTGATGAACCCTTCAAGGAAGCCTTGAGAAGCTCAAGGATGAGGGTGACCTTTCAATGCAATGGGCATGTCTGGAGTGTGGAAGGACACGGGACTAAGGGTCTGGGGATGAGGGATGAGAGGGAAATGGTCATGAGAAAGAGCGGATATGAGAGCGACAGGACCTTGATGGTTAGCTCTGACAAGGCGGCATGCGACATTCCAAAGGACATGGTATCGTGCCTCAGGGACCCGGAGAGCGAGATAAGGATATTCATAGAGACCTTATGTCAACAAGATAGCAGCTGTCCTCATCAAAATAACCGCATCTGAACTCGTCCAATGGCAGTCCCAATCTGCTGGAAAGCATCCTAGAGTACCAATACACCTGGGTCGAGGCGTATAATTCCTTGTCCGCCTTTGGTTTATAGTCCCATATCTCTATTTTATCTGTCAGACGAAGAAGGTCTATATGGCCTGTCAGTGGATAGTCGAAGCCATGCTCTGTCGATTCGTCCTCCTCGAACCATACAGGCACCTCTACGGCAACGGAATCCATGTCATTTTCCAATAGGAACATCTCAACCCTGGAATGATTTGAGGAATACCTATCCTTGTACACCTTTTTTCCGTATTCGGTGAACTTCGTTATCGGGTGCCTTATCCTCGTTACATAAAGCCTTGGGCTTCTGAGAGATGATGCCCTGGGCTCCTGGCAAAAGTAGATGTGCGGACAGTCATCGATCGCGTCGAAATAGTCCAAAATTGGATCTTTGATAATGTTCCTAAAGTGATCTATTATCTTCTGCCTGTCGTATCTGAACCAGTAGTACCACCCATGTTTGAAGCTCTTAGATATTATCATGCTGACTACCCAACACCTTACTGTAGAGTTCAGAGGTCCTTTTGGCGACACAGTCCCATGTATACCTATATGCCGTCCTTATACCCTCCGCTATGATGCTCTCCCTCAGGTCTCTATTGGATTCTAGCTCTCTTAACAGCCTGGGGATATCCGAAGGATCATCATAGATCATCCCATTCTTCCTATCCTTCACCATCTCCTCAATGGTAGAGCTCCTCTTGCTTATCGTTGGCACTCCCGCTGCCATCGCCTCGAGCACCGCAAGGCCAAATCCCTCCTCGGAAGACGGGAACACCAAGGCCTTCGCCTTTCTCATTACCCTTTCCACATCAGTAACATATCCTAAAAAATCGGCTTCTAGGCCCCTCTTTTGGGCAAGCCACTCCAGTTTTGGCCTCTGTGTGCCATCGCCTGCGACAACAAGCCTCTCTCCGCTCCCGGCAAGTGAATCTATTATCGTGCCGACCTTCTTCTGGGCTATAAGGGCGCCCGTATATAGCACGTACTCCTTCTTTTCATCCGAAGGCTTGAACATGGACGTATCAACGCCATTCGGGATATGGACACTAGGATTGTCCGTGATGGCAGATATCTGCCTCTGCAAAGACTTGCTGACACATATGACATAGCTCGTCCTCTTGAGGGCAAGATTGATAAGATACCTGCCTATGGTGCCCTTGTACATGAAGTTGATATCACTGCCGTGTGTCGTCACCACGTTCGGTATGCCATACTTCTCGGTCAGCTTGCTGCCAACGTACCCTGGAGGCGCGAGGTAGTGTGAATGGATTATGTCTATATCGTGCTCCCTTATTATCCTCCCAGCCTCCTTTGGGGCATTCTTCATAAAGAAAAGGCCCCTCATCCTTGTAAAGGAGTCCACCATGAAAATGTCCTTGCCAAGGGGTTTGTCAGTCCTATAGGTCAGGACGTATACATTATGGCCCATCTCGGTAAGCTTTTGCCTCAAATTGAACGTGTGCGTAGCTATGCCGCCGATATGCGGAGGGTAAAGGCCGACAAAAAGAATGTTCATTGAATAATATGAAAATGATTAATATTTATAATTTATCGCTTGGATCTTCCAAGGGTCATATGCGCCTTTGTAAGGTCCCTCGAGGCCAAGGCACCTATAAGTGAAAGCTCCCCAGCCAGCACTGTGCACGAAAGGATCTCGGCCAAAGCCTTACAGTTGTCTCCTGGATTCTCCCCACTCCCATATAGCCCAAGTATCTCCAAGGCCTCCTTCTGAGTGGGCAGTGAGGTGCCTGCGCCAAATGTCGCCAGGGGGACATCAGGTAGAGTGACGCTGGCATAGAGGTCTCCGTCTGACTCTTCCATCATTGTGAGCCCGTTCGCCGCCTCGACGACATGCGCCAGGTCTTGGCCTGTGGCAGCAAAGAAAGCTGCAGTAAGATTAGCGAAATGGGCATTGAAACCTCCAAGCGACCCTGCCATGGCGGAACCCACATATATCTTCCTATAGCACACGTCGGCCATCCTCTCAGCTGTTGTCTTCAGCTTGGTTTCCACAAGTTCCTTTGGTATGAGCGCTTCGGCAACGATGGACTTTCCCCTGCCAAGGACCAGATTGACAGCTGAAGGTTTTTTATCCACGCACATGTTCCCTGAGACGGATACAAGTTTTGCCCAGCTGAACTTCTCCTCGAGGAATGACGCTATGGCATCACTGGCCTTCGTGGCAGAGTTCATTGCCATTGAATCGCCGGTGGAAAAGGAGAACCTTAGGAACAGATTCCTTCCGGCAAAGAAAGGTAGGAAGGATTCAAGCTTTGTAAATCGAGTTTGCGAGTCTGAGATGGACCTGACCTCGTCAAAGTTTTCCTCGACCCATTTGGCCAGCATCCTTGCATGGTCGATGTCAGGGACCTTGAACAGGGGTGCCCTGGTCATCCGGTCGCCGACGACCCTTGCGACTGCACCTCCGGATTGCGTAATGACCGCACTCCCCCGATTAGCCGAAGCTATCAGGGCTCCTTCGCTCGTCGCTAGGGGAACGTAGTACTCGCCTTTGGCATACTCGCCGTTGACCATCAGCGGGCCTATCACTCCCATCGGTATCTGTGCTGCCCCAATAGTGTTCTCCGCGTTCTTCCCACAGACCTTATCAAAATCTAGGGAAGTATTGGCTATTTCTGTATATTTCCTGCCTCCGGCCTCCTCAAGGAAATGCCTTCGGGCCTCGGTCGCCTTATTGCTGCCTATAAGGCCGTCCAACGCGTACATCTTTATGTTGCCTTTCTTGAACTCCCTTATGACGTCATCATAGTTCATGATCAATCATCGTCATCTTCATCATATCTTCTTTCCATAGCCTTATGTACTTCCCAGAATTTGCCTATTCGGAAGGACTGCAGTTTTTCCTCACAAACGGGGCATTTGAAAATCTCCCCGTCGATCTCAGGAGCTTCTATATCCTCATCACATAGTGGACATGTTAACATCATAGTCGAAAACCACCAAAGCCATTTTAAATTTCCTTTGACGAACTACATATAAATTTTACTACTTATTCAATGACTATTTAGGATGTCAGACCCAGGACCCCTGATTTTCTGACCCTCTCAGCAAGGCTGATAGCGAGTATGGTCTTGACAAGGTCACCTAAAAGGAATGGTATGACGCCTAGCTCCATTGCCGAATATAATCCTATACCTAAAAAATTCATCAGCTGCAGTATGCCGAAAAAGTATATCACAAATATGCCAAGGCCCAGGGCGATGGCATCCCTGATAAGATAACCTTTCCTTTTCTCATGGACATACTTCTCACCTAGTCCCTTCTGGACGATAAGGCCAACGACGTATGCGCCTGCCACGAAGCCTATCAGATACCCGCCAGTGGGGCCGGTCACCACGCCTATGCCCGATGTACCCCCCGCAAAGACAGGAAGCCCTATCACTCCCATCAGCACGTAGATGATCTGAGAGAAGGCGCCAAGGCGTGCGCCTAAAAGAAGGCCTGAGAGCAAAACGAAAAAGGTCTGCAAGGTAATAGGGACGGGCACAAAGGGTATCTGAATGAATGCCCCGACCGCGGTAAGCGTCGCGAAAAGTGCACTCAATGCAAGGTCTGTCGATTTCACATCAATCACATTGTAAACTTTCTAAGAGAAAAAGTTGACAATTATTTATAAATCTTTTGGTCTGCGGAAAGACAATTTTGCTTTCTGCAAACAACGTAAATTATTTATATTAAAGGCAATGATTTTGATGTATGGATCGTCCCAGAAAAGTGTTGGTCCTCTCTTTGATGGCATTGCTGGCATTAGGCTCCCTATGCCTGCCAAACTCAATTAATGCCGCAAGCGTTAAGTCTACCGGCACGATCGAAGTGCTACTTAACAAGGAACAGACCATTATTACAGGTGAAAAATACGAATATAACATAGAACTCACCAATCTGGACGCCTGTGATAAGGAGCTGTCTACAAATTTCTCATGCATACCCACTATAGCCGTCATCATAAAGCAACTAGACATTGAAACGAAGGAGATCGTCGATTCGGAAACCTTGGACCACATGAACTTTGGTGTTCATGACCTCAATATTTTATATGATGATGTTACAATCGTATCGTTGAATGTCTTAAATATTGCCGTTTTAGATTATAAGGCAAGGATAGAGGTTGCTTACAAGAGCAATGTTGCCGAAACTAACATCCTTGAGATAGCTGCCAGGGACAGCATCAACGCCACCAAGTCAGAAAGCTATATGGTGGAGCTGAAGATATCCAACAACAGTGACAGCATCATTGAGACCGAGCTAGTAATTGACGAGATGGCGTCTGCCCCGATTGTTGTGATAGACAATCAGGAACTTAGAAGGGATGAGGTCCTTTCATTGACACTCCAACCTGGCGAAAGGACGATATCCATGACCTTCGTACCCTTGATAGAAGGCCATCATTGGTTGTCGATCAGGATCGAGAGTGTCCATAAGAGGATACCGGTGCTGGTCCATTCCCAATCCAGCTCATCTTCCAACATTCTCTATGTTAGCAAAACATCACTGACAGAGATAATGAAAGATGATAGGATAGTATTTGACATAAAGATGGACTCTGCCTATCTACTGGGTTTCTCCTTCCTCCTCCTCGTCTTCGGCGGCGTACTCGGCTTCATAAGAAGCGGGGGCTCCCCTCCTCCTATAGTATAGGATCAAAACCGAGAAGAACGCTATGATGGAGATGGCGGCAACTGATATGTATATCATCTTCATGTTCTTCTGATGTTCCCTCTCCTCATCTTCAAGCTGTTTTTGGTAAGCTATCTCATCCAGCTTAGATTGTATCTCATCGATACTGTCATCACACGCCTGTGCTAGCCCATCCTCTCCCAATGCCAGATAGAGCTCCCTGGCGTTTGCGAACGTGGCCATTGCAGCCTCGTAATCCTCCTCCCCGTAGAGGCCCATGGCATACTCATAGGTGTCATTTGCCAACATGTATGAGTCGCACAGCGCTGCTTTCGCAGTGCAGTCCATTATCTTGTCAGCGTCGCTGAAAAGTAGAGAGGCATCGATGTAATACTGCTTTGCATCGATATAGGATTCAGAGGAAAATGCCTCCTCTGCCATAACATAGAGGCCCTCGGCGGAGATCTGGGTCTCGCAAAAAGATATCAACTCATTGATCGCATCTATCGTTTCCTTCTTTGAAGTGTAGCTCTTCGCATCATTGTACGACTCGATCGCAGCCGCCCACTCCTTGTTCTCGAAAGCGAGGGAGGCATCAGCATAGGAGATATAAAAGTTACAGTTTTGCAGCCTAACCTCACTGGTGGAGGCCATTGACTCATTGCCAATGTCATAGTATATCTGAATTATCTCCTCATATAGGAGCTTTGCGGATTCATAGTCGCCAGCCAAATATAGATTCTCGGCTTCGATGAACTTGTTCCTCGCCAAGATGTAATCATTGCAGTTCTGGATCTTCAGATTGCAGAGATTGATCTTTGTCTGATTTTCTGCTGCTGTGTAGATCTCTATGGCATCGTTGAAAAAATCTATCGCAGTGTCGAACTTACCGTTGCCCATGGCCGCTATCCCATCCACATAGTACTCGTCGCCCTTGACCTCTATACCTTCCAAGAGCTCATCGATGGCTTTAAGGACTGCGCTATAATTGATCTTTATATCGCCCTCTAGCTTCTTATCCTCATTAATGATGATTGCTGGGACCCCACCTATGTTGTAGCGAGATTTGTACTCATCCCATATTGCCTGATTTGTGGGCACATTGATATTGATCCTCTCAATGTTCACGACGTCCCCATAGTGGTCCTCGACCTGGTCCAAGATTGCACTAGTGGTTTTACAGTGCGAGCACCCCGAAGAATAGAAGTATTTTATCTCTATGGGGGCTGCGCTAGAGAGTGGCAATAAGGATAGTGCAATGACAAACAGTAAGGCGAACCCCACTTTTTTCATGAACTGAATCTAAGAAGACTGTATATATATTTTATGTAAAAAGAATAATAAAAAAAGAAAAAAATTTAAGATTGAAGAGCGTGTATCAGGTCAAGTGCTGCCTTGGCAGTAGCTGCCCTGTCGGAACCGGCTACTATGAGCACGTCCTTGCCGAACGCGTAGACATCCTCGTATAGGACTGAGTCACCTGTAGATGTGTCCCACTCGTCGAAGGTTGTGAAACCTAGGTCAACAAGCTCCTGCACAAGTGAGTTGGCGACAGGCCCGCCCACCAGCACGAGGTTGTATTGGCTCTTGAGATCTGGGTCGTTCTCGACGTCCATGTCAAGCGCTACGAGCAGCGTTGGGTCGATGTCCACGTATGTAGTAGACTTGGTCGGTGCGAGCTCCTCTACCTTCGTCAGCTTTATTGCGCCGTCTATCCTGTAGTCGGTGTGGATGTTGTCCGTAACTTCAAGAGTGAAGTAGTTCTCTCCATCCAGGTCGTCGAGGCATATCGTGAGCTTCTCGCTGCACATTCCAGCAAGCTCTACAGGCGTTGCAAGCCATAGTTCAAGGACCGGAACACAGTTGTACATGGAGTAGTCCCTCTGAGGGTCGTACAGCATGAACACGTCAGATGCATCGAAGTTGGGGTTGCCCTCTGTCCAAAGGTCGAAATCGTTGTCGAGGTCCAACACTTGCACACCATCAGTGTCTGTCTCCGATATATCGGCCGGAATGATGTCAAGGTACCATTCAAGGTCCTCGCCGCCGCAACTTGAGACGACGTATGGCTTGTAAAGGTCATCGGTCACAGTGTCGCATGGGCCAGGGTATATCTTCTCCGTAAGGCATCCGCAATCCAGGAGGCTGTAAGCATGGTACTCAACAACATAGTTGCCGGCTGCGCCTATGAGGGTCTTGACGAATTTGACTGCAAAGACTACTTCAGAGGTCCCGCATGTTTCCTCTACAAAGGCAATCGTGTCATTCTCCTCGTTTGCACCTGAGTATTCGCCTCCGTAATCGCCATCGCCATTGGATGGTACGTTGGAAGTGTAGGTGTTGATTACCACTACATAGTCGTGGCTCTCGCCGTCGTTGTCAGTTATAGTTATGAAAGCCTTGTTCTCGTAGATACCGAGGTCGTTGATCGTGAGCGTGAAGTCGCCGTATGACTTGGACTCCCCTACCTTCAGCTTCTCCTCGACATACCACTTTGGAGTGCCGTAGAACATGTAGTCAACGCCATCTTCATTTGTGCCAAATGACAAGGCATTGTAGTGCTCTCCAAGGAAGTATACATCACAGTAGCTGCAGTAAAGGCTTACAAGTTCTGGCTCATTGATGTCACAGACGCCGTATGCCTCTGAATCTGGGCCAATTATGGCTTCCCACACGATCTTCTCAGATTCCACTTCAGTGTACATGTCATATACGACTGCCCTGTATGCCATTCCGCCAATTGGATCGCATATCTCCTGCCATGCTGGTGAACCCCAGTACATCCTTGGATATACGTTCGGGTATGTCTGGCATTCCGAGAGCATGCTAGCTATTGGCTCAAGAAGGCTAAGGTTGTCCGGATTGGCTAGAGCGAATGCAGTGTCAAAGTCTGTTACTTCTCCTGAATCGATAGTATCGTTATCGTTTGCATCATACCACCAAAGTCCCATCTGATCGCATGCGGCTGTGCAGGCTATGCAGAACTCCTGTGAGCATTGCCAGTCCCTTAGGGAGAAGTCTACTGAAAGGCTTTCGAATGCACATCCTGTGTCAACGAATATATCAGCATCGCAGCCGAAGACCGTGTTATGGTCATAGTATAAATCGTAGTCCCAGATTGGCATCTCAGCATCTATTCCATCAAAGAGGCCTGGCCTGTATGTGGTCGTTGCTGCAAGAAGGGTCGCCCTGTTGGTTATTGCATCGCATGCAAATGGCAATACTGCCCATGATTCCGGTGTGTCGAGGTCTGGGGTCACTTGGCTCTCGTTGAGTCTGAAGTCATCAAAGTAATCGTTCCCTTCGAACATGCCTGAACTCGCGATATAATTGTCAGTGTCTTCCTCCTCGTAATATGTTAGGGAGTAAGAGTTGACATTTGATGTCCATGTCTCATAATAGGCCATACTGCCTATCTGAGCAGCGATCCAAGATGCGGACACGACATCCTCAGCGGCTGCGTTTGAACCAACCACTATGAGGCACATTGGTTCGCCGTTCTCAGGATTTATAAAGAAATCCTTGTCCACATCTGCTGTAGCAGCACCGACCGCGCCCAAAAGGGTCGATCCGAGCAACAATGCTCCAGATACTGCTACGCCAATTTTCTTCCACTTCAAGTTATTCACCTTTTACTTTTTCGTTATTGCTATCTACCTATATGTAGACTCTAATTAGTATTGCTCATCAATAATATATAAAGCTTTCGGTAATATTGATTGAATAAAAAATTAATATTATTAGAATATTATAAAAATACTGATATCAAACTCGTTGATAAACGAAAAAAATCATAATATACAATAAACAATTTTTATAATAAAAGATAAAAGAAAAGAAAAAATAAAAGATCTTTTCTTTAGAGTGCAGCTATGAGGTCGAGTGCCGCCATTGCGGTCGCGTCCCTGTCGG
>JAFGGT010000006.1 GCA_016930445.1 Candidatus Methanofastidiosia archaeon | reverse complement strand
CCAGATGCTCGGAAAGACTATAATCGACAAGATGTCCGTCGAATCCGAATACTCTGAGATGGAAGGCCTAGGGCTCTTGAACTGCACTACCTATTTCGACAAGTATGAAAAGAGCACTATCCAAGTGGAAGGGCACCTCCATACCGATCCAAAGAAGCGAATGATCAGAGGATATGAGATACATATGGGGCAAACGGAGAATTCAGGCAACCCCCCACTCTGCAGGATAAGGAGAGATGGCAGAAAGCATGACGAAGGGGCATACGATATCGAAAAGAAGGTATTCGGCACATACCTTCATGGATTCTTTGACCTCCCGCCTGGAAGGGAGCTCCTGCTTTCAATGACCGGAAAGGCAGGACCCAGGGCAGACGAGCGCCGCGAACGGGATAACATGGACCTTTCAATAGAGCTGAACCTGGAAATATTGGCAAGAGAGGTCAAAAGGGCCGTCGATATCAACAAGATAATGGAGATAATGGGTGTGTGACATGACAAAAACGATAATGTTCCAATCCACTCTCTCAGGCTCAGGGAAATCGCTCATAACGGCGGCCGTGTGCAGGCACTATTTCCTTGAAGGCCGCAAGGTCTCCCCATTCAAGGCCCTGAACATCTCCCTCAATTCCTATGTAACCAAGGAAGGAAGGGAGATTGGCATATCCCAGGCATTCCAAGCCTGGGCATCAGGGAAGGAACCGTGCAATCAGATGAACCCTCTTTTGTACAAGGCCACGGGAAATAGCGCTTCCCAGCTGATGATCAATGGGCTTCCGTACTCTACGGATGAAAGGCATATCGGCATGGAGAATGTCCGCTCGGCCATTATTGGCTCTTTCGACCATCTTAAAAGAAGTAATGATGTCATCGTCATAGAAGGCTCTGGATCGCCATCAGAGAT
Source organism: Candidatus Methanofastidiosia archaeon (assembly GCA_016930445.1). Lineage (GTDB taxonomy): Archaea > Methanobacteriota_B > Thermococci > Methanofastidiosales > NM3 > JAFGGT01. Next base: position 3,965 of record JAFGGT010000006.1, on the reverse strand, counting down.
AAATCTCCAAGACATTGCCAATATGTCAGTGGCCGAGATGGCATGCTCCCCTGTCATCCTGATAGGCGACATCGATACAGGCGGCGTGTTTGCGGGCCTTTATGGCACTTACAGGCTACTCCAGGGACACCATAAGAGGCTCGTTAAGGGATTCATAATCAACAAGTTCAGGGGCGAGAGGTCGATCCTTGAAAGCGGCATAAGGAGGATGGAAGTGGAACTGGGGGTGCCCTGCCTGGGTGTGCTCCCATACCAATACTACGATTTCCCTTCCGAGGACAGCCTTTGCATGCCAGATGGGGGTTCCGGAAGGAGTGGCGTGGAGGACATACGGACCCAATGGATGTTGAATCTAGACTGCTTCCTAGAAATGATGAAGGCGGAGATGGACATGGCACTATTAAATAAGATATTAGAGGAGGGGATCTGACGGACCTTGGGCAATTTAAGCCAAGGCATGGCATCGTGCCTTGCAGCCATGGGGGGAGGAAGGAGGTGGACAAGGGGAATTTCATCGACTTCTCCGCCAATGTCAATCCTTTTGCCCCAAATGATGACCTGATGGAGATGGTGAAAAGCACGGTATCCAAAAGGGAGTTCTATGTTTCATACCCTGATACGGAGTATTCTCGGGCAAGGGAATCGATAGCCAAGAATCTGGGAAACGGGATGAACGGGGACAATATCATCCTGGCCAATGGCTCAATCGAGCTGATAAAGCTGTTCTCTGAGGTATTCTCCAAGGGGGAGGCGATCATCCCGATCCCGACTTTCTGCGAGTATGAGAGGAGCTGCAGAATGTGCGATTCAGACCCGATATTCATCAGAAGGGATGGCGGATTCGAAGAAAACCCACTCCCGGGGATAAAGAGCACCCTCACGCCCATGACAAGTTCACTGTACATATGCAATCCGAATAATCCCACAGGTGCCCTCATGAAAAAGGAAACCCTTAGGGAATTGGCTGAGTTCCTGGATAATGAGGATGTCATGGTGTTCGTGGACGAGGCGTTCATTGATTTTGCTCCAAATGAATCCGTTATCGACATGTTGGAAGATCTCAACAACATCGTTGTTGGAAGGTCCCTTACTAAGATATTGGGCATACCTGGCATAAGGCTAGGATACGGCATTGCAAATAAGGACACCATAGAGATGCTCCGTAACGTGCAGATGCCATGGAGCGTCAACAACCTCGCGCGGGACATCGCCGAGAACATTTCCAGATTCAATGCCTTCATAACTTATACGGTCGATAAGCTGACAATTGAAAGGGGGTACATGATAGACAGACTTGAGTCAAGCGTCCCTGGCATTGAAATACTGCCATCAAATGCTAATTACATCATGATGAGAATAGATGGGATGAGCTCCCAGGAGATATCAGGCCAGCTAAGGGCAAAAGGCTTTCTCGTAAGGAGATGCGACTCCTTCAGAGGTGGGGACGTGAAAAGCGTGAGGATTGCCATAAGGGATAGGGAGGACGATGATAGGTTCCTGGAAGCCATGACAGTACTATTTGGAAGCTGATGATCAATATGCTCTGGACAACGATGCTCCTAATACCACCATTGTCGCTGCTCTACGACCTGACGATAGGGGAAAGGCCGCTGGCCATTCATCCCGTCATGGCCTATGGCCGGGTGATCACGTTCTATGACAAACATCTCGAATTGGGCCTGGGGCGTTTTAGGCTAAGGGCATATGGCCTCGCCCTAATCCTGTCGCTGGCTTTCGTCGCAGTGATGCCCATACTGGCGTTGAAAGGCCTAGGCATCTTGATGGGCGACCAGGTCGCAAGCCTCATAATTTCAGTGCCAATATGTGTTTTCATCCTCAAGGCCTCTTTCTCCCTCAATCACATGATAAAGGAAGCAAGAGCGGTCAAAGGACTCGTTGATGGTCATGACCTGGAAGGTGCAAGGAAAAAGGTGTCCCATATCGTATCGAGGGACACGAGCGACCTCTCTTTTGAAGAAATCATCTCAGCCGACGTGGAATGCATTTCAGAGTCAATAGCCGACAGCATAGTGTCCCCGCTTTTCTACTTCATGTGCTTTGGATTGTACGGATGCCAAATATACCGGGCGGTCAACTCGGCAGACTCCCGTGTAGGTTACAGGACAGAGAGGTACATGGATTTCGGATACGTCCCTGCTAAGTTGGACGACTTGTTGAACTTTGTGCCATCAAGGATTGCAGTTATATTAACGCTTATTTCCGGATCCATACTAGGTCATGACGCGCGAAGAGGATGGAGGTCCTATAGAAAGTATGGGGGAGTGACTGAAAGCCCAAACGCAGGACAGACGATGTCGGTTTACGCAGGCATGCTGGGAATACAGCTACATAAGAAGGGCCATTACACGATAGGGGACCCAACATATGCCTTGGGAGTCGGGCATATCGAACAGGCGATAAGGATTTATGCCCTCTCTACAGCGATAATGATGTTTTTCGCTATGGCATCGATCCTTATCGGGCTGCCGATAATCTTTTTGTGAGATGAAAGAATGAAACTCAAAGAGAACTTCAAGCTACCGATTGAAGGGCTGGTCCTTGAACGATACGACGGCCTTCTCATAGTGAGGTCAAGGGACACGATGAGGGTGCTCAGCTCGGCCATATTGAACGGAGGGCTTAGAGAAACGCGGTGCTTGTTGAACATGACGGTGCCCCCCATGTACGATTCATCGAACCCAGAGGAAGAGATATTGAAGGTTCAAGTATCGCTGGGCATAGAGGACGTGGTCGGCATGATGACGGCAGCCGATGTGGGCAAGGCGGCTGTGAAGTGCAAGAGCGGCGTTCTGGTGGTCGCCACTGCAGGAGCATCGAATGCGGCCACTCCAGGGGAGCATGTCACCATTTGGAGAAATGGGACTGTGAACATATTCGTAATAGTAGAAAACGATCTGACAGATGAAGCGCTAGCGAACTGCTTCATTACCATCACAGAGGCAAAGGCCCTTGCCTTCAGGACATTGGACATAAGGAGCGTTAACAGCGGCGGCCCTGCCACGGGCACTACGACAGACTCTATTGCTGTTGCCACATTAGGAAATGGGGAGGCATCAAGGTATGCCTCGACTGCAACCGACATTGGAAGGATCATGGGCGAGCTGGTATACCAGTCCGTAGTCCAGAATCTCGTAGAGAACAATGGGGTCGGCATCGATAGACCCGTCTTGAAGCGGGCACTGGAGAGGAAGGTCGCGATAGAGGCCCATATCCAAAGAATAGCGGAAGTTTCGGGCCATCCAATAGATTATGGGATGTTCAAAGAACTTATGGGAAAAAGGCTGGATGACGTCTCGCGCAATCTTTACATTGCAGGCATGAAGATGATTGACGAATCACTCGATTCCACTAAGAATGGGCAGAGCCCCAGCATGGCCGAAAGCCTTGCCTTGATCGCCCTATCCATATGCGAGAGACTTGGAGGGGACGATCCGAGGTCCAAGCTACAAAGCGAACTAGGCAAAGGCACCTACAAAAATGACATTGCCGGCGATCCTTTCTTCATATTGACGCTAGGACTGGTGATGGGCATGATGGATGGAGGGACATGATATGAAAGCATTGATAATGGCTGGCGGAAAAGGGACCAGGATGCAAATCGATGAAGAAAAACCCCTCATCGCCCTAAATGGGTCCACCTTGATCGACAGGATGTTTAGCATAGCCAAGGGGACGCTTGGCTTAGGCGAGATCTATTTGGCAGTATCAGGGAACACGCCAAAGACGGAAAGATACCTCTCAGACAAAAAGGAGCAGGGATTCAGGCTCGTACGCACCAAGGGAAAAAGCTATCATGAGGACCTGAGGGAGGCCATAACCCACGAAATGCTTTTCGAACCTGTGATGGTGCTGCCCGCAGACATGCCGTTCATAAGGCCAGAGTTCCTGGACTATGCGATCGAGAGGTACATCGCATGCGAACGCATGGCTTTATCTGTGTTCAT
>JAFGGT010000047.1 GCA_016930445.1 Candidatus Methanofastidiosia archaeon | reverse complement strand
TGCCTTGCAGAAGCCATCGAACGGTGCGGCAAAGACTACGGTATCGCAGACGCCATACTCTATTGGATACATAGGGCTTGGATACGTGGATGCGGCTGTAAAGCTGATAGCCGTTGATGGAGTAGAGCCCAGCGAAGCTACCGTCCTTGATGGTTCGTACCCGATATCCAGGTACCTCTACATGATAACGAACGGCGAGCCGACGGGCCTTGCAAAGGCCTTCATAGAGTTCGTACTGAGTTCTGAGGGCCAGGATATCATTGCAGTGGAAGGTTTTATAAAACTTTAAATAAACCTTCATCTCTTTTTATTTTAAGGTGCAAGCATATGTCGCGCAGATTGAATGAGGACGTTATCAAGAGCTTGTTGCTAGTTTGCGCTTTTTTCTCAATGATAATAATATTTCTTATAATCATATTCCTATTTAAGGAAGGATTAGAGGCCTTTACCTACACAAACGTGTTCGATTTCCTAACAGGCACGGAATGGGTGCCTAAGAACAACATATACGGGGCCGCTCCTTTCATCATAAGTTCTTTGTTCGTGACGGCGGGAGCCATCATCATCGCTGTTCCCATAGGAATACTTACTGCCATATTCATGGCAGAGATAGCGCCAAGTTCGGTAAGAGAAATTGTAAAGCCGGCCATTGAGCTACTGGCAGGGATACCATCGGTGATTTATGGCCTCTTCGGCCTTATAATTATAGTAAAGTATATCAGAATCACCTTGGATATCCCCAGCGGGGAGACGATACTCGCTGGTTCAGTGATTTTGGCGATCATGATACTACCCACTATCATATCCATATCGGAGGATGCAATTAGGCAGGTACCAAGAGCCTATAAGGAAGGTTCCTGTGCATTGGGGGCCACTCACTGGGAATCCATAAGGAGAATTATAGTGCCTTCTGCCAGCTCCGGGATAATGGCATCCATAATACTCGGAGTAGGAAGGGCTATTGGGGAGACCATGGCAGTAGTGCTAGTTGTGGGAAATGTCGAGAAGATACCTACTAGCTTCTTTGATGCGGGCGAACCCCTTACATCCACGATATTGCTGGAAATGGGAGAGGCCGCGGTGGGATCGGCGCATTACCATTCCATATTTGCATTGGGCATATTCCTATTCGTCATCGTCATGATACTAAACATTGCGTCCAACTTCTGGCTTGGGAGAGGTGTCAGGCATGGATAGGCATACCAAGGACAAGCTAATGAAGGGCATATTATGGGCATCTGCCATACTTACGATAGCAGTATTATTGATTATAATAGGCTTTATAGTGGTCAAAGGCTCACCGGCGATCAGCTGGGAGTTTCTAACAACGAAACCATTGAGGTCCGGCAGGCTTGGCGGCATATATCCCGCAATAATCGGTACGATATATCTTGCTGGCATGGCAGTCATTGTGGCAACGCCCATAGGGGTCGGCGGTGCACTTTTCTTGACCGAGTTCACAAGAGAGGGCAAGATAACGAAGGCCATAAGGTTCGGTGCTGACACGCTAAACGGCATACCATCGATAATCTTCGGCCTTTTTGGTTTCTCATTCCTTGTGTTCTATCTTGGCCTAGGTATAAGTATACTATCTGGTGGCCTCACTTTGGCCTTCATGATATTGCCAACGATCTTTAGGGCATCAGAGGAAGCGATAAGGGCCGTTCCAATATGGGACAAGGAGGGAAGCTATGCCCTTGGCGCTTCAAAGCTACAGACCATTTGGAAGGTGGTCATGCCTCAGTCAGTCTCAGGTATCGTGACAGGCATAATCCTGGGATTAGGAAGGGCGGCGGGCGAGACCGCACCGATAATATTCACTGCAGCAATATTGAATCCGGTATTGCCAAAATCGATCATGCAGCCTACGATGGCGCTTCCAGCCCATCTGTACACGCTCACATCAGAGGGCATATCTATGGAAAATGCATTTGGCACGGCATTGGTCCTGATCGTAATGGTCCTGATTTTCAACTTTGCTGTTTCTATAATAAGAAAGAAGAAGTCAATTAGGCGGTGAGAATCATGGTTAGGATGGAGATCAAGGATGTAAATCTATGGTATGGGTCTTTCCATGCCCTCAAGGATATCAACATGGATATATATAAGAACAAGGTCACAGCATTTATCGGTCCATCTGGCTGTGGGAAGTCCACACTTATCCGCTGCCTTAACAGGATGAACGATCTTATCGATGGCGTCAAGACCACTGGAGAGATCTTGCTGGATGGGAAGAACATCTATGACAAGGATGTAGATGTGGTCAAGCTAAGGAAGGACGTTGGCATGGTATTCCAGAAACCAAATCCTTTTCCTATAAGCATATACGACAATATTACCTATGGGCCAAAGCTCCATGGTGTAAAGGACAAGGGGAAACTCAAGGAGATAGTTGAGAGCAACCTAAAGGGGGCTGCTTTGTGGAACGAGGTCAAGGACATACTGGACCAGAATGCCATGTCCATATCAGGGGGCCAGCAGCAGAGGGTATGCATAGCGAGGTGCCTTGCCATCGAGCCTGAAGTGATACTGTTCGATGAGCCATGTTCAGCCTTGGACCCTATTTCTACAGGCAAGATTGAGGACCTTATAATCAAGTTAAAGAAGGATTACACCATAGTTATAGTCACGCACAATATGCAACAGGCTGCTAGGATAAGCGACTATACAGGTTATTTCTATCTTGGCAATCTAATGGAGTTCAACAAGACCAAGAAGATATTTACAAATCCGGACAATCCTCAGACAGAGAATTATATCACAGGCAAATTTGGGTAGGTGGTGAAGAATGACTCGTGATAAATATATCCATCAATTGCATGATGTTAAGGATCATGCTATAGCGATGGGCATCAAGGCCGAAGAGCTGGTAAATGACGCGATCCTTGCCTTGGAGAACCAAGACACGGAAATGGCAGAGAACGTAATTGGCAGGGACAGAGAGATAGATGAGCTTTATTTGGATTTGGAGGAGAGGGTGATACGCGTAATAGCCACTCAGGCACCAGTAGCCGTCGATCTTAGGCTGCTTCTCACCGCGCTCAAGAATGCCACAGACGTCGAGAGAGTTGGGGACTTCGCCAAGGACATCGCGGAGATCGCGATCGAGCTCAAGGACCATATATACTTCACGAAGCTCATAATGATACCGAAGATGGCAGAGATCGCGATGAAGATGCTCAAGGAGGCAATGGAGGCCTTTGACAAGGAGGATGTCGAGCTCGCGAAGGGTGTATATTTGCAGGATGACATAGTGGACGAGATATTCTCAAGGCTTTTCAGGACGATGACGAGCTACGTCATGGAGAACCCATCGAACATAGGGCAGGCCTTGAGGCTGATGCTCGTGGCACGGCATCTCGAGAGGATTGCTGACCATGCAGTGAACATCGCTAACAGGACGATATACTTCAAGGAGGGTAGGATAGAGTACATCTGATATGCAGACTCTATTATTTCTCTTTCGTTCTTCCCACTCACAGCCCTTTCATCATGTTCCTTTTGTGCAATCTGCAAGACATGTAGACGAAGAGTGCAGTGAATACGATAAGCATCATCAGGTCAATGCCCAAAGGTAGTATATGCTCTTTTGCCATAACAGAATTGAACGCATCGACTAGATATGACAATGGGGATAGATATGACAGATACATGCCAATCCCATTCAGCTCGCTGAAAGGTATGAAGATGCCGCTGATAAATATCAGGGGGAATCTTATCAGGCTCGAGAACATCATGATATTTGCCGGTGACTTGACAGAAGGCGAGGCCAAAAGTACCCCCAGGCCCGAGAAGCAGAGGCTGCCAAGTACTAGGACCAATGGCATTAGGATGGCTTTTGCAGTGAGCCCCACTAATGGGAGCAAGAATACCGAGACCACTAACGTGATTATCAGTCCATAAAGAGCTCCTGCGAATAGGTCCCCCAAAACTATTGTGTTGATGTTCACAGGAAAAGAGAGCAACCTTTCATAGGTGCCTGCCTGTTTTTCCCAGGGAGTGATCAGGGGCCCTACAGAGGAAGATGTGAAGAATAGCGCCATGGCAATGAATCCGGGCACGAAGATGGCGAGCTCAATGTTCCTGCCTAGGTAGAAGGCAAAGAACATGAAGAGAGGGAACAAAAGCCCGAATATCAATACTGGCGCCTTTGTGTAGTATATCCTTATGTTCTTTTCAGTGGTAACTAGTATGCCTCTCAGTAGTATCGAGTTCATTGCTATCCCTCACCCGTAAGCCTTACAAAGGCCTCCTCAAGACTGGGGCCGCAGGTGCTCAGGGAGAGTATCTTAAGGCCTTGTTCCCCTGCCTTCTCGACAATAAACTTTAAGACCCTGTCAGGCTCATCTGTGTATACCCTTGTCTTGTCCCCACAGGGCATTACCTTTGATATAAGGTCCGAATCAAAAAAGCCATTCTTCACATCGACATCGAAGGCCACCTCTATGGATCTGCTCTTGTCAAATGCGCCTTTCAGCTTCTCAGGGTTGTCTATGGCGACGATCTTTCCCCTGTTGATTATGCAGACCCTCTCACAGATCCTATTTGCCTCCTCTATGTTGTGGGTGGTGAGGAAGATGGTACTACCCATGTCGTTCAATCTGTATATGGTTTCTATTACCATCCTTCTGCTCTGTACGTCCAAGCCTTCTGTCGGCTCGTCCAAAAAAAGCACTTT
>JAFGGT010000005.1 GCA_016930445.1 Candidatus Methanofastidiosia archaeon | reverse complement strand
CGATTAAGCGACGACAAACGTCAAATCATAACCGATTTATTAGGCTTGCAAGGAATCCTGCGCCGAAACCGTTGTCGATATTGACGACGCCTACGCCATTTGCACAGGTGTTCAGCATGGAGAGCAATGCAGACAGCCCGCCGAAGCTGGCCCCATACCCTACGCTGGTCGGCACCGCGATGACAGGCCTGTCCACGAGCCCGCCAACCACGCTGGCCAGCGCCCCCTCCATTCCGGCTATCACGATGACCACCCGTGCAGAGCGTATCTCATCGATACTGTCCATCAATCTGTGAATGCCGGCGACACCCACGTCGGGTATGAGCCTGACATCATTGCCTAGGATCTGCGCGGTCTCAAGGGCTTCCTCCGCCACGGGAAGGTCCGACGTTCCTGCCGTCACGATGGCAATGTAGGTGGAAGGCCTTTCGATCCTCTTTCTCTCTATCGACACTGTCCTGGCCAGCTCGTTGTACCTGGCCATCGGGCATACTTCGCGGATGGCCTCGTACGCCTCCCTGCTAGCACGTGTCGCAAGGATGTTTGAGCCATGGGCCATCATTACCCCTACTATGCCCTTTATCTGGTCCATTGCCTTCCCCTCGCAGAGTATAACCTCGGGGCAGCCGGCCCTCCTCTCCCTGGACGTGTCTATCTTTGCACAGCCTATGTCGTCATAGCCCTTGGATATGATCCCCATGACAGAATCGACATCTCTTTTTCCCTGCCTTAGCTCCTCGAGCGCCTCCCTGATGCTCGTCATCTAGAACACCTCCTCTTGCTCGGAACTCTCAATTGCATCGTTGAGGCTGCCCCTCCTGTATCCCTGGAGGTCTAACGTGACATATCTGAAGCCGAGCTCCCTGAGCTTGAGGTCTATCTTGTCGAGCAGATTCTCGTTGAAGAGCCTATACCTCTCGTCCTTGCGAACCTCTATCCTTGCAAGGTCCCCATGCGACCGGACCCTTATCCACTTGAATCCGTTGTCCATCAGGTACCTTTCCGCCCCCCCTATCCTCTCAAGGTCGTCCAATGTGACCTCCTGACCGTAAGGTATCCTTGAGAGGAGGCACGCATAAGCCGACTTGTCCCATGTCGAGAGGCCAAGCTCCTGAGACATCTCGCGTATCTCCTCCTTCCTTATCCCCAGGTCGAGCAGTGGCGTCATTATGCCAAGCTCGCTCAATGCCAGGAGACCGGGCCTGTAATCGGATATGTCATCAAGATTCGTGCCGTCGAGCACATAGTCGCATCCAAGGCCGGAGGCCAAATCGACCATCATTGAGAACATCATCCTCTTGCATATGTAGCACCTGTTCTCGGGATTCCGGCAGATCTCGCTCGTTATCGGGATATTGAGGAGCCGATGCTCTATGCCATGCTCCGCTGTGATGCCCTGGGCCTCCTCGACCTCCCATCTGGGGATGTAAGGGGATATGACGGTGATCGCGATGACATCCTTGCCAAGGGCGTCCACTGCCGCCTTCAGCAGAAAGTTGCTGTCCACCCCTCCGGAGTAGGCCACTGCCACCCTGCCCATGGACCTTATATGGTCCACGAGCAGACCATACTTCGGATTAATCCTTATCACCCACGACCCTGTTTATCTCATCATATATGGCGGATATCGGCACACTGTTGGCCCTGGCCAGAAGCTTGCAATCCTCATATTCGGGTTTGGACTTTATCTTCGCTCCATGGAGATAGCCGTGCTTCATCCTTACTATGCCATACTTGGTCCTGACAATGCTTTCATCCCTGTACAGGGAATACTTCTCTATGGCCTGCCGTCTGATGCCGAGCGTAGTCGTTTCCTTGAAGATTATCTCTAAGGCGCTTTGTTCCAATCCGGGCTTGACCAGGACGCTCAACTTTGTAGCAGGCCGTGTCTTCTTCATCGTCACGGGCGTAAGGAATACATCAGATGCGCCGTTCGAGAATAGTTCCTCCATCAGATTCTCATAAAGCTCCGGATTCATGTCATCCAGATTACACTCTAGAAGGATGGCCATGTCCGGGATCTCCCCATCTATCTCTGCCACAATGGCCCTCAGCACGTTGGGTATCCTGTTGTCCCTCTTTCCTATGCCATATCCAACTTTGGAGATTGTAAGGCCAAACCGTTCTGCAAACTCATCCACGAACTCCCTCAATATCGTCGCCCCTGTGGGGGTGGTCGCCTCAGATTGAATGCCGCCCATCTTTACTGGCACTCCCTTAAGCAGCTCCATGGTGGCGGGCGCCGGGACAGGAAAGGTGCCATGGGCGCACTCCGCAAAGCCGCTTCCCAACTCTACGGAGGAGGAAAAAACCTTGCCGAACTTCATAATGTCCATGCAAATTGCGGCCCCTACGATATCTATCACCGAGTCTGTTGCCCCTAACTCATGGAAGTGCACGTCCTCTATTGGGATGCCATGCACCTTCGATTCCGCCTGTGCAAGCCTCGTGAACATATTGATACTGGTATTCTCAACGTATTCGTTGAACCTGCCGCTTTGTATGAGGGCTATTACGTCCTCAAGACGCCTGTGCTGGCCCCCTTCCCTCAGAGTGACCTCGAATCTTGTGCCTGATATG
>JAFGGT010000046.1 GCA_016930445.1 Candidatus Methanofastidiosia archaeon | reverse complement strand
GGGGGGCAGAGACATTATCCAACAATTCTTAGAAAAAGGCCTAGTGGATGAGATGATAATCGGAATAATGCCTATGACTCTTGGAAAGGGCATTCCCCTGTTTTCCGATTGCGGTGAGAGAGAATTGGAACTGTTAGGGATAGACAAGTACGAAAAAGGAATGGTGCAGCTCCATTACAAGATCTTGGGATAGGCATCCTTCCAGGACCGGATTATTATGGCATTCCCAGTCAAGGTAGCTCTTGATACTATTCGAGGCTGACAAGATGCCAGATCCCCCATTTCTCGTTTTTCTCGTATAGAACGAATTAATTGCTTTTCTTGGCCAGGCAGGCCATCAATTCTTTCTTGGCTAGCAATGCGTAATGTCATTTCCTTGAACAGCCCTTAATTCAAAACCCAAAACAGGCAATGATGAGTGATTCATTTCTAGAGAACATATAATTCCCTTAGAATAAGGGAATTAGTAAAAAAATTAGCATTGTTATACATTATGTTTCTCATATTGATTATAATTTCGATTTCCCCTCTTACGAATGCAATCCTTAGATTGTAAAAAATATAGAGGAGAAAAGGAACTTATGAAAAGGAAAATCGAGCTATCCCTGATTGCGCTATGCATGTTCTTGGGATTGGTGTCGCAGCCCATGGAATGTTGCTCTGAGGAAGTGGAGACATATGTCCAGATACTCCCTTTCACGCCAAACTTGGGCGAGGTAAGGCTTACTGACCTTGACGGGAATGTTGTGGGCGATGTCGACGTAGCCAGGGAGTACCTGGTAAGCTTCGACTTGTTGGATAAAAATGGGATCTATGACATATCAAGTGTGCATGTGAGGATATATTATGCTGGCAGTGGCGGGCTTATCCCCTCCTCTCCAGACAAGAGATGCAGCTATGAAGTCGTCTGGGAGAACAATGGCAGTTCTGGCACATGGCAAAGCTATCCCGCAGGATATCTGGGTGCACATACCAGCTTCAAGAAGCTTTCGCCTTGCCTGTTCGAATACTGCTTCCCATTCGTCCTTGACAAGGTGTCTGTTCCAAGCGGAAGCGAGAACACATGGAGGGTGGAGGTGAGAGTAGAGGACAACAGTGGTCTGGAATGTACTTATGACGACCTGTTTTTCGATGTGAACGATTACATAGAATGGACAGGGGTACCTTCCCAGATCAATCTAAGCTCTATTGACAGCGAACCTGAAAGCCCTTGGACGCTTGATAGCCCCATATCGATCCAGACGTGCATCACTTCGAACACACAGGTGAATGTAAACTTCAAGGCCAATGCACTGGAATTCAACGACATCATGATCGACCCCGGCTCATACTTCACAATATGCGCCGGCGTATGCCCCATTGGGGGCAGCATAGTTGGAGGTTATGAAGATGAAAAACCAGTATCGAGCGAGCTCACAAGCATATATCAGGGCGTGTTCTCCTCCTCGTGCACCCTGAATCCCAGTGTAGATGGTTACATAGATTGCCAGAATGGTTTGGTGTCATTTGCCATTGATTTACAGGCAGGGAAGCAGGTGCCTTACGTGCCTGCAGGGACCTATCTTTCGTCCTGGACGTTCTCGATCGAAAGGGGTAGCGGGATCACTCTTTGATGTGATATCATGAAAGGAAGGCCCATTATCCTCTTTTTTTTATTATTCTGCGCCATGGTATGCCATACTCCATTCATTTCGGCTGACACTGGCCTGGGGCTCTCGGGGAACAATCAGCATTTAGTTATAGAGGGATTCCCATTCCATGAAAACTTCAAATTCACGGTCTACAACACGGGGGATAGGGATGCCTTATTCACTATAAAGGTCTTGGGCGAGTATTCAGATGTCGTGTCCTGGATCATGGTTGAACCAAGGATGTTATCCCTCAAGCGGGGGGAATACAGGGAAGTAAAATGCAGCATAGATGCCGAAGAGGGTTATGGGGGCCATTACAATGCAAAGGTCATGGTCTCAGGATACGATGATGTCCTGCTTGAAGAGGCCAATATCTCGGGGACTTCCTCCTGCATATTGGCATGTGGCTCCATCTGTGTCAGCATTGAGGTAACTAATAAAGCTGGAGAGGATTCAAGGGGCTTGGTCCACCCACCTGAAGAAGCAAATGATGAGAATGGCCCGTTATTCCAAGATGTCATGGAAAATCTTGAAGATTCATCCTCTGGGATCGTCCTTAACAAGGCCTACGGCCCATTGTTCCTTGATGTCCCTGAGAACATAATGGTTGGAGAGATGGTGGCTTTGAATGCAGGTTACGTCGGGCAGGACGATACCGGTGATATCGGGGTCATGCTGATATCACCAGATGGCTCCACCCATTATCTGGAACCGAGCGGAGTGTTCTCTTTCGATGTAGAGGGCATTTGGGGAATAATGGTCTTAGAGGGCGAAACGCCCATCATAGGCAAGTCAATATCTGTCGAAGGGGAAAAGCCCCCATGCGGCGTTCTGGCCGTTCTCGTATGTTGCCTAATTGTTGTCGCCGTATCATGCATGATCTTCCATGTGTCTAGGAGGCATCCTATGAAAAAAGATATAAATCCAAATAAAGGTGTATAATCATTGATAGTCTTGGGGATAATTCATGGTTACTGTCAATCTAGAAGGCATAGTAAAGCGATTCAAGGATGTTGTGGCCGTAAATGATGTCACTCTAACGATAGAGGACGGAGAGCTGTTTACACTGCTTGGACCAAGCGGTTGTGGAAAGACCACGATATTGAGGTGCATTGCTGGATTCTACATCCCAGAAAAAGGCAAGATATTGTTCGATGGCCTCGATGTGACAAATGTCCCTCCGAATCTCAGGGAAACGGGAATGGTGTTCCAGAACTATGCGCTATGGCCACACATGTCGATATTCGACAATGTTGCGTACGGGCTGAAGATAAGGAAGATGGAAAAGGAGAAGATTACCGAAAAGGTCAATGAGATCCTCGATCTGGTAAAGCTCGAGAAGCTTGCAGAAAGATTCCCTTACCAGTTGTCCGGCGGCCAGCAGCAGAGGGTGGCCCTTGCAAGGGCACTGGTAATAGAACCAAAGGTCCTGCTTCTTGACGAACCCCTCTCTAATCTTGATGCAAAGCTGCGTATAGAGATGAGAAATGAGATCTCAAGGATACAAAAGAGGCTTGACATAACAACGATATATGTGACCCACGACCAGGAGGAGGCATTGGCCATCTCTGACAGGCTTACCGTGATCGACAAGGGCATCATCCAGCAGGTGGGGGCGCCTGTCGACATATACTCGTACCCAACAAATTACTTTGTGGCAGATTTCATTGGGGAATGCAACCTGATACCGGGCACTGTTTCAAGCATTGATGGGTACATCACGTTAGAAACGGACATCGGGGTGATAAGGGGCGTGGCTGACAGCAAGGAAAAAAAGTTCAAGGTGGGAGATGGCGCATACGCGGCGATAAGGCCGGAGAATTTTGATCTCCATAGCACCTCTAAAGAGGCCAATCATATCAAGGGCAAGGTAAAGTACACTCAGTACTTTGGTAAGATCAACAGACTGTTCATCGATTCCAACGGAAATAGATTGATGGCCGATGCGGACCCGATGAAGACGATCAATGTCAAAAAGAAGGAAATAGACCTCTATGCAGAACCAGATTCTATCCTAATCCTTTCTGAAGGTTAAGGTCTCGACATCTTGCTTGGCCAAGACTATTGTGTTTGGATCGACGTTGTTCTTCACGATCACGCCTGGGCCTATGCCGCAATCGTTCCCTATCTTCCTTCCCTCGTATATAGACACATTTATGCCCGTCTTGGTGTTGTCACCCATTACGATGCCAAGCTTCCTTCTTCCAGAGGAGACCATATTGCCGTTGATCTCCATCTTTATGTTGTCCTTCTTGTGTCTCAGATTCGCAATGAGGGT
>JAFGGT010000045.1 GCA_016930445.1 Candidatus Methanofastidiosia archaeon | reverse complement strand
GACAGGCAGGGGCGAAATACTGGAGTGCAAGGAATTGATGGAATCGGCGCTAGGCACTATCGCAATGGACAGGATAGGGATGATAAGGAATGCTTACCCAAAGTTGTGAGATGGTCGACCCCCTGAAGCTCTTTTCAGCACTGAGAGAAGGCCATTCCAATCCCTTCATCCTTGAGACAACGGTCAAGGACAATGGCTCCGGGCATACCTACATATCGGCGGACCCGTCCTTCGTCGTCGAGATAAAGGGGGATGGCACGTACGTGGACGGAAAGAAGGCATCTGGGGAGACGAACCCGTTTAAAGCCCTAAAGACGCTATCGCGCAGAGTTTCCACAGATTGTGAGAAGCTGACCGGAGGATTCGTTGGATACGTCGCCTATGATGCCGTCCAAAATTACATCGGTGGCAAGATCCAAGAGCCTACGGTGTTCGGTTTTTATGAGGATGTGTTCGTCTTTGACCATTCTAAAAGGACGCTAGAGCTCGTTTCGATAACGGATTCGGGACCTACATTGAGCGACATGGTCAGGGAAGCCAAGGGCGTTGAACTGGAGGACCTCCACTGCCCGATAGACCGAATGTCAACAGATTCAGATTCCGAGGACTTCATGGGACTTGTGGACCTGGCAAAGGACCACATCTATGCAGGCGATGCGTTCCAGATCGTCCTATCCAGAGAGTACAGCATAAGGACCGATGCCACGCCATTCCAGTTCTACCGCAATCTTAGGCAGGTGAATCCAAGCCCTTACCTTTTCCTGATTGAATATGGGAATAAGAGCATAGCCGGCTCGTCCCCAGAGACGATGGCCTCCGTAGAGGGGAACATAGTAAAGATAAATCCAATAGCGGGCACCGCTAGAAGGGGGCATGACCTGGAGGAGGATGCTGAGCTGGCCACAAGATTACTAGCTGATGAGAAGGAGAGGGCGGAGCATATCATGCTAGTGGACCTTGCAAGAAACGACATCGGCAAGATATGCGAGCCGAGGTCGATATCCATCCCCACCCTGATGAAGGTCAGGGGGTACAGCCATGTGCAGCATATGGAGAGCGAGGTAACGGGGAGGCTCAGGGAAGGCAGGACCGTCTTCGACGCGATAGAGTCCTCTTTTCCGGCAGGCACCCTCACCGGAGCTCCGAAGATGAGGGCGATGGAGATAATAAACGAGCTAGAGAGGAGCAGACGGCGCGTCTATGGCGGATGTGTTGGATACTTCTCCACAAATGGCTGTGCCGACACGGCGATCGCCATCAGGATGGCCGAGTTCGACGATTCCTGCAGGGTCAGGGCTGGCGCGGGGATAGTGGCAGATTCTGACCCCGAGGCCGAATACAATGAAACGGAACGTAAGATGTCGGCCATGTTCACGGCATTCGACAGGGAGGGAGGAAGATGATACTGGTGATAGACAACAAGGACTCGTTCGTATGGAATCTGGCAAGCTATGCGGCGCACTACGATGATGTGGAGGTGCTGCCAAACGACACGGATGTGGGAGAGATACTGGGACGCAAGGCGGATGGCATCATCATATCCCCGGGACCCGGTTCGCCAGACAAGCCAGAGTACGTTGGAAACGTGCCTAGTATCCTCGAGGAAGCGAAGTGCCCTATACTCGGCGTATGCCTTGGCCACCAGATAATGGCCCACCACTACGGCGGGCTTGTGGGGAGAGTTGCGCCATTGCATGGCAAGGCGAGCAGGATATACCATGACGAGAAGGCGATATACGAGGGCATCAGCAATCCCATTCAAGCGGGAAGATACCATTCCCTTGCAGTCATCAGGCCGCCAGAAGGTTTCACAGTAACAGCGAAGGTCGAGGATGGCACGATAATGGGCATAAGGTCTGAGGATGGGAGGCTTGAGGGAGTGCAATTCCACCCGGAGAGCATACTTACTGACCCTGATGGCATGGAAGGGCTGAAGATCATCGAGAACTTCGTAAAGCGCTGCCTGGGTGAGTAGCATGAGGCCCCGATTCGTTAAGATATGCGGTGTCAGGGACCCGATTGAAGCAGAGATGGTGTCCAGATACGCCGACGCCACGGGGGTCATCGTGGGCTGTGATTCAAGGCGGGAGGTGAGCATCGCAGATGCAAGGAGGATAATGGGATCGTCGAAGGTGCCGGTATACCTGGTATCCACCAAGGAGGACTATGGCTCATGGAGCGCCATGATAGAGGGAACGTGCGCAGAGTACATACAGGTCCATTCCACAAAGATGCGAGCAAGGGACCTGGCGCGCTTGCGGGATGAGTACGGGGTGCATGCTATGATGGCCTTCAAGGTGCCATTATCCAGCACGGACCCTGCAGAGGACGCCAGAAAATTGTTGGACGAGATGGAAGGGTACGACGTTGATAAGGTGCTCCTCGACACAGGCGCTGGGACTGGGAGATTGCATGACCTAGATGTCAGCAAGATAATAGCAAGCGAGCGTGAGATAGTCCTGGCAGGTGGCATATGCCCGTCCAATGTCAAAGAAGTGGTCTCCAAGGTCTCCCCCTATGGAATAGACGTCTCAAGCGGGGTAGAGACCGATGGAAGGAAAAGTGAGGAAATGATGTCCAGATTATGTCTTGAGCTATATGAAGATGCAGAGGTGAGCAAATGAAATTCGATGAGTTTGGGGGCATGTACGTCCCAGAGGCCATGATGGCCCCGTTGAACGAGCTATCAGACGCATATAGGTCTGTTGCAGCGGACAGTGGATTCAAGGATTCCCTTGATGAGATCCTGGGAACGTACGTAGGGCGGCCCTCCATGCTCTATCTTGCCAAGAACCTTTCCAAGGCCATTGGTGGGGCAAAGATATACTTAAAGAGGGAGGACCTGATGCACGGAGGGGCCCATAAGATCAACAATACCATCGCGCAGGCCCTGTTGGCAAAGCGCATGGGGAAGACCAGGCTCATTGCGGAGACGGGTGCCGGGCAGCACGGAGTGGCGACGGCGATGGCCGGCGCACTGCTGGGTATGGACACCGAGGTGTACATGGGCAGCCTAGACGTCCATCGGCAGAGGATGAACGTCTTCAGGATGGAGCTTTTGGGAGCAAAGGTGCATCCTGTCGACACAGGCAGCAGGACCCTTAAGGATTCCATCAACGAGGCCATGAGGGACTGGATATCCTCCTATGAGAACACCCATTATGTTGTGGGGTCGGTCGTCGGTCCGCATCCCTATCCTGAGATGGTGAGGGACTTCCAAGCTGTTATAGGAAAGGAGGCAAGGGAGCAGATAATGGAATGCGAGGGCAGACTGCCTGACTATGCCATAGCCTGTGTGGGGGGAGGAAGCAATGCCATGGGTATGTTCTACCCGTTCATAGGCGATGATGTCAAGCTGATAGGTGTGGAGGCCGCTGGAAGGGGCATGGACACCAAGGAACACTGCGCCTCGCTGACGCTGGGGGAGAAAGGCGTTTTCCACGGCATGCTCACATACATACTGCAGGAAAATGGCGGACAGATAGCGGGCACCCACAGCATTTCTGCAGGACTGGACTATCCTGGGGTTGGGCCCGAGCATGCGTTCTTGAAGGACTCTGGGCGCGTGGAATATGTGTGTGCAACTGACAAGGAGGCCCTGGACGCGTTCATGAAGCTCTCGAGGACCGAGGGCATAATCCCCGCATTGGAATCGTCCCATGCCGTTGCGCATGCCATGAACGTTGCAGGGGGGCTACCTAAGGACGATGTAGTTATAGTCAATCTCTCCGGAAGGGGGGACAAGGACCTAGAGATAGTCATGGAGGCCTTGAAATGATCGAAAGAAAGCCGTCCCTGATACCATTCATCACCGCAGGGGACCCGGATCTGAATAAGACACTGGATTTTCTCAAGATAATGGACAGATACGCTGATGTGATCGAGCTTGGGATTCCTTTCAGCGACCCGATAGCCGATGGGAAGACGATCCAGATGTCATCGGCCAGGGCCTTGGGCTCAGGCACCAGCATGGCTGGCGTCCTTGATGTCGTATCAAAGTTCAAGGAGGGGTCCGACACGCCGATAGTCGTGATGACCTACTACAACTTGATTTACCATATGGGCCTTGATAGTTTTCTGGCAATGGCAAAGGAGAAGGGGGTCGATGGGATCATCATAGTGGACCTGCCATTGGAGGAATCTTCCGAATACCGGAGACTTTGTGAAGAGACTGGCTTGAAGACGATATTTCTTGCTGCCCCGAACACCAGCCTTGAGAGGATAAGGGATATTGATGAGGCGAGCACTGGATTCGTCTACCTGGTCGCCCATCTTGGCACAACTGGAGAGCGAGAGAACATACCCGCCTCTACTCTGGAGCTCTTGGGCAAGGCAAAGAGGATCTGCAAGAGGCCGGTGGCCGTAGGATTCGGCGTTTCATCGCCGACTCATGTGGCACAACTTGCACAAGCCGGTGCCGATGCGATAATAGTAGGGAGCTCGATAGTCAAGCTCATAGAGGAATACGGAAGAGATGCCGGCCCTTACATAGATGAGAGGTTGAGATCGTACGAAGAAGCAATGAAAAGCAGAATGGAAAAGGTGTGATCGAAAAATAGAAAGGGCAGGTCGGTTGTGTGGTGTATAAGCTTGGACCCGGTGAAAGGCCCTCCTGCCCTTTCCTATACACCT
>JAFGGT010000044.1 GCA_016930445.1 Candidatus Methanofastidiosia archaeon | reverse complement strand
ATAAAGGCATTCGCAGAATCATTGGAGATCATACCAAGGACACTTGCAGAGAACGCAGGTCTGGACCCCATAGACCTTCTTGTGGACCTAAGGTCAAAACATGAGAAGGGGCAGAAGAACATGGGTCTCGATGTATTCGAGGGCAAGTCCGTTGACATGCTGCAAGATGGCATAATCGAACCATTGAGGATCAAGCAACAGGCAATAAAGTCGGCCTCAGAATCCGCAATAATGATATTGAGGATAGACGACGTCATTGCAGCATCTGACCTCAGGGGAGCCCACGGTGGCGGAATGCCAGATATGGGCGGAATGCCAGATATGGGAATGTAATATTACCTTCCCTTTTCCTTTTGTTTTGGCGGATATTTTCTTGCCGTCACTAAAGATTTAAATAAATCTTTTTCTCCTTCTTTATGGAGGTAACAAAAAATGGATGTAAAAAAAGGAACCACAACCGTGGCACTGGTGTTTAAGGACGGCGTGGTACTCGCGGCCGATAAACGTGTATCAATGGGATACCATATAGCGCACAAGAACGCGCAGAAGGTACTGACGATTACTGATTATATAGGTGTCACAACAGCTGGGAGCGTTGGAGACATACAATCATTGGTGGGATACCTCAAGGCAGAGGCCAAGCTGTATGAGATCAAGAACAGTAAGAGGATGAGCCCGAAGGCCTTGGCAAAGCTTACTGCCGCAATATTGCAGGGTCAGAGATACTACCCGTTGTATGCTTGGTTGGTGCTTGGTGGAGTTGACAGCGAAAGGGGATATGTCTACTCAATAGACCCGATAGGTGGCGTTTCAGAGGATAAGATGGTAGCCACTGGTTCAGGCATGGAACCTGCATACGGGGTGCTAGACGACCGGTACAGGGACAACATGGACTCGGAGGCTGCGGTCAAGCTTGCAGTGAGGGCACTACTAGCGGCAATATCAAGGAACATGGGGACCGGCGATGGCGTCAATGTGATTAAGATCACTCAGGACGGCACAAAGGAACTGACCTCAGAAGAAATCGATAAAGTAATCGCTTCTATAAAGGAGGAGAAATAAATGGTGTTTGGTCCAAGGGGCGGAGGTTACGATCATGCAATTACTGTCTTCTCACCTGACGGCAGCCTTTATCAGGTCAGCTATGCAGCTGAAGCTGTAAAGAAGGGATCGACCGCCATAGGAGTCAAATGCAATGAAGGGATAGTGTTGGCAGTAGACAAGAGCCTTCCTTCGAATCTGGTAGAGGCAGAATCGTTTGAGAAGATATTCCAGATAGACGACCACATGGCGACCGCTTCATCGGGGATCATCGCCGATGCACGGGTGCTGGTTGACAGGGCAAGGATACAGGCACAGGTCCACAAGCTGACTTACGATGAGGATATCTCGATCATGGCATTGACAAAGAGCATAGGCGATCTGAAGCAGATGCACACACAGTATGGCGGATTGAGACCATTTGGCGTCTCCCTCATAATCGCAGGTGTCGACTCTGAAGGCCCGCAGATCTTCGTCACTGAACCTTCTGGCGCGTTCCTTGAATGGAAGGCCACAGCAATAGGCTCTGGAAAGCCTAACGCGATGGACTACTTCGAGAAGGAATACGAGCCCACGAAAAGCATCGAGGAATCCATAGTTCTGGCACTCAAAGTGCTCAGAAGGTCCATGGACTCCGAGATGGAGGCTTCCAACATCGAGGTCGTTGAGATAACCACGAAGGACAGGAAGTTCAGAAGGCTCACCCCCGAAGAGCTAAAGGGGTACATCAGCAAACTGCCTGATGAATCAGAAGAGGAATCAGAGGAAGATTCTGAAAGCGACAACCAAGAAGAGGATTAATATCCTCTATACATTTTTTTGTTTAAATATAATTATAAATCCCTTTTTATAGAAATTATTATGCGCTACATCATTGTGACGGGTGGAGCCCTATCGGGTTTAGGAAAGGGACTTACAACTGCCTCAATCGCGAAAATTCTTCAATCCATGGGTTTTTCCGTAATCCCGATCAAGATAGATCCATATGTCAACATAGATGCGGGGACGATGAGCCCATTTGAACATGGGGAAGTATTCGTGCTTGATGATGGGGGAGAGGTCGACCTGGACCTTGGCAACTACGAAAGATTTCTAAACATCTCGCTTTCCCGTTCACACAACATCACAACAGGAAAGGTCTACCAGAACGTCATCCAGAAGGAGAGAAGAGGTGACTATCTCGGAAAGACGGTCCAGATAATACCTCATGTGACGAACGAGATCAAGGAAGAGATAAGGCGCAGTGCAGATGATCACGATTTCATGGTAATAGAGGTTGGGGGGACCGTTGGTGACATCGAGAGCATGCCGTTCCTTGAGGCCGTTAGACAGATCGCCAATGAGGAGGAGGCGATGTTCATTCATGTCGTACCCATCGTGAAAATGAACGTCGTTGGCGAGCAGAAGACAAAACCAGCCCAGAAATCAGTGAGAGAGCTGATGGCGTCGGGGATAAAGCCCGACATGATGGTATGCAGGGCCAACGAGTCAATGACCCCTGAGGTCAAGGACAAGATATCCTTGTTCTGCAACATAAAAAAGGACATGGTGATAGAGAACATCGACGTTGATGACATCTATAGCATTCCCCTTCAGTTCAATGAGCAGATGGTGGGGGAGAAGATCCTCAACAGATTCGGGCTTAATGGGAAGGTAGACCTTGGAAATTGGGAAAGGACCATCAGCAAGGGACAAAACGGCGAAGTGAGGATAGCGCTTGTAGGCAAGTACACAAAGCTGCACGATTCATATATCTCGCTAAAAGAGGCGCTGAAACATGCATCCTACAGATCTGGCTGCAACGTTGCCATTGAATGGGTCGGAGCTGATTGCATTGACAACGAAGAGCTGATGCGCTATGATGGGATACTGGTACCCGGAGGATTCGGACCTAGGGGGGCCGAAGGCAAGATAAACGCCATACGCTTTGCGAGGGAAAGAGGAATACCGTTCCTGGGGCTTTGCTATGGCTTCCAGCTTGCAGTGGTCGAGTTCTCCAGGCACTGTGGGATAAAGGATGCTGTCTCAAGCGAATTCGAAAAGGATGGCACAAAGGTAATAGATTTCCTTGAGTCCCAAAGGCACCTTGAGAACATGGGTGCCACGATGAGGCTCGGCGCATCGAAGGTCCTGATAAAGGATTCCACTATGGCATGGAGGATATATGGCAAAAAAGAGGTCACGGAACGACATAGGCATAGATTGGAGGTCAATCACGAGTTCATACCATTGCTTGAGGAGAACGGCCTGGTATTCTCAGGCGAGTCGCCGGACGGCCGTATGGAGATCCTTGAGCTGCCCTCACATCCATTCTTCCTTGCAACGCAGTTCCATCCAGAGTTCAAGTCAAGGGTGGAGTCTCCCGCCCCT
Source organism: Candidatus Methanofastidiosia archaeon (assembly GCA_016930445.1). Lineage (GTDB taxonomy): Archaea > Methanobacteriota_B > Thermococci > Methanofastidiosales > NM3 > JAFGGT01. The sequence continues at coordinate 27,024 of JAFGGT010000044.1, read as the reverse complement.
ACATTCGTCGCATTCGTCGAAGCATGCAGGGCTTGCAAAAAAGGAAATGATTAGCCTTTGCCTTCCATCATCCAGGAAAGCTTAGGCTCCCTAACAGCCTTCACCACATCGATCTTCCTTCTAGAGGTGCTGTAAGGCGCGTTTTTGACAAGGTCTGGGTCCCTATAGCATTCTTCCTTTACCTTTATCATGGCGTCGACGAAGGAGTCCAGGGTGGACCTGCTCTCGGTCTCCGTCGGCTCTATCATCAAGGCCTCCTTTACTATTAGGGGAAAATAGACCGTCGGCGCATGGTGCCCAAAGTCCAGGAGCCTCCTGGCAAAGTCCAGGGCGGTCACTCCGGTATCCTTTCTTATGCGTTCACAAGATATCACGAACTCGTGCTTCCTCAAGGGAGTCGATGCAAGGAACGGCACATCGAAGTGTTCCTTGAGCCTATGTAAAAGGTAATTGGCGTTGAGCACCGAGAGCTCGGAGACGTCCCTTATCCCATATCCCAGGGAGACCAGATATGCATAGGCCCTAAGGATTATGGCAAAGTTCCCGTGGTACGCTCTGATCTTTTGTATCTTGGGAGATAGGTCATGCCTAAAGACGTAGCTTTCACCCTCGCTTGCCACCATGGGGGATGGGAGATATCCCTTGAGATATGACTTGACACCAATTGCTCCCGCCCCCGGACCTCCGCCACCATGGGGGGTCGAAAAGGTCTTGTGCAGATTGAAGTGTACTATGTCGAATCCCATGTCCCCCGGCCTTACCCTTCCAAGAAGGGCATTGAGATTCGCGCCGTCATAGTATAGCAATCCCCCTGCACCATGCACAAGCTCCGATATCTCCCCTATCTTGGCCTCGAATATGCCCAGGGTGTTCGGGTTCGTGAGCATCAGCCCTGCCGTCCTATCGGATATGCATGCCTCCAGCGCTTCCGTGTCTATCTGGCCATCCACCCCCGATGGCACTTCGACTATGCGGTAACCTGCCATGGCGGCGCTCGCGGGGTTGGTCCCATGAGCTGTGTCAGGCACTATCATCTCATCCCTGGCCTCACCTCGGTCCTTGTGATATGCAGAGATCATCTTTGCGCCCAAAAACTCGCCCTGAGCCCCCGCCGCAGGTTGCAAAGTTACATAATCCATTCCTGAGATGACGGCAAGCAGCTCAGAGAGGCGGCCCATTATCTCTATATTTCCCTTGACGCTCCATTGGGGGTCCAGTGGATGGTGCGATGAAGCAGAATAGTTCATGGCCAAAAGCTCGCATATCTTTGGATTGTACTTCATCGTGCAAGACCCAAGCGGATAGAAGCCATTGTCTACGCCAAAGTTCATCTGCGACAGGGAGATGTAGTGCCTGACTACGTCGATCTCGCTAAGCTCGGGTATCTCGGGCATGGCATCCCTCCTAAGCGCCATTGGCAGTTCTGGCGGATGCCCAAAGCCATCGATCGGCACATACCCCCTCTTGCCCTCGGACGAGTAGCGTCTAAGGTCCCATTCCCCAGATGCCTGCCTGTACATCAAAGGCCCCCCAGGACATCTACAAGGGCGTCTATGCCGGCCTTGGTATGCTTGTCGGTGATGCAGTAGATGGACGTCCTCCCATCCACCGGTATCCCGCCTGTGATAGCATGCTCGTTCAGGAGATGCTCCACTCTGTCCAAGCTTTTGGGATGCCTCACTGCGAATTCCCTGAAATGGACCGAATCATGAACTGGGGCCTTGTACCCTTCCAAGGCCCCTATCTTATCGTATGCATACGATGCATTGGAGAATAGAGCTTTTGCCAGGTCCACAAAACCCCTCTTTCCCAATGAGGATATGTAGGCTGCACAGGAGAGCGCACATAGGGACTCGTTGGTGCATATGTTCGATGTAGCCTTTTCCCTCCTGATATGCTGCTCCCTGGTCTGCAGGGTCATTACATATGATGGCCTGCCGTCAAGGTCCTCGGTAAGGCCAATCAGTCTCCCTGGCATGGTCCTGACCAGTTTCCTGTCATCGTTCACTGCCATCAGGCCAAGTAGAGGGCCGCCAAAATTGATGGGATTTCCCAAGTGCGAGGCTTCGCCTATCACTATGTCCGCCCCATAGGACCCGGGCCCCTTGACAATGCCGCACGATAGGGGATCCACCCCTACTACGAAAAGGGACCCATTGTCGTGTGCCAATCTTGAGATCTCGTCCACTGATTCCTCAAAGAATCCAAGATAAGAGGGATTCTCGATATATACGCCCCCACATTGTCTGGTCATTATGTCCGAGAGGCCATCGACATCTATCTGCCCTGTCTCAGGATTATGAGTGGCTTCTAGAATAGTTATCCCGACGTTCTCAGAGTACGACCTCAACACCGCCTTCCTTTCCGGTGAGGTGAACTCTGGTATTATGAACTCCGTTCCGCCATTTGCCCTGTTACACATCAAGGCGGCCTCTCCCAATGCCGTGGACCAATCATACATCGATGCATTGACTATGGGCATCTCTATTATGCTTGACATGAGGCTCTGATACTCATAGAGTGCCTGTAGCATGCCTTGGGATATTTCTGGTTGGTACGGAGTATATGATGTATAGAACTCGTTCCTGGCCGCAATTTGCTGGACATGCGCGGGCACGTAGTGATCATAGGCGCCTCCCCCCTTGTAGGAGGTCACATCCACGTTCTTTGAAAGTATGCCTTCAACATGCCTCCTTGTCTCGATCTCGCTCATTGGGGGCCCGAGGAGGTCCTTTTCACAGATGAACCTGCCAGGCACATCAGAAAAAAGGTCTTCAACCCCAACGACATCGTACATGGACCTTTTTTGGGACTTTGTCGGGAAAAAATCCATTTTTACACCATACCATAACTAGATTCCAATAGATATTAATGTTGCTAGACCTTGTATCGTCGCTTGATGTTCGTGTCCTTGTCGGCAAGCTTCTTCAGTTCCGCCTCTATGTTCTCATCAGGAGCTATGTGCTTTTTTAGGTAGATGCCAGTCCTGCCTACCCTATCCCTCCGGTTCAGGACCTGCTGTCTTTCCCTGATGACCTCTATGGGCACCCCAACAATCTTGGCGGCCATGGACTCGTTGCCTGTGATCTCCGTTCCGATGTGGCCTTTTTCCGTAGGTTCTATCAGCATTAGCCTCTTGTCGATCCCTGGGACCCTCCTCCCATGGACAATGTCGTCTATGCCCACAGCACCACCAAAATAATAGAACTCCCTCTCAAAGTTCATGAATTCGACCAGTGGGAATGTCACCGTGGCCCCATTTGAAAGTGTGATGTGGGCTTTTATTAGATGCCATGGCGTTGCCATGGCTATAGTCTTCTCGATTATGCCAAAACGGTCCAATGCGATGTCGAGTATATATGACGATATCCCAATAGGAATGAATATGTCAATGTCACTTCCCTTATGGACATCCCCCCTCGCGACGCTGCCATATGCTATGGGGCAATACATCGCTATGGATTCCATGACCGTAAGCGCTTCATCCCTCAGAATCTTCAGCGTTTCCCAATGCTCATTATCGTAGATTATGTCCTCACGATGATAAGCTACCGTCTTCTTTTTCATCAGTTCACTCTTCAACGTTCTCAAGGTATTTTGAAAGTTTGCGGTCGAGCTTGTCGATTACCTTCATGTACTGCCTTGAGGCTTCCAGCTCCCCCTTCTGTCTTGCAAGCTCCTCCCTAAGAAGGTCGAACTCCTCCTCCTTTCTCCTAAGGATGGAGACTCTTTCCTTGAGCTCTGTGATCTTCTCGTCCTTGTCACGCAAACTGCGTGTTATGGCCTCCAGCTCCTCGCTGCATTCCCTCACTCTTCTCTTCAGCCCGTCGTTCTCTGCCAACACCAGCTTGAATCGCTCTATCTCCTTGAGGTCAGGTATCTTACCATAGCTTATCACTATGGCATCCCTGCCTACTGCCAGGACATCTTTTGGGGTCAGTGTAAGCTTTATCTTAGGCCCGTACTTGCTTTTGTCCACCATACCTGTGTTGTACACATTGGCATATTGATACATGTCCAGATGGAAATAGATGTCCCCTCCCTTGATCTCGACATCGACATCGTACACGTATCCGCGTATGATACCTTCCACATCAACAGCGTATTTTCCATAAAGTTGGCCATAAAGGGATTTCTCATCAAACGTCATAAACAAAGATAAAAAAATAAGTTAAAAAATATTGTGTAATATAATCATTTAAAAACGATCTCTGCAGCTTTTTTCGCTCCAAGTATCGATGAGTGCAACGGGTCTTGTGACAATACCACGTTTACCGATTCTAGGGGCAGATTCGCATGCTCGGATATATATTTCCTCAGAGTGATGTCCAATCCCTTTATTGAGGATATTCCACCGTTTATCAATATGGCCTCATAAAGGTGTTTTCTCACAGTGAACGGCGACTTACCTATCAGCTCAACTATCTTTCTGGCTATGTGGTCGATTATCACGTTAACTGATTTTATGATGTCGGCATCGATGAATATCTCCTGGCCAAGTCCCTCTTCCGTTATAACGTTCTCGATAAGCTCTGGCAGTTCCTTTCCAAGCACGATGGACTCATAGTATGGGCCGCAGTACTGTTCCTTGAGCCTCATGCACTCCTCCAAAGGCACCTCAATCCCATACTTCTTCTTTATAGCCTGCTGTATTGCAAAATCTATGTCCCTTCCGCCTATGGGTATCGTGTCTGCCACGACGTCCCCCATATCATCTTTCACTGCAAGCTTTTGGTGTATCAAGGTGAAGTCGGTCGTTCCATGGCCTATGTCGGCGCAGACCCCTGTGACCCAATTATGGTATATCAAGGACCCCAACGGTTCGCTAATTATCTTGACATCAGAAACGAATTCCCTTAAGAGGGTCTCCAGTTCCTCCTTCTGATTCTCTGCGGCTATCGCGGGAGTGGCTGCAAATATCTTTATGTTCTTGCTGTCTGTCATGTTGTGCTTTTCTGAATGCTTGAAGAGGTACTCAACAAGATAGTATGCATCCTTCGTTTTTATTACTCCCTTGTTAACTATGTAGATGAGCTCTCCCAATCCCTCATATTCGAGCGCAGTCGTGCCTACGATGATATCGGGGACCTTGGTCGACTTCTCGTATGCGGAGGACTTGAAGATCTTTCTGACAAGCGATCTCGTGCCTATAAGATTGTCTCCTGCAGTTATAGTCGAGTTCGCAGTGCCCAGTTTGATCGCGCCGACATATGTCGGGATTTTTTTCAATTCATCTTGTGATTCGACTTTGTTATCATCCTTACCAAATAGTGCCAAATTATCACCTTCATTATTTGCAGAAGATTCTTTTTATGATTTATATATCTTTGTGTAAGGTTGATATATTAAACATATATAATATATAATAATTTATGTTATAATATGTATATATTTATTATTTTTATGAAATAATCTCTTGACGTATTTACATCAAATGATTCGTATGTATTTTACACTTTAATGCCTTCTACAATTGGGGCCTTTGCCAAAATTTATTAACTGAAATTATAATATAGGATGGACAGCATATTGGTGTTTTTACATGGTCGAAACTGATACGAGATACTTGGACGATATATTCAATCCCCGATCTATAGCCCTCATTGGAGCCACCAACAACAAGAAGAAGGTGGGATACGACCTAGTCAAGAATCTTAGGAACTACAATGGCAATCTTTATTTGATAAACATCAGGGAACAAGAGATAGATGGTACAAAGGCCTTCAGGTCCATACTGGACGTGGAAGATGAAGTGGATCTAGCCATAATATCCATCCCGTCACACGGTGTTGAAGATGCCTTGGAGGAGTGCGGCAGAAAGGGAGTAAAAGGAGTAGTAATCATATCCGCAGGCTTTTCCGAGATAGGGAATGTCGAATCTGAAAATAGGATAAACGACATCTCAAAAAGATTCGGCATGAGGCTTATAGGCCCCAACTCCATTGGGATGACAAACAATCTGACGGGGCTCAACGCGACCTTCACTATGAACTCCAAACATGGCCACATAGCATTCATCTCACAAAGTGGTGCCTTGGGCGCTGCCATAATATACAAAACTGTATACGAGGACATAGGTTTTTCAAAGTTCATATCTATAGGCAATATGGTCGATGTCGATTTTTGCTCACTATTGAAATATCTCTCACACGACAAGGACACAAAAAGCATAGCTTTGTACATGGAGGGATTGGAAGACGGTAAAAAATTCATCAGCGTGGCCAAGGAATGCTCCATGAAAAAGCCTATCATAGCCCTCAAGTCGGGAAGGTCAAAGGCAGGCGCAAGAGCCACATCTTCCCACACCGGAAGCTTGGCCGGAAGCGACTCCATCTACGATGCTGCGTTCAGGCAGGCAGGGATACTCAGGGCTGATACTATCGATGATCTCTTAGACTCTGCAAAGGTCTTCAATCAGCCAATGCTAAGGAAAAACAGGGTCGCCATACTGACAAACGCCGGTGGGCCGGGAATACTTGCAACGGACGAATGCGAGGCGCAGGGGTTGAAGATACCCGAGCTTAATGATGGGACCAAGGCCAGCCTGAAAAGGATACTCTCACCCTACGCGTCTGTCAACAATCCCATAGATACGATAGCTCAGGCGGATTACAATCAGTATTATTCCAGTATCAAGATATTGGAAGAAGATGAGGATATTGACGCCATATTGAGCATCATCGTCGTTCCGACTTATGCCAAGATCGGCATGAACACCCATGCAAAGGCCATCGTAGACGCTTGGTCGAGGAAAAAGCCCATCGTCACATGCTTCATGTCTGGCGAAGTTGCCACATCCTCTATTAGGTATATGCTGATAAACAAGATACCTAGTTACCCTTCCCCTGAAAGGGCGGCTTCCGCACTTGGGTCCCTATGGAAATACTCAGAGTGGTACAATGCGCGTAACGGTTAGGGCGAGGATCAATCCGACCGAGGACGAGGAGAAGGTCATAAAGGCCATCAAGAACATATTTCCTAATATTGAGCTTCTCAATGATGACGAGTATCTTGTTGGGGAATCTGGAGCACTAGAAGACCTATCGATGCTGAAGGTCCTCATAGATGCCCAGTCCATAAGGGACTCGGCCAGAAAGGCCATAAGGAACGGAAAGGACGGAGATGGCACCAGGATCCACCTGAACAGGCAGGCGGCATTTGTAGGAAAGGTCAACTTTTCTAGTGATAGTCCCTTGGGGCCCATTGTTGTGAAAATAAGGGGAGATCTTGATGACATGCTTGATTACTTGGCGCCTAGCACCCTATAAAAAATGTAATTTTGCCTTACATCCTATTAATAAGTATTATTATGTAATATTTTAACAAAAAAATTAATTTTATTAACCGAAAGCTTTATATAACTTATAATTTCATAATTAGTAACAATATAATAAATAATAATAACCAAATGAAGTCAAAGGAGGTATATTATGGCTTTACCAATTGCTACTATTGAGAAGATCATTAGGAAGGCCGGGGCTTACAGGGTAAGCAAGGGCGCTTCCCAAAAGCTGTCAGAGATTCTTGAGGACTGGGGCGTTGACATTGCACAAGAGGCTATGATGGAAGCCAAACATGCAGGCAGGAAGACCGTCAAGAACGTTGACATCGAAGCTGGATTGAGAAAGGTCGCATACAAGATTGCATACGACTATACCAAATGATTTTTCTGATTTATCCCTATCTTTCAATATTATTTTTATTCTAGGTCCTCAAGCCAAGCAAGGTTCTCATCCAATGGGACCTTGAAGAACTCGCCCAATTTGCTTACGTCCTTTGCCTGATGCTGCTTGAAGTACATATAGTTCTCATCCTTTGCAATGATCTCGATCTTGCCCCTTCTGTGCGACATTGCATATTTGAATCTCTTTGATATGCCGCATAGGTATTTTCTAGCCTCTTCGATGATGTCGATCCCCCTTGATATAGGCACTTGGAAGTGCAGGGCCCTCCTGACCGGCCTGCATTGGAACACGTAGTAGGGATTCACTCCTATCCTGACAAGATTCCTCATCAAATCGACCATCACCATGGGATCGTCGTTCACACCGCCAAGAAGGACGGTCTGATTGTGTACGGGCATACCACACCGTATCATCGTGTCAACGGCCTTGATGGAATGCTCGTTAATTTCCTTAGGGTGATTGAAATGCGTGACTATATGGACCCTTTTCTCAGGTTTGGAATATTTCTTGAAAAGCTCCTGCAGCTCCTGATCCTCATATATCCTTTGGGGCAGCACAATTGGTATCCTTGTGCCTATCCTGACAAAGTTGATATGGTCTATCTCAAGGAACGTCTTGAGGAAATGTTCAATTATGTTATTCTCAAGTACCAGCGGATCACCGCCGGATAGCAGAACGTTTGTTATCTCCTCATGCTCTGCTATGTAGTCCCTTGCCTGGTCTATGTTCGAGATGATCTCGCTCTCTGACCTTCCAACCAATCTCTTCCTGAAACAGAATCTGCAATATACGGAGCATCTGTGCGTCAATAGCACCAGCGCCGTCTGTTTATATTTGTGCTGGACGCCCACTGTTACGGTATTGTCCTTCTCTCCACTGGTATCGTACAATCCGCCTTGTGAGAACTCCTGGTCAGTAGGGACAGCTATCCTTCTTATGGGGTCGTCCTTGTCATTAGGATCGATCAAGGACATGTAGAACCTAGTGATGCTCATGGGATGAAGTCGAACTATTTCCTTAAGGCTCTCCTTCTCCTCATCTGTAAGCGATATGTATTCTTCGAGCTCGTCAACAGTCTTTATGTTCCTCTCAAGCTCGGCCTTCAAATCGTATTTATCTTTATTATCATTAGAAATCATCAAAGAAGACTATTCTTTGACTAATATATATGTTTTCTCTACTATCATGATATGAGATTATATATTAACTTAAAATTAAAATGATAGATATATGATAACTATCAATCTGACTTGGCCCCTTGAAGCAGATTTTTGCATTCACATTTACGGATCTGGGGGATCTTTGGGATAGCATCCATGAACAACGACCCCACTGCCTCCTTGTTCTTCTCCATGAGCTCGAGCACCTCCTTGTGGGTGAGCCTGTACCCAGATATCCCTGCAGCATAGTTAGTCACCAAGGCGATCGAGCAGTAACATATCTCAAGCTCCCGTGCAAGGACTACTTCCGGAACGTTCGTCATGCCCACGACATCGCCACCCATCCTGGAAAACATCTCTATCTCTGCGGCTGTTTCAAACCTTGGGCCTTCTGTACATACATACACGCCATTTTCTACTATAGGAAGGTCCAACCCCTTTCCTGCCTCTATCGCCAAACGCCTCAGTTCAGGACAATATGGCTCGGTAACATCGATATGAACGACCTCCTTCAGGCCCGAAAGGGAGCTAGGACCATCATAGAACGTATTTGGCCTTCCCTTTGTAAAATCGATGAAATTCGAAAGCACGACAAAGCTCCCAGGGTTTATAGAGGTATTGATGGAGCCTGACGCCGAAGTAGAAAATATCCTGTCCACCCCGATAGATCTCAACGCCCATATGTTTGCCCGATAGTTTATAATGTGGGGGGGCACTCCGTGCGATCTTCCATGCCTAGGCAAAAATGCAACTTCCTTCTTAGAATAGCATCCCCTCAGTATGTCAACATCGCCATATGGCGTTCTCACGACCGTATCTACGACATCTTCGATCATCTCCGGGTCGTATATGCCTGACCCTCCGATAATGCCTATCATCCATAATCACCCAATATTGATTCCACTGTTTCTCTTAGATCTTCAAGCCTGTCCTCGTTCCTGCCCTCGATGATGATGCGCAGCTTTGGTTCGGTCCCCGAAGGCCTGATCAATATCCATGAATTGTCATTGTAGTTGGCCCTAACACCGGATATAGTTACTAGCTCCCTTAAGTCTTTCGTGTTCGATAAAGCATCGAGCGCCTTTTTTATTATATCGTGACAATCCCCCATTCTCTTCAGCTTGACATTGATCTTTCTCTGATAGTATTTTGGAACCTTGCTCAACAGTTCTGGGATTGGCGTCGCCTTGGCCATCAGGGACAACATGACAGAGGTCATGATGCCATCTATCCACGGCCCAAAAGGCACATGGATATGCTTCCATGGTTCGGCAGCGAAGGAAGGAGCGTATTGCCTAATTCCGTCGTGAAGATATCCTAATGGCACTCGAACGACCTGAACACCCTTCTTTTCCAAAAGCTCGTCGGTCCTCAAGGATGTGTCTATGGAAAGAACCACCTTGTCGCCCTGGCTCGAATAGTAGTTCGAGAAAAATGCGATCAATGTATCCTCTGGGATAAGCTCAAGCTCAGATGTCAGCACATTGACCCTGTCAGCATCGCCATCCTGCGCTATGATGATATCAGGCCCAAATGCCTTCGCATATTCGATCGTTTTCCCAAGGTTTGACATGGAGGGTTCAGAAGGCCTTCCAGGAAAAAGACCGCTAAGATGGTCATTGATAAGAAAGACATTTGCGCCCAGTTGCTCTAGCACCTTCTGTATGACGCTTGATCCAACTCCGTTACCAGAATCGACCAATATCCTCATGCCCTCAAGACTCTTGGCAGGAAATCTCGAACTGAGAAATGATAGCAGGTACGCCACGTAATAGCTCTCGACATCCATCCTGCAGTAACGCCCACAGGTTTTCCAGTCGTAGGGCGGGCCTTCACCAGATATGTAAAGACATTCTATTGCCTTTTCATCTTCAAGTCCGATCTCAAGGCCGTTTTGAAATAGCTTTACCCCATTATCCATCGGCGGGTTGTGCGATGCTGTTATCATTGCGCCAGGACATCCATCCCTATAGGTAGCGAACGCCAACAGGGGGGTAGGCACAACGCCTATGTCTACGGCATCAAATCCATGATAGAGCAACGACGACATAAAAGAGAACTTCAGCGCCTGGCTGGATGTTCTTGCATCACATCCGCAGATGAATCTGTTTCTTGACCTATCTTTAAAATAGCTTGAGATTGCCCCTCCCAATTTTGAGCACATCTCAATATTAACCTTTTCCGATGAGCTCCCCCTAATGCCTGCCGTCCCAAATAACGCCATTTGGATCACTTTTTCAATAGGTCTGGATAAAAATGCTTCTTGGAATGCAAATTCTTTGCCTTGTCCCATACATGCAAGATGCTTAATGCGCCGATGGCAGACGTGATGGCATCCTCTTGGCCAATAGGACTGAACGCATTGGTCTCCCGATTCGCATAGACCACACATACTGAACCTGACCGAAGCCCATAGATGTTGCACAACGTGAACAATGTGGCAGCCTCCATCTCAAAGTTCATTATATTGCATTTCCTTAGGTCGGAGATGAAGTGCTCCTTTGAACTTGGAAAGAAGTCATTGAGGCCTGGTCTTGCCTGGCCAAGATAAAATGAGTCGGTCGATGCTGCGATGCCGACGTGGTAGGCAATGCCGTTTTCCTCACATGATTGTATCAAGGCCTGGGTGACTTCATAATCTGCATTGGCAGGATATTCTGGCGCTACATATTCCTTAGTGGTGCCGCCAAGGCCTAGCGAGGCGGTGTTGATGATAAGTTCTCCGCACCCGATGCCTTTTCTCAATGAAGCTGTCGACCCCACACGGATAAAGGTATCGCAGCCCACCCTTGCCAGCTCCTCCAAAGCTATGGCAGTTGAAGGGCCACCGATACCTGTTGAGCATACTCCGATCTCCACATCGCCGATCCTTCCCCTGGCTATACGGTATTCCCTGTGGGAGGACACGATCTCCGGGTCTTCGAGGCATTTGCAGATGCCATCTACCCTGCCTGGGTCCCCAGGCAAAAGTACATAATTTGGCAGCTCACCTTTAGAGATGGAAAGGTGATACATCTTCCCTCCAGGTTCCGGACGATCTGCCAAAGAATCGCTCATTACACTTAAATAACATATAAATTTATATAAGGCTTTCCAAACTTCAAATAAGTGGTGTATAAATGAAGGTGCTAGTAGCTGGAACATTCGATATCCTACATCCAGGTCATATATATCTGTTCAATGAGGCCAAAAAATATGGTGACGTTCACGTAATAGTGGCTAGGGACGAAAATGTGAGGAGAATAAAGGGAAAGAAAACGGTCTTTGACGAAAATGAGAGGAAGCTTATGGTCGAGAGCCTAAAAATGGTAGAGAAGGCGTATCTGGGCGACCCGGAGGATTTCTTCAAAATGGTCCAAGTGATAGCCCCCGACATCATATTCCTCGGCCCTGACCAGGATGACAAATGGATAAGGGAGCGGATAAGACAGCTTCAACTAGACATTGAGATAATACAGCTAGAGAAAAGATTAAATTATTCATCCTCATGGACAAAAGATATATTGAAAAGAATTAATGATAGCATGGAAGTGTTTTGATGAAGCCTTCTTCTCGTTCGAATACCATTGAATACGCAATAAGGGATGTGATGGTTCCAGCATCGAAGCTTGAAAAGAAGGGCATAGTGCTGACAAAATTGAACATCGGGGATCCGAACAAATTCGATTTTAAGACCCCTCAGCACATGCTGGATGCCGTTTGTGACTCAACTGAGAGATTTGACATGGGATATACCCCTTCAGAGGGATTTCCTGAGTTCAGGCAAGCGATCCTGGACTATGAAAAGAGCAAGAACGACATTCAGGCTACGATGGATGACGTCTTGGTAACAAATGGCGTTTCAGAGGCCATTAACATGATATTTGCTGCATCACTGGACGAAGGTGACAAGCTGCTGCTTCCTGACCCAAGCTATTCAACATACAATTCACTGGCCAAGTTCTACAGCGCCAGTCCAGTAGAGTACACGACAATCGAGGAGGAGGATTGGGTATGCGATGTCGACAGCATTAGGAAGAACATCGATGAGAAGACGAAATGCCTGGTACTCATCAACCCGAACAACCCTACTGGCTCACTGATCCCGAAGAATGTAGTGCAGGAAATGGTGGACATCTGTGGGGAGCACGACCTTTTCCTGATCTCGGACGAGATCTATGACAGGCTGACATTCGATGGCAAATTCTACTCCCCTGTAACATATAGCAAGGACGTGCCTATAGTCCTTATGAACGGATTCTCAAAGCTCTACCTCGTCCCAGGATGGAGGGTCGGTTACATGTGCTTCCATGATCCAGAGGGAAAAATGAGCGGGATAGAGGAATCTGTGAAGAAGATGGCAAGGTTAAGACTAAGTCCAAACGCACCATGCCAAAAGGCATGCTATGCCGCCCTTAAGGGACCCCAGGACCACATCAAGGACCTGATAGGAAAGCTGCATGAAAGAAGGGATTTCGCATACAGGAGGATAAATGAGATCGACGGCCTTGAGACAAGGAGGCCTGAAGGAGCTTTCTACATATTTCCCAAGATAACGCATAAGGGGTGGACGAACGATAAGAAGTTCGTGCTCGATGTCCTAGAGAACTGCCATGTCCTGTTCGTACATGGTAGCGGATTTTCGAGCGATAAGGGCAAAATGCACTTCAGGTCGGTGTTCCTACCGCCCGTGGAGACCATGGAAGATGCTTTCTCAAGGGTGGAGTCATACCTAAGATCAGTGAAAGGTTAGATGTTCTTAGAATGTATGAAGGCACCTGACAATATAATAAGAAAGCCTCCGACCGCCTGTACAAGCGAAAAATGCTCGTTGAGAAATATTATGCCTATGACAGTGACAACGATTGGGGTCGCCATTGACATCATGCTAAGATAGCATACCGATGTTATCCTCAATGTCTTGTATATAAGAAGCATCAGGGCGGCCATGTGCAGGGCCCCTACAACGATGTAGAAAGGGTATCTAACATGGTAGAAGCCCTCCTGGAAGAATATCACGAAAAGGAACAGGAACAAAGCGCCCAATGATAACCGGTATAGAGAAAGTACTTCTGGCTCCATATTCCTCAGTGCTATCTTTGATATGTTGTTCACAAAGGCATAACCAAAAGCGCTCAGGACTATCAGAAGGTCGTACTTGTTTGGTATTATCTCCCGTCCTTGGGTAGTTATCAGATAAACGCCCAATAGCAGGAGCAGGACCAGCATTGCCTTGTGCATATTGAACTTCTCTCCGACAAAGAAGTGGGCAAACAGGACCGTGAAGACGACCGTGGTCTTGACTAGGAAACCATAGTTTATGGATGATGAGTGCTCAAGGCCATAATAGCCGACGATGTTGGCCCCTGCGGTGCCTATGAGAGCGATCAGTATCACATACTTGAGCAAGGACCTTTCAGGGATGCATAGCTTGGCCCGGTGGAAAACGACCACATATGCGAATATGAAAAAAGCGGCCAGTGTGACCATCTGGAAAAGATAAGTGAATACCGGCACGCCCTTGTTGAGCAAGAGCTTGGACACTATTATCAGTATGGCCCACACTATCGACATCAGCGAGACAAAAAAGAGACCTTTTGCCTTGTGATCCATAGGTCAAATTAAATGCAATAGTATAAGAAGTAATCGATTTGGAAAAAACGATTTAGAGAGACTCAGCTAATGCCACGTCCTCTTGGCTGCCTAAGTACACGAAGGAGCTCGATATGATATCATAGAGTTGTACCTCAAGCGCCATTACCTTCTCAGCATCACCCGATATTTCAAGATACGTGCCTGTGGATGTCTTTTTCACTACGGCCTTGACCCCATCGGGTATCTCAAGTTCTGAAAAGTGAGATGCATTCGACTCGTCCAGCAGGATAGTGACCTTGTATTCCGCAGATGCGTGCTCAATAGCCCTATTAACAATATTGTTCATCAATACCACTCCAATTGATATATATTATGGTATAGCCAAATAAAAAGATTTCGTTTAGTAGTTCTAACATTTATCGCTACTATTTATGTGCACTATACGGTCAACGCCATTGACGCGTAGGATGTAATCCCTTGTGGCCACAGGCACCAATTTCTCCCAATCCCCCCCATTGAGAATGGTCTCCCTGACCTTGGTGGAGGAGTATTCCGACCTAGAGAACAAAGGGGTGTTCACGACAGAATATCCTGCATCGTTGAACAATATCTTCACGAGGGGCTCGTTGGAATATATCTTATCGAATCTCGGCACCATGCTCCTAACGTGCGCGACCCAAAGAGAGTTCCTGTTCAGGTCCTCAACTGGTACTATGTATATCTTTGAGAGGTCGAACTTTTCATGCACTAGATTGGCCCTTATTATCTCGAACCTTTCTCCTGCAGTAAAGGGATTCTTCTTGGTATGGGATTCCTGGGCACTTCCTATTGCGATGATAAGCTCATCATTTTCAATTAGAATGTTCCTGATGACCTCAAGATGCCCAAAATGGAAGGGTTGGAATCTGCCAATGTAGAGGGCCCGCATATTAATAGGTACGCTAATGGGTATATAAATATTCTTAAAGGATGAAATGATAGAATCTATTTAACCTGTGATACCTATGATAACTTTCATTGTAAAGGGGAACAGGGCAAGGACAGCCCCGGATTTCCTCTTGAAGGACCTGCCAGGATCTGGCGGCAGGATCGACATACTTTGCAGATGCCTTACCTCCTCACTATTGTTGTCACATGGCATAAGGAAGGACGTTCAGGTGATATTGTGCCTGGGGGGCGAACCTGACCCGCCAAAATGCATAAGGGTGATGGGGGACAATGTCAAGCACCTTTCGCCTGACGAGCGGAGCACGGCAATATTGCTAATGAAAGCGCTAGAATCATACAGAAAAGGTGAGGAAGTGGAATCCACGCCAGGGATATACATATCTGGCCACTCTTTCAAGGAGATCCTGGAGCAATATAGGGAAAGGATAGTGCTTCTAGATGAGGGCGGGGACGAGCTAGGCAGCATGCCCGTAGAAGAACCATGCTTTGTCCTTGGGGACCATTTGGGTTTCGATGAGGCTGAGGAAAAGCTTCTTAGCACCGTAAAGCATAGGATGAGGGTATCGCCCCTTGTACTTCATGGGTCGCATTGCATAGTGCTTGTGTTGAACAGAATGGACATGATCAAGGAAAGAGGCAATACGGAGAGAAAAACGAATAGATGATACAAAGGACGATCATGACCTCTTGTACTTCCCATCCACCTCGAAGATATCACCGCTTTCCAGTAGCTCCTTTATCGATAGCATCACATCGATCTCATCGAGCATGGTCTTCTTGATTATCTCGTCCTTGGTCATGGGATTCTTGTCGATAGACTCCAGCACGGCCCTGTTTATATCGTCATCATCGAAGATTATGCTCTCTTCCTCGAACGAGTCATCGATATCTTTGTCGTATTTGCTTTCATGGCCTGCTACCTGGACCTCGTCATCATCGAACGGGGAATTTGCGAGATCCTCGTAAACTGGAAGCTCCTTCCACTCGCCAGATTCGACAAGTTCCTTTATCCCTAGGGCGACCTCAAGTTGGAACTCAATCCAATCGTGTATGTCGCATTTGAACAAGTGGACCGGTTGCAAGTACTTCTCATCCTTGTATTCCTTTACACCAGCAACAACATCGACGAAATCTCCCCTATCGAAGCCCTTGAGCCTGGACACGTCAGCACGCCAGAACTTCGTGAGTATGCTCTCTGAACCATCGTCGATAAGAAGATTCCCATAGTTCCCATCGTCGCTGATGAATCTGTTCACCACAGTGCCGCATATCCTGACCTCATCATTGTTCCCAAAGTTTGATACCAGGATATTGTTTGAATCGTCGGTTAGTTCCAGCTTGCCGATGACGATGTCCTTGATCCTCAGTTTCCTTGCCGCCACCATATCACAGTAGCTACTACATCCGATGTTATAAAATAGTTTTCGCTATCTAACGATCAATGGAACTCGATGCCGTATATCTCTTCGACAAGGTCCTCATGGATCCTTGCAACGTCATCTTCGGTGAATATGCCTTTCTCCAAGAAGTCCAATGTCCTCTTGGGCACGGTCTTAGGCCCTAGAACTGCCCCTGGTCGCGAAGAGTCATCGATGTAGTCAGTCTCCATGAGAAATCTTGATGACTCCGATATGGATGTCAAGATGGAATCCTTTGATGACACTATGGAAGGATATACGCCAGACCTCTCTGCCGTCAAGGGCATGGGCGGGCTGAAATGCTTTATCACCTTCTTGGGATTGCCACATCTCTTTATCATGCCCGAAAGCTCATCGTACTTTCCCTTGTCAAAGTGCTCGGTATGGAGCTGCAGGGGGCAGCCTATCCTCGCGGACAAACTTAGAAAGTCTTCCATGATAACATTGGAACGTTCCCATAGCTCTTCGCTCACGGCATAATGAGGCCTTCCAACCTCCCCTATGCCATAGATCTTTCGCTCTAGATAAAGGCCCTCGAGCACTTCGGCCACATCCTGCGCGATCCTGCAGGCGGATTCGATCCCAAGCACGCTGGACATCCCAATGAACTCCGATGGATGGAAACCGACAACTGGGAATGCCTCTGCATCGGTCTCCCTAGAGACCTTTTCAGCGAAATCGATAGTCCTCTGATAGGAATCGATGAAATCCTCAGTGCGAAGGCCATCAAGGCCCCAATCACGCGCAGTCTTGCCTACCATGATTATGTGCGTGCCGCCGGCCTTTGCAAATTGCTTGGCGGCATCGACGCCTAGACCGTTGATAGGGTCCAAATGCATATGATTATCGGTGATATGGCCTCTCCACATTAAACTGCCACTATTTCCTTTTTGTTCATCATGAAAGGCCTCAGGGCCTTTGGTATGGCCAATGACCCGTCCTCCTTTTGATAGTTCTCAATTATCGCGACTAGCGTCCTTGTGGTAGCTACCGCTGTTGAATTGAGCGTGTGGCACATCCTGTTGCCGTCCTTTGTCCTATAGCGTATGTTCAAACGCCGGGCCTGATAATCTGTGCAATTTGAACATGATACTAGCTCCCGGTATGTCTCCTGTGCGGGCATCCAACATTCGAGATCGTACTTCTTTGCGGCCACCGTCCCGATGTCCCCTGTGCAGATGTTGACTATCCTGTAGGGCAGCTCAAGCTTTTGGAACAGCGTTTCCGCGTTTCCTATTAGCTCTTCAAAATGCGTCCAGGAGTCTTCCTCATTACAGAAAATGAACTGTTCAACCTTGTTGAACTGATGCACCCTGAATATGCCCTTGGTGTCCTTGCCGTGGCTTCCGGCCTCCTTCCTAAAGCATGGGCTCACTCCCGCGTACCTGATGGGAAGATCATCTTGCTCAAATATCTCATCCATGTGCATCGCTGCCATGGGGTGTTCAGAAGTCGCGATCAGATAAAGGTCCTCATTGTCTATCTTGTACATCACTTCCTCGAAGTCCCCAAGGTCGGTCACGCCCTCATAAGGCTCCCTCTTGAGCATGTAGGGGGGCTCGATTATCGTAAACCCCTTCTCATAAAGGAGGTCGAGGGCAAGCTTTATCAAGGCAAAGTCAAGCATGACCAGGTCGCCAATAAGGTAATAGAACCTAGAGCCTGAGACCTTCGAAGCCCTTTCAAGGTCGGCCAATCTTAAGGATTCGATTATGTCAACGTGGCTCTTTGCCTGGAAGCCAAGATGGTCCTTCTCTCCCCATTCCCTAAGTGTAACATTTTCCATTCCTAGTGGTACGGACTCGTGGAGGATGTTCGGCATCCTCATAAGTTTGGACCTCAGCAAGGTGTCTGTAACCTTGACCTGATTGTCCAAAGATTCAATCCTTTCGTTGATGTGCTTCATCCTTGCCACTTCTGAGGCAATGTCCTTATGTTCAGATTTCATGTCTCTTATCAAGGAAGCGACATCATTTCTCTCCTTTTTCAAGAAATTGACCTCAGTGATGGCCTTTCTTCTCTCTAAGTCAATGTCCTGTATCTCATCGATACCGGTTAGTTCAAGACCTCTCTTTTCCATATTTGCCCTAACTAGCTCAGGATTTTCCCTAAAAAGGCGAATATCAAGCATGAAAACACCCAATTCACATCAAATCTTTGTGAATTATAAGCCTTTCGGTGAAAGGGCCCCTTTATTTGAGGTATAAGAATTAAAGATGAAAAAAGGGCAAATATTTGTTATATGAAGGCTTTTCTGCCCAATACCCTTTCCTTCAACACCTTGACGGCTATCGCAAGTATTATGACATCGCAAGCTACCATCACCAACATATCTACCCATAGGTCGCCCATTCCCGCTCCGCTCTGGGTTATAAGGAGAATAGGATAGATGAAGTAGTAAGTGGGGAAGAACTTGGCTATCCATCCTGGGATCTGTGGGAACAGTATGACGAGCGCCGGGAACGTTAGAAGCATGTTGAAGATCTTCATCCTTGCTATCAGGTCGGTAATATTGTCCATCACTGAACCTGTTATAAGGCCCAGGCCAACAGTAAATATGGTCCCTAGGAGGAGGAACGGCACTACCAGGACGCCTGTGAAGGAGCTATGAAGCATCAGTATCAAAGATCCAAGTATCACGCCAAGGAAAAGCCCATACAACGTTTTTGAAAAGATGACCTCTGATGAGGAGACGGGTGAAACGAGGATCGCATTGATGGTCTTCTTCTCCCTTTCCTCTACCATTGAAGCGGAGATTATGAAGCCAGATATCAGTATCGAGAACAACGTTAGGGTGGGTATGAACCTCACTTTTAGTGAGTATGTCTCCTCGCCTAGAAGGTGCGTGTCGATATCGATGAGGCTTGGTCGCCCTTCCATCTCAGAGATCGAACTGGAAACGGTGGATTGGACAGAGGCCCTCTCGCTCAACAGGCTCTTGCCAGAGACATAGAGCTTGGTCTCCTCCATATGGACAAGCCCAGCATCATAATCGCCCCTCTCAACTGCGCTAAGCATCCCCTCCAAATCATCGAATATTGCAAGGTCTATGTTTGGCTTGCCTTCCAAGACGCTTGCCAGGTCGTCACTGCCATAATAAGCGAGAGATGGATTCGACTGGCCCAATGAACCCAGCGCCACATTGATCACTATGGTTGCCAATATGGGTATGGCGATCATGAAAAGGAAGAATCGCTCCCTGACCGTTAGCTTGATGTCCTTTTTCGTGAGGACCCACATCTTTGAGATATTCAACTGTACCGCCTCCTTAAGGAGAATATGCCTAGCAAGAAGAATACCAAGTCTATCACGGCGATGATAAAGAGATCACTAGCAATGGCTGCAATGGCTGCTCCGCTATTGAGCACATCGCCTATTGCGCTTGCAAGATAGTATGTAGGGATGAACTTGACTATCGAGAGGGATACGTCCGGGATGAACACAAGCATCGCTGGAATGATTAGTATTATCAAAGGTACTGAAACGTAGACGTAGGACCCGGTAATGTTCTTCGTAAGGCTTCCCAAAAAGAGCCCAAGGCTCACGGCGAACATGGCGCCCAGCATGACGCATGCGAACAATGCCAGAAAATTTCCCCTGATGCTTTGGGTCAAGAGCATTATCACGCTGACCACAAATATTGAGTATACCACCCCTATTATGCTCTTTGCAGTGATCACGTCAGAGGATGATGCCGGGGTCACCAATACCGCCCTCAATGTTCCCAATGCGTTCTCCTCCACTATCAACGTAGAGATGGTCCACATCTCCATCACCAGCGCCAATATGATGTAGAAAGGCAATGATTGTTCGCGCAAGGGGACCTGCCTTCCTGCCATGTCCATTCCAAGGACCTCGTATTCGGTTATGGATGGTTCCTGGCCCACGGCGAGGAACTCGATGCCTGACCTGATGATGAACTCGAATGTGTCCATCATGTCTTCAGATGCGCCGTGAAGGAAGTAAAGGGATAGCGTTGGACTCCTCCCCGCTGACACGTCATCATCGAAATTGTCAGGGATGTGAATGCCTGCGATGAGGTCCCCCTTCTCTATGGCCTCTTTCATGCCTTCCAAAGAATCATATACCTTGAACTCAAGGCCTCCTGCTCCGGTCATTGATAGTATCGACATGAATTGCGATGAATCCTCATCGAATATCGCGATCTCATACGTCTCCTCAACATCAGAGGGGAGTGCATAATAGATTAAGGAGAAGAGTATGCCAGCTACCATACCTAGAAGTATGAGGTTGTTCCTAACTGACATCAAGGCATCTTTCTTGATCAAAGATCTAATGCAACTGGGCCTCATTGTTCCAATTTCCTCCCAGTGAGCTTGATGAAGACCTCATCCAGTGTTGCCTCCTGGGTATGGATTGTGGCTATGTTCCGGTTCTCGAGCAATTCCTTGGCCCTATCAGGGGTGTCCTTATGGTCCAGGGGCAGGGACTCTTCCTTGAAACCCTTTTCTGTACGCACCTTGACCTTAAGCATCCGCTTTCCAAGCCTCAGCTTCAGATTCTCTGGAGTGTCCAGGGCCACTATCCTCCCTTCATTTATGAATGCCAGGCGATCCGAGAGCATATCTGCCTCTGACATGTTGTGAGTGGTCAGAAAGATTGTCTTGCCCTTGCTCTTCTCTGCTAGTATGATCTTCCTTATGGAATCGGCAGATATAGGGTCGAGCCCGTCCGTAGGCTCATCAAGGAAGAGCACATCAGGGTCGTTTATCAGGGCCCTTGCGAACATCACCCTTTGCTGCATACCCTTTGATAAGGTCTCCACCTTGTCGTCAGCCCATTTTATTAGGTCCACCTTCTTCAGTAAGGCATCAATATCTATCTCAACGTCAAAAAGGTCTGCAAAGAACTGAAGATTCTCCCTGATCGAGAGACGTGGATATAGGTTCTTCTCCTCAAAACAGACGCCTATCCTCTCATGGACCGCCTTTGGTTCCTTTGCCACATCATGGCCCAAGACCCTCACATGTCCCTCATGGGGATTCAGCTGCCCGGTAAGCATCTTTACTGTCGTACTCTTCCCGGCCCCATTTGGTCCAAGGAATCCTATTATCTCCCCCTTATCGACCTCGAAGGAGATATGGTCCACCGCAACGAGGTCCCCATAACTGTAAGTGATACCTTCTGCCTCTATTATCATCATATCACGTCCTGATTATTCTGGGGGCGAGCGCCCGCCAACAGATACTGAAATGATATATTGACTGATTATCAGTCAATATGTGTGAACTCATATATAAATTTTTTGTTTTTTGGCCATTTGGTGTCATAGAGCTATATCAGGTCCTTAAGGGCATTGATCTTCTCATAGTCGGTGAGGTCAAGTTTTATTGGCGTGATCGATATGTACCCTTCATTTGTGGCCTTGATGTCCGAGTTATCGTCGTATATCTCGCTTGGTATGCCTGATATCCAATAGTAGGGCTTGTTCCTTGGGTCTATCCGTTCTTGGACGTTGCTGGACCACAATCTTCTGCCAAGTCTTGTGATCATCATCTTGCCATTTGGGTTTGGCGGGATGTTGACATTTAGAAGAAATGGTTTTGGGAATGATGCGCTTCTCTTTATCAGGTCTGCAGTTATATCTGCTGCGAACTCGAAGTCAGGATTGTCAAAATCTGTCAATGAGACGGCGATCGAACTGATATCATAGAGTGATGCTTCCATCGCTGCGCCTACGGTCCCAGAGTATGTCACGTCATCGCCAAGATTTGCGCCAGGATTCACGCCTGAGACCACAAGGTCTGGCATCCCGAACTTAAGTATGCCCAGTACTACGCAGTCGGCGGGCGTACCGCTGACCGCCCATCCGCTGCTGCCATCAGTGAGGGTACAGGAATAGAATCTTAGGGGTTGGTGCACAGTGATCGCATGGGACGATGCGGATGCCTCCTTCTCTGGGGCCACTATCTCAACGGAACCGAAATTGTTCAATCTCTTCTTAAGGCAAACGAGCGCCGGGCTATGGACGCCATCATCATTAGTAATAAGTATCCTCATCCTGCTCTCCCCACAAGCCTTGAGGCCTGGGCCTCTGCCTTTTCGTATACTTCCTGCTCATCTATGAACGTCAATTCCCTGTCCTCCATGACCATACTACCATTGACCATTACATGCCTTATTGCTCCAGGCCTTAGGGAGTAGACGATATTGGAGATAATGTTGTGACAGGGCCTCATTGAATAATGATCCAGGTCAATGAACACTAGATCTGCCAAATTTCCTACTTCTATTGCCCCACATTTCAGTCCCAATGCCTTGGCGCCGTTGATTGTCGCAATATCGAACGAAGTGCTGGCAGGCAGATTGGTCGGTGAGCCTAGCTTGTGCAGGAGAGCCATAGTCTTCATTTCCGATTGCATGTCAAGGCCATTGTTTGAGGATGCCCCATCTGTCCCTAGGGAAACGTTGATCGAGGACCTTACCATCTCAGGGACCCTGGCGATGCCGGAGGAAAGCTTCAAGTTAGAGCATGGGCAATGAAGCACATTGGCGCCTGTCCTAGAGATGATGTCGATGTCATTGTCAGACAGGTGTACGCAATGCGCCAACATGATGTTCTCGTCAAGGAGGGATAATGAGTTCATGTACTCAGTAGGGCTCATCCCGTGCTCCCTCATCGAATCCTCATACTCCTTGCAGGTCTCGGAGAGGTGGATATGAACACGGATGTCATTCTCATATGCATATTCCTTGACGGCTAGAAGAAGTTCCTTGGAACACGTATATGGTGCATGGGGGCCCATGCAGAAGCTTATGAGCTCCTCTCCCCTGCATAGGTCATGGATCCTCTTTGCCTCCTTGAGGTCCTTGTCCCTCTTTTCCTCGTCGAAAAGGTCTATCAATCCATGGCACAGGCTGGCCCTGATGCCAGCATCCTTAACGGCCTCTATGAGGGAGTCCATGAAAAAATACATGTCGTTGAAGCACGTAGTGCCTGTTTTTATCATTTCAACTATTCCAAGCATGTTCCCCCAATAGCAGTCCCTGTAGGTCAGATTCGCCTCTAGGGGCCATATCTTCTCGGAAAGCCACTCTTGAAGCGGCATGTCATCACCCACCCCCCTGAGGAGCGTCATGGCATTGTGTGTATGTGTGTTTACAAAACCAGGGATAATGACCAGGCCAGAAGCATCTAAGGTCTCATCACCCGCAATATCCTTTGAGATATTGACTATTGAACCGTTGACGACAGAGATATCGGACTTAAGAAAACGGCCATTATGATATAAGATACCGCCTTTGATGATCATGCTATCACTGAGTTAAATAAAGATAACTATATAAATATAACTTCTTAGTTGAAAATCACGTGTTTGAAGGTGGTATAAATGGCTAAGGAGAAAATATTGATTACTTGTGCATTGCCGTATGTGAACAACATACCTCATCTTGGGAACATCATCCAAGTGCTCTCGGCCGATGTCTTCGCAAGGTATCAGAAGCATACAGATAACGAGGTCCTATATGTGTGCGGGACTGACGAACATGGTACGACCACTGAGACGATAGCCATGAGGGAGGGCCTGACACCCAAGGAAGTGTGCGACAAGTACTATAAGATCCACAAGGACATCTATGAGTGGTTCAATGTATCCTTTAGCCATTTCGGGAGAACATCGACCAAATACCACCACGAGATAACCCAGGACATATTCCTCAAGGCGTATAACAATGGTTACATCATAGAAAAGGACCTCGAGCAACCTTTCTGCGGAAAATGCAACAAATACCTCGCCGACAGATTTGTTGAAGGAACTTGCCCGAACTGCGGCTCGCATAACGCAAGGGGAGACCAATGCGAGGATTGCAGCAAGGTGCTCGATGCAAAGGAGCTTTTGGACCCCCACTGCACTATCTGCGGTGGAAAGACCGAGATAAGGAGCTCCAAACATCTGTTCGTGGACCTTCCTAAGCTTTCTGAGCGCCTAAGGGAATGGGCAGAGGACAAGATGAACTGGTCTCAGAACGCCCGAAACTTCACACTGGGATGGTTAAACGAGGGTCTTGAACCCAGGTGCATCACCCGAGACCTGGAGTGGGGTGTTAAAGTGCCGCTTGAAGGTTGGGAACACAAGGTCTTCTATGTATGGTTCGACGCATGCATAGGCTACATATCCATAACGGCCGAATACTGTGCCTTGAACGGGACAGATTGGAGAAGCTGGTGGAAGGACCCAGAGACCAAGCTATACCAGTTCATGGGCAAGGACAACGTGCCATTCCACACCATACTCTTCCCTGCATCCTTGATGGCCGCCGATGATGGATACATCCTTGTACACCAGCTCTCGAGCACTGAGTATCTGAACTACGAGGGCGGAGCCTTCTCCAAGTCGAGGAACAGGGGCATATTCGGCACGGATGTGTTGAACAGCAAGATACCTGTCGATGTCTGGAGATACTACATTTACATCAACAGGCCAGAGAAATCAGATGTCGACTTCACATGGGAAGACTTCCAGAAACGGAACAATGAGGAGCTTGTGGGAAATCTTGGCAACTTCATATACAGGGCACAGACGTTCGCAAAGAAGTACTATTCTGGCAAGGTACCCGAAGTGGAGGACCAGGACGCCGATGTCGCGTTCAATGAGGAAGTGTACAGCACCCTTGCCGAGATTGGCCAAAATATTGGTTCAACAAAACTGAAGTCCGGCCTAAAGCTGGCAATGAAGCTTTCCAAGATGGGAAATCAGTTCTTCCAAGAGAACGAACCATGGAAGAACGAGGAAAGAAAAGCGAACACCGTGAAGACAGCGCTCAATCTATGCGCCACCCTGGCAGTCGCGATAGAACCATTTATGCCCGTTACCTCAGAAAAGATCTGGAAAGGCCTTAACCTGAAAGGCGATGTTCACACTTTGAATTGGGAAAGGGCAAGGAGCCCCGCCTTCAAGGGGGGGGAATCCATAAACAGCCCAGAGATACTCTTCCAGAAGCTAGAGGACAAGTTCATCAACGACCTGAAGGATAGATACAGCGGTAAGAAGAAGCAGGAGGCGAAGGATTTGATAGAATATGAGGATTTTGCAAAATGCAAGTTCAAAGTAGCAAGGATTGAGTCTGCCGAGAGGGTGGAAGGTTCGAAGAAGCTTTTGAGGATGATGATAGACCTTGGCAGCGAGAAGAGGCAGCTTGTCGCAGGACTGGCCGAGCACTACGAACCTGATGAGATGGTGGGAAAGAGCATAATAGTAGTGGCAAACCTAAAGCCCGCAAAGCTATTCGGTTTGGAAAGCCAGGGGATGCTTCTTGCCGCCGAGAAGGGAAACAAGGTCAGGCTTCTGACCATTGACGGCGAAATAGAACCGGGCGCAGAAATAAGATAAAACTATAAGGATAGGAGGAATAATTGATATTCCTCTCTATGGCCTTATAGCCTCTATATCATAATTGTTCCAGTTAAATGGCTGATTCTTGGCTGTATTTCCCCAATTGAAGCCATTCGTGGCCTTGAAGGACGCTACCGGACCATCGGCCTCACGGCCTGATATCCATGGGGACTTAACGCCAGTGAGGATCAACATCACCCTTATGGAATCCTTCAGATTCTCATCGATCCTAGCACCCCATATGACATCCGCATTTCCGCCGATCTTCTCGTTGATGAGCTCACCAACACGATTCGCCTCTGTGAGACTCATGTCCGGGCCTCCAGAAACATGCACCAATGCCCCCTTGGCACTCGAGTAGTCGACCTCGAGCAGCTTGTTCTTCAGCGCCTCTTGCACAGCTTCCTCTGCCCTGTTCTTAGTGTTTGACTCACCCACGCCTATCAGAGCGACACCGCCGCTCTGCATGATGGACTTTATGTCTGCAAAATCCAGATTTACCAGGCTTGTGGTGGTTATGGTCTCGGACAGGCCCTTTACCATCTCGGCCAGTACCTCGTCAGCTACAGAGAACGCATAGTTCACTGGTTGATTTGGCACAAGTTCCAGTAGCTTGTTGTTGTCAAGGGTGATGACAGTGTCGGCATAGGACTTCAGCACGTTAAGGCCAAGTTCCGCCTTCTTTAGCCTCACTCCGCCCTCCATCTTGAAAGGCAGCGTTACGACACCTATTACCAATGCGCCATTTGCCTTGGCAATCTCTGCTATTACAGGCGCAGAACCAGTTCCAGTTCCCCCGCCCATTCCTGCAGTAATGAACACCAAGTGTGCATTTTCCAATAATGCCTTTATTTCCTGCTTGTTCTCCTCGGCAGCCTGATTT
>JAFGGT010000043.1 GCA_016930445.1 Candidatus Methanofastidiosia archaeon | reverse complement strand
GGTGCGATCATCCTTATCCAGCAACCCTTCTCGATGTCCTCGGCCTCCTTGAGATCCTCATCAATCCGCTTGTATATCTTTATCATAACATCACCAGGGCATCAGGTTGTCGTTTGGCTAATACATATATGAATTTGGTCTCTTTATTAAATCTTTGTAGCGTTGCTGAGCCTTCCTCACTTGCCTTTCGGCATGTGCCTGGGACGATCATCTGCCATCCGTTGAATACAGGGGCTTGTAGAAATTAATCGATACATTTGCCCCCTTTAAGCCTCTTGCCCTCATATTCAATACAAAACATTTTTAAATGACCTTCTGATATTTCGCTTATTGTAAAGGAGGAGTAGTATTGGGAAGAATAAGACCAAGATTCATTAAGAGGGTGGCTTCAGAGATAGTGGCAAAGTACAGCAATGAGCTCAGCCTGGATTTCGACAAGAATCGCGACTTCCTCGATGATGTGCTGGAAGTCCCCAGCCAGTCCGTTAAGAATCGCATTGTCGGTTATGTCACGACTCTGAAAAAGCAAGAGGAAAGGGCTAAACTATCCTGATGTCGAATGCTGTCATAAAGGTATAGGGTGAGTAGGGCTTGATCTTGATCACGTTCAAGACATACGCCTCTCTTCCGTGTTGCTCGGCCACTTGTTCTATGAAGCATCTAATCCCTTCTAGTTCTTCGTCCCTCATTATCGTATAATAGTGTATCACTCCGTTCTCTCTAACGTTGTTTACGGCAGATCGCAGGAACTTGTGAGAGATCTTGGGGAGATTCATTATTATCCTGTCGGCCTGAGGGAGGCCCTTTATCACATAGTTCGCATCCCCACATATCGGCACTATCCCTGATACGCCGTTTATCTCGATGTTTTTCTTCAGGTACTCGATCGCATCTGAATTGAGATCTATGGAATATATTATGCTCGGCTGAGAGTATTTGGCTATCGATATCGAGAAGGGCCCTATGCCGCAGAACATATCGATGACAGTCTCGCTTGATCGCACCATGTCAGTCACCCTCTTCCGCTCGTTCGCCAGCCTGGGAGTGAAGAAGACCTTGTCTAGGTCCAGCTCGAAGGCAAGGCCATATTCCTTGTGCCTTGTACTGGTCCTGCGTTCGCCGGCAAGGAACTCGTACCTTCTCGTCCTGTACTGGCCATCTATTGAGCCGCCTTTCAAGAGAACGGTCCTGAAGTGCTTGTGAGCCTCAAGAAATGCGTTGGCGATGCCCTTAGAGTATGGGAGGAGCGCATCGTCGAATTCCATGACAGCTATATCACCAATGGAGTCGAAGGTCCTTATCAGTGGGATCAGGTCGGGGGGCACGATCTTGCTTAGCTTGTCCTCGAAGGCTTCCACCCTTGGCAGCTTCTCGAACTCCATCTCCAGATTTTCCGCCCATTCCACATCGTTTATGACTGGGAAATAAATATTATCCCCGTCTGTGGCGATCCTATGGGAGGTGTCAAGCAAACCCTCCTCCATCAGTCTCTGACGCGTGCTCTCTCCCGCGTCCCTTCGAACCTTAACGGCTTTCATCCTTTATCGCCTTGAAGACCTTGTATCCCCCGCCACGATTCACGATCTCGGCATTGCCGAAGACCCTTTCCAGCTCTTCGCCATAGCTCTTTGCCCCCTGCTTTGTGCGCACCACGGAGAAGAACGTTCCACCGTCATTGAGGTGGCCATGGCCTTCTTTTATCATGGCGTACGTCGTCTCCTTCCCTGCCCTTATCGGGGGGTTCGTGACTATCATGTCAAATGATAGCTCAATGTTCTCGAACATGTCGCTCTTGTGCAGGGTAACGCTCACTTGATTGGCCTTGGCATTTTTCTTGGCGAGAGAAACTGCCCTTGGATTGATGTCAGAGAGATGAATGTCGGCCATTGGGTAGAGCTTTGAGAGTATGATGCCTATAGCCCCCCATCCGCATCCAAGGTCGAGGGCCCTCTCATTTGTGAGGGGAGGCAGCGACTCTAGCAGCAACCTCGTGCCCTTGTCCATCTTTCCCTTAGAGAACACGCCTGAATCTGTCGAAAAGTGGAAGTTATGGTTACCGAAGTATTCATCTATCTCCTCCACGTCGTGGTCCGTGCTTGGATGGGATGAATAATAGTGTTCCATCGCAATGCATATAATAGAAAGCTTTTTAAACGTTGGTACGTTTTCCTAATAAGTATTGTAGATTCATTCATTAGGTGAAATCATGGGTTTTTGGCAGGGAAAATCGAAGAGAAAGAGCACTGGCGGCAGGCTGAGGCTTGCTTGCAAGAAGAAAAAGAGAGAGATGGGTAGCGAGTTCATCGAACCTAGGATCGGTGAATACCGTAAGAAGTTCTCCAAGGGCTTCGGTGGTCATGAGAAGATCAAGATTAAGAGCACGGAATACATCAATGTAAGCACGTCCGAAGGCTCAAAGAGGGCAAAGGTCCAGACCGTTTTGGAAAATCCGGCCAATATCCACTATGTAAGGAGGAACGTCCTTACGAAAGGCGCCGTAGTGGAGACCGATATTGGCAAGGCCAGGATAACATCCCGCCCAGGCCAAGACGGTGTAATGAACGCTATTCTCCTTGAATAAGCCTTATTATTTTTTATATCTTAGTTAGTTTTATATTATTTAGCGATGATTATCTTTACTAGAATTGATTCGGTAATTTATATGCATCCGCTAATTGAACAGGCTATAAAGGAAAAAAGGTCACTTCTGGAAAACGAGGCCAGGGAGATCCTGAAGATATATGATATCGACGTTCCGCCATACCGTGTGGCCACCAACGAGGATGAGGCTGCCGAATTCGCCAAGGAGATAGGTTATCCCGTGGCAATGAAGATCCTCTCCCCCCAGATACTTCACAAGAGCGATGCCGGAGGGGTGGCCCTTAACATTGTCAACGCTGCCGAGGCCCGTACTGCGTATGCCAAGATAATAGTGAATGCCATGAACTACGACAAGAGTGCCCACCTTGCAGGCGTCCTTATAAGCCCCATGATGAGGCAGGGTGTTGAGGTCATAATAGGCATGACGCACGACCCGCAATTCGGCCCTGTGATCATGTTCGGCCTTGGTGGCATCTTCGTGGAGGTCTTCAAGGACGTGTCGTTCCGCGTCACGCCGCTGGACAAGATCGATGCCATGGAGATGATAAAGGAGATAAAGGCTTATCCGATACTTACCGGCATCAGGGGAGAGAGGGCAAAGGACATCGAGGCCTTGACAGATCTCATACTAAAGGTGTCGATGCTAGCTGACGAGCAACCCGAGATCATGGAGCTCGACCTGAATCCAGTGTTCGTGTACGACCAGGGCGTCAGCGTCGTAGATGCGAGGATGGTGTTATAACCGTATCAAAGGTCATCGATCAAGAAGTGCCATGTCAATACCCTATTCCTCTTTGGACCTTCTACCTTGGCGGCTATCTTCAAAAGGAGCCTTTCAGGGGTCTCTGTGTATAATCCCGCCAGTTTTCCCACTTCAATGCCCTCGAGGAAGAACGAACCATTCTCGCCACCCTCCTTTCTTATGCAATGTCCATCTATGGACGATATCTCTATCATCGGGTGCCTAGTAAGTATTATGTTCAGCAACTTGTTCATGTTCTCCTGGTCCAGTATGAATCCTATGTTGTCTATGGCATTGGCCTGCTTCTCAGAAAGCTCTTTCATATGGATAATATCAGGTCAGGATTTATATTTTTTAGGGACAGCGCATCTTTGCCTTAGATCCTACTTGTTCTAAAATGCTTAACATAGATAAGAAATATAAATATTTAATAATTTTTTAATAAATTAAAAATCAAGATTGTTTTTTTATTTTTTAACAAAATTAATAAAAAATATTTAAGAAAAACTTAAATAGAACATTAATCATAGTTATTTTTAAGCATAAAACAATGTTAGGTGATCTAAAATGAACATATACAACTCTTCAAGAAAAGTGAACATCGGGTTTTCGTTTATGAGAAAGGCCTCGGAGGGTAAGGAAAGGCCTGAAGAGCCCATGAACGCACATGTTGCAGAGGCGGCCAATATCGGGGCCTTTACCGATAGGGACGTCTTCAACGTC
>JAFGGT010000042.1 GCA_016930445.1 Candidatus Methanofastidiosia archaeon | reverse complement strand
GCTCCTTCCTCTTTATGATCAGGTCCTGGATGTCGACATGCAATCCTATGGGCATTATCTCGACGATGGCGTCCAGTTCCTCATCATCCTCCAGGTCGCCGAGGTCCCTAACTAACTCAATGTTCCTTTTCTTTAGAAAAATGTTGAAGCCGATGTTCTCCACAGTCGGCAAAGCATATATCCGTACTATTCTCTCCTCTGCGTCGAGCAGATGTGCCAGCTCCTTTTCAAAGACCTGGCAGGATATGATGCCCAGCCTACGCATGACATATCCTTCCAAGGATGCCCTTAAATAGATATCCAATTATTATTAGTATAATCGCACATATGTTAAATAGTAAGGAAATTAAAAGGTGGGTCAGCACCCCCAACAATTGGGTTAAGGTGCTACGTTCAGTACGAACACCCCTCTTTTCAGGTGCTGACCCGTGCAACGATTCCCCGCTTTCGGCCTTTCGGCTTTTTCAGTTTCAAACCACCGAAGTGATTTTTGGAATCCACATGATCGATGTTCCAGGACAGTACACTGAATTCCTGTCCCTTCGCTCCCATGCGTTTGTTGCAATATACCTTAGTTATCTAATCTATATAAATCTATTTGAACATGATAGTATTAAAGAAAAGTAATAATAGAATCATTCTAATCATGTATGTGTTAATTTTATGATATTAAAATATATTATAATATATGAAAATAAATATTATAATATTTAAATATCAAAACATTATCAGATTTGATAGATTCTCTGGTACCTTGTCTATTTTTTCTATGATGTGTTTCTTTTTTGTCTCTGTGCATTCCCCTACGAAGTACCTTAGGTCATAAAAACTGCTTATCGAGTGCCCTGATATGTTCTCGATCGTCTTCTCATAGAGATTGTCTATCTGGAGGCATTCTTCTAAGAATTTAAGGTCGAGCTCTTTCATCTCTTCTATGAGCCCCAGGATCTTGTTTAGCAATGGATTATCGATCCTAGCAATCAGTTCCCTTCGGTAGAATGCATCATATATGAATCTTCTGAACCACGTGATATTGTCCTTGTTGGTCATTACGGTCATTTTCCCGCTCTTGAAGTCCTTGACGTATTTGTTATATTGTTGGGCCAAGAGAACGGCATCGGAGAATATCCTTTTTTCTTCTTCGTTGAAGTCTAATTCCGTGGTATCGATTATGTCTGTGGGGGACATTTCATTAAAATCCTCGGCATGATGTAGTTTCATTTTAATCCCTCATAATTTGTTAACAAGATACAGTTATTATTATATAAAATATTCGCTATTTTCCCATATAAAATAAAAAAGCTACGTATAATGATCGAAAAATGAATAGAGAAATAAAAAATGAAAAGAAGGAGAGATCATACTGGTCTTAGCGTTCCAAAGAACACTTGCCATGCTAGTGCGGACTTTGATACAAGGCTTAGCACTATGTACATCTTTTCTCCGTAGTAATAGTCTTTCCAGCGCCCTACTCCCTTGTATTGGAGGACCATATTGACTGCGAAGCTCATGAAGAACAGGAATATTGATATGAATATGTAGTATACGAAATCTGGTACTCCGCCAGCGTCTCCACCGGACCCACTGAGTTGAAGGGAGATTACAATCCATGGTGCGGCCCCTGCGATGCATCCGAAGATATATGCAATCCAGCTGACCTTTTCCTTGTTCTGATTGTATAGTTCCATCATCAGGCCAAAGAGATTCATTGTCCCGTTTATCATGAAGATTGGTATCAGCGCGGCCAAGTCATAGACACCCGTTAGCATTGAGATGATGACTATCATTATCGAGGAGCTCAGAGAATACTCATACCACCTCAGATAGTTTATATGCTTTTTAAGATTCTTTACATACCATCCATAACCTACGGTCGAGAGATAGAAATGGCATACGGCAGATATTAGAAGGAATACCGCTATCATTGGGCCTATCTGTAAAGAGAAGGCCTCTTTTGTTACAGTATCAAGCGTCTGGGTCTCTGAAAAGTATTGCAGGTAGTAAGTTTTGATTGGCAGCGAGAAGTCGTTACTAAGCACCAATATGGCAATAGATTGCAACAGGTGAAGGCAACCCATGAAGAAATTGAATTTCTTCAGACCTCGAAAGATCGATTCTTCATTTGATGTGGTCATCGCTTTTATTATTTATCTTTTCATATAGTTATATCTTTCTAATTATGTTGATAATTCTCTACTTTTTTCACATATTTGTCAACATCGAACTTTCTTTTCAAGCCATTGGCATTCATATAGCGCACCTTTCCGAAGATGCCTCTCTCTTTCCAGGGCCTGTCATGCTTGCCGAAGCACCAGGCGACACCTGCATAACCGTTAGGGTCCCGGCCATCGATCTCAAACTCGTCGTTCATCCTAATAGCAGTTTGGAATGCCTCTTTAGGGGACTCAGACCACTCCAGTATCTTCTTTCCCCAATACATCCTCATGTAACCGTGCATCTTGCCCGTCAGTGCCATCTCCCTTTGTGCCGCGTTCCAGTAGACGTCATGCGTAACTGCTGCCTTGAGATCATCGTAATCGTAAACATATTCCCTTGTGTCCTTTGAGTGGGTGCCCAATGTCTCCTTGGCCCATTCGGGCAGACAGGAGTAGTCATCATAATCATTGTTGAAGTGAGTGAAGTTTATCGCAAGCTCCCTCCTGACTATGAGCTCATCAAGGTAGTTCTCTACAGATCCCGATCGGCTCTCTATCACCCTCATGGCCACTTCGATGGGAGATATTTGACCGAAATGAAGATAGGGCCCCATGTTCGAGAGACAATCCCTTGTAGGGTCGTTCCTGAATTCCCCGTAGAACTCGATCCTTCTCTTCAGGAATTCGTCTAGATGCATCAAGCATTGGCTCCTGCCTCCGGCAAATACCTTAATATAGTTCTCGTCCTTTGGAATTCCAAGCTCGCTTATGACCTTTTCTGGGTCTTCTACATCGATCGTATCGAAATCGTATCCCTTGGATTCCTTTTGGATATCCCCCATCTCAGGAATGTTCAGATACATCATGGAATTTGCCTTAATCTTTGGCCTTATGGTGGCTGCCGAATATTCCTCCTTGGATGAAGCCACCTCTACAGGCACCACAATGTTAGATTCGACAGAGGCAACTGGGCACTCTGCGGCCGTAATTACAGATTCTTTCCAGCTCTTGATAGTTTTTGTGTAGCCCACGTCAGTTACCAATAGTGAAGCCTCTTTGGTATATTTCACAATGTCATGTTCGGGCCTTCCTTTAAGGATGACCAACTTTATTCCCTTGCCTTCAAGCTCGCCTTCGATCTCTCTCAGTCCTTC
Source organism: Candidatus Methanofastidiosia archaeon (assembly GCA_016930445.1). Lineage (GTDB taxonomy): Archaea > Methanobacteriota_B > Thermococci > Methanofastidiosales > NM3 > JAFGGT01. The sequence continues at coordinate 807 of JAFGGT010000042.1, read as the reverse complement.
GATCATGAAAAGATAATGCCTGTAAGAAGCGTTGGGATAATCATTTGCAATGTTAAAGAACACCAATAAGGGGAGCCCCATCTCATTTGAGGCCTCTATGGCATATCCAAGGGCATGATTGCATGCGACCCTTTGTGACGACTGCATCCAGTACATCACATAGTCTCCCATGTCCGCCCTTTCTTCATTGCTTAAAGTTATCCTCTCGCGCTCTATCACAATGAAAATATATAGTCGTTGCATTATAATATATTTACCATGCATGGGTGATCTATATGGAAGTAATGGAGGCTATAAAGAAAAGAAGGAGCGTCAGAAGGTACGCAAAGAGGAAGGTCGAGGAGGACAAGCTCTTGAGGATACTCGAGGCGGCAAGATTGGCCCCCTCTGCCCGAAACATACAAAATAGGTTGTATATCGTAGTAGAGAACATCACTGGGGATCTTGTGGAGGCTTGTAATTCACAGGGATGGATCTCATCTTCGCCCGTCATCATAGCGGGAATTCTCGATCCTACCGTGAACAGGTGGGCCGACACTGACATGGCCATCGCGTTCGAGCACATGGTACTAGAGGCCGTTGAGCTTGGACTTGGCACCTGTTGGGTTGGTGCTTTCGATGAGTCCAAGGTCAAGTCCCTATTAGGAGTGCCTGGCAACATGAAGGTATATGCCCTATTGACATTGGGGTATCCCGAGATGATCCCGTCCTCGATGGTAGGCAAAAAGAATCTTGAGGAGATTTGGGCTAGGGAAAGGTACTCCTGGTAGCCTAGAACTCGAGCCTGGTCTTGTTGCCACAGATGGG
>JAFGGT010000041.1 GCA_016930445.1 Candidatus Methanofastidiosia archaeon | reverse complement strand
TTTTTCAGTTTTCATAAGTCTCATCACAGCCGCGAGGCTCAGAATTGGATTCATTCATCATCAAGTATGATCCAAAAGTGAATCTCCTCACCCGTATTTAAGGATATTGACACCTTTGCCCTCCAGTATTGGTCAATTGTGCCGCTCCCATCGCTAAGCGTTATCCTTTTGTATTCCCCGAACTCCTCGACAAGCCTGCTATAAGTATCGAACTCCTCCGTGTACTCGCCCGTCTTCTCCAAGGCCTCGGGATCTATCACAGGAAGGGTGGCAAAAAAGTCGAGCACCTCCTTTGAACCGTCGCCTATGGTCACACTGCCTTCTTCGCTATAGATAGGCGTCTTGACAGTGTACACGTATGAGAGGTCACGATTCTTGTGATTGACTATTACAAAGGTACCATTGATCACATCCCCTTGGGTTGCCCTGAGGGGGATCTTCCTGAAAAGCATCTCATCGCCATCGGAGGATATGTCCTCGATGTACCAGTAGGAATCCCCTAGAATTATTGTAGAACCTCTGATGAAAGGGCCCATCTCCGCCTGGTCCGCTCTGTCCACAAGGAACACCCCATCGTCTGTGAGCCTTATCATATAGTTGCCGAATTCACCTTCGCCCTCAGAGAGGCCGACCTTCTCCCCATAGAAGTAGAGCTCGGTGAAGTTCTCCTCGTATTTTGGGCTGCTCATTATTGTATATGATATGATTATCATACCTATTATGCAAGCTATGATTATTGCCCCATAGAAGGACCTGTCTTCCCCGTTCATGTGAAACGAATAAATCTATTTCATATTGCTTAAATAATTGATGCCGGCCTTTTTTGGAAAAAGTATAAAAAGGAGTCGCTTAATCCTAAAAACAAGCTAATTAATTGGTGATTTTATGGACTTAAAGTGCAATGGAACCAAGTTTACAGCATTGTTCGGCGATATAGCTGAGCTCGATGTCGATGTCCTGACCGTTGCCTCTTCCCCCGACCTGTTGATGAGCGGGGGCATAGCCCTTAAGATAAAGATCAAGGGTGGCCAGGAAATAGAGGATGAGGCAGTGGGGAAGGACAGGGGCGTCCCTGGAGAGGTCATCATAACGGGAGCCGGTTCCTTATTGGCAAAGAAGATCTATCACTGTGTGCTTCTAAATGACGAGAAGATAGCAGACCCGGAAAACCTTACCAAATGTGTAAGGTATACTCTTTCAAGCTGCCATGAGGAGGGCTATTCCAAGATCGCCTTCCCGGCGCTGGGCTCGGCATTCAAAGGGCTTTCTCCAAAGCTTTCCACCGAGATAATAGTCTCAGAGTGCAAGAAGGCCTCAGAGGAAGGCATGAACTTTGAGGAATTCGTTTTCGTTGTATGTGACCAGACACCGTACCGGTACTACAAAAAGGCGCTTAAGGCCCTACTATGAGAAAGGTGAACGGCATTGACAAAGGATATCCTAGATGATGTTCCTTCTGCAGAATTCCCTACGATGTATGGGAACTTCAGGATATACGCCTTTAAAGAGAGCTCATTTGAACATCTTGCCTTAGTAAAGGGTGATCCAAAGGGACGGGAGGATGTCCCTGTGAGGGTACACTCCCAATGCCTCACAGGCGATACATTTGCTTCAAAGAGGTGTGACTGCGGCCTACAGTTGGAAAACGCCCTCCTATACATCGGAGGGCACGATTATGGCATATTCATATACCTTGACCAGGAGGGCAGGGGGATAGGCCTTTTCAACAAGATTAAGGCCTATGAACTGCAGGACAAGGGGCTTGATACGGTGGAGGCTAATGAGGAGCTCGGATTTGAGTGCGATCTGAGGAGCTACGATGTTGTTGCCAAGATATTGGGATATTTTGGCGTCAATTCCATCAAGATCATGACCAACAACCCTGGGAAGATATCTGGATTGGAGGCCGCTGGGGTCAAAATATCTGGAAGGATCCCCCTGACAGTGGCCCCGAACATGCACAATCAGTCTTATTTAAATACGAAGAAGGAAAAGATGAATCATTACTTTGGATGATCCCGTGGAAGATGAGGATTACATGGCAAGGGCGCTCGACCTTGCTCGTAGGGGCTATACCCCGCCCAATCCGATGGTGGGTGCGGTCATAGTAAAGGATGGCGAGATAATTGGCGAAGGCTTCCATGAAGCTGCCGGGCGGCCCCATGCAGAGAGGATGGCCTTGATGGGCATCGATGCCAAGGGATCGACCCTTTATGTCAATCTTGAACCTTGTTCTCACCATGGCAAGACCCCGCCATGCACCGATGCCATAATTTCGGCTGGCATATCCAGAGTGGTATGTGCCATGGAGGATCCGAACCCGTTGGTGAGCGGGATAGAGATATTGCGTGATGCCGGCATAGAGGTCCAAGTTGGAGTATTGGAAAAGGAGGCTAGAAGACTTAACGAGGCCTTCATAAAGTATATGGTAACTGGGACCCCCTTCGTATTGCTCAAGACGGCAATGAGCATGGATGGTAAGATATCCACGTCATCCGGGGATTCAAAATGGATAACGTCTGACCCGTCCAGAATGTATTCCAGGGACCTTAGGGGGAGGTTCGATTCGATCATGGTGGGTGTTAACACGGTCATTAAGGATGACCCCTCCCTAAAGGCCGGAACTGGGAAGGACCCTTTAAGGATAATACTCGACAGCAAATTGAGGTCGCCGATAGTCTCCAAGGTCTTTGATGATGATAATGTCCTCGTAGTTGTCACGGAGCAGTGCGGCCCAGAGAGGATGGCAAGATTCAAAGAAGAGGGAGTTGAGATCGTCACCATAGGAAAGGACAAGGTCGAGATCCTCCCCCTTATGGACTATCTCGGAAAGAGGGGTATAACGTCAGTGTTCATAGAAGGTGGCGGTGAGGTCAATGGCAGCGCCATAGATGCGGGGGTAGTTGACAAATTCCTCTTTTTCATCGCCCCGAAGATAATAGGCGGAAGAAATGCCCCTGGTCCAATAGGCGGCAAGGGCGTTGACGGGATGTTCGACGCCATATCCCTCAAGGATGTTAGGATATCTAATATCGGGGATGACATTGTGATCGAGGCATATCCGGCTCATGGCGCTTCGAGATGATTGTAGAGAGTGTCCCTCTGAACAAGCACCCTTCCCAATGGTTCCACCATTCTTTTCAGCTCATCGACAGATATGTACTCCCCATGTATACCTCCGGAAGCCTTGGAGATGTTCTCCTTGTACAGTGTGCCTCCGAGATCATTTGCGCCACATAGCAGCATGGTCTGCGCCAACTTCCTTCCAAGCTTGACCCAGGCTGCCTGGATATTTGGCATGAGATCGTTCAGTAGCAACCTGGATACCGCTATCATCTTCACATCCTCCACCCCTGTAGCCCCCATGATCTTGTACTCTTGCCCTAGCTTGTTCCCGGGAATGAAGGAAAGGGGTATGAATTCGGTGAATCCTCCTGTCTCCTTTTGGATCTCCCTTAGAAGCAGTATGTGATCGACCCTGTTCTCGATCGATTCTATATGGCCGTACATGATGGTCGAGGTAGAGGGTATCCCTACCTTGTGGGCGATCTTTACTATCTCTACCCAAGTCGAAGTGTCGATCTTCTCGGGGCATATCAGCGCTCTTACCCGATCGTCCAATATCTCTGCTGCCGTTCCTGGAATGGACCCGAGTCCTGCCTCCTTCAACATCAATAGTACGTCCTTGTGGGAATATCCGGATATCTTGGCCATGTTGTCGATCTCGGCGGGCGAGAAGGCATGTATGTGCAGGTTGGGAAATTTTTCCTTTATCGACCTTATGATGCCGATGTAGTGATCTGTGTCCAGGTCTGGGTGAAGGCCTCCTTGCATGCAGACCTCGGTAATGCCCCTTGTCGCACAATGTTCAAGTATGTCCTTCGTATCCACTACATATCCATCCTCGGAACGGAAGCTGCAGAACTTGCAAGATGCCGAACATATGTTAGTGGAGTAGATATTGCGATTGGAAACAAATGTGACAGCGTCTCCGACGCTCCTTCTCCTGAGCTCATTAGCGACATTGCACAGGGCGTGGTACTCTCCGTCTGTAGCCCCCATGAGATCTAACGCCCCATTTCTATCTATCTCCTTGCCTGCCAATGCATCATTGAGTATTTCCTCGATTACAGGATCAATGCCTATCATTTTCCTACTTCCGTTAAGTGACCAGTACTGCCTGTTAGTTTAATTGCTTTTCTGTAGTTGAGTTCGCTTAAATACTCTTTGTCGATGAATCTGGGATAGACTG
>JAFGGT010000040.1 GCA_016930445.1 Candidatus Methanofastidiosia archaeon | reverse complement strand
ATGCCATCATGGCCCGAGTATTTCAGTTCTGGGCCAAACTGCCCCCCGCAATGGGATTGCAGGTAATAGTTGGTAAGCGGGGATGTGGTAACGAGGCAGAATCTTCCCGACGATACGATAGGTGTGCCGGTGAAGGGGCCTGTGAAGATGTGGATGGCATTCCCACGCGAAAGCGGGTCTATCCTCCCCCTCGCCTCTCCGAACATAAAATCGGTAGCGAGTCCGACCCCCCCTATGGCGCTCCTCAGCAAGTCCTTCTTTATCGGTTCCCTTCTAAAGGAACCATCATCGAGATTCACCCTAAGAACATATCCGCTCCATCCAAGCATAAGATAGGATTATGGAACAGATAATTAAGTTTTTTGTATTTCCTTGTCTTCCGGGAATTTTTAGAGCACCGAAATATATTTATCAGGAGGCCGTGCGGTGACTATGGTGACACGATGAAGATAATACTTTTGGGAAAACCAGGTGGAGGAAAGGGCACTCAAGCGACCCTTTTGAAGGAAAAACTGGATGTGCCACAGATATCTACCGGCGACATACTTAGGGAGGCCGTGAAGAAGGGCACGCCCTTGGGGAAGAAGGCAAAGGAATACATGGACGCTGGGAAGCTGGTGCCTGATGAGCTGATCAAGGGATTGGTCGAGGAGAGACTCCTGCAGGATGACACGAAGGGGGGTTTCATATTCGATGGATTCCCAAGAACGCTTCGGCAAGCAGAGGACCTTGAGGAGATATCTGAAAGGACGGGGATATCGATCGATAAGGTCGTCTACATAGATGTCCCAACCCAGAACATCGTGAAGAGATTGTCGGGAAGACGGTCATGCGGATGCGGGGCGGTCTATCACATTGAGTCAAAACCACCTAAGAGGCAGGGCATCTGTGACGTGTGTTCTGGAAAGCTCTATCAGAGGGATGACGACAAGGAGGATGTCATTAACAACAGGATAGAGCAATATGAGGCGCAGACAATGCCGCTTATTGAATATTACAAAAATGAGGGCATACTGGTCACCATAAACGGGGACCAGAGCATAAACGATGTCTTTAAAGATATCATCAAGGGGTTAGGGATCTAGATCCTCGCCTCCTTGATCTTTTCCGCCGCTTCCCTGCATTGGTCCAAAGAAGGCACCAATGCCAGCCTGATGAAGCGTTCGCCCGGATTTTCTCCATCGATATCCTTCGATATCCATGCACCGGGGGTCGTGACAAGGGCAATTGACTCGTCCAGGAGCGCCTTTGCTAGATCCACGCCCGAGATGCCCTCTGGAGCCTCCTGCCATATGTAGAACGTTGCCTCGGGTACCGAATCGGGACATCCAATGCCCCTGAAGGCGTTGCAGATTATGTCCCTCTTCTTCCTGTATCCCTGCCTCATGGCATCGACATGCGCCTCGTCGTTCAGGGCGGCTATCGCGGCATCCTGTATGAACGTGGGAGTGCCACTGTCAACATTGGTCTTCACCTTTCTGAACAGTTTTATGGCGGAGCTGTCCCCCATTACCCAACCTATCCTGTAGTTAGTCATGTTCGACCTTTTTGAGAGCGAGTTTATCACGAGTATGTTCTCATATCCGAACTCTAGAAGCGACCTTGGCTTCTTGTCGTAGTACATCTCGCTGTAACATTCGTCGGAGACCACAAGCACATCGTTGTCAACGGCGAAGTCGGCCAGCTCCTTCATGAACGCATCGCTGGCGAGCGCACCTGTCGGATTCGAAGGATAGTTTGCCCAAAGTATCTTCGCCTTACCCCTGACCTCATCAGGGATAGATTCGAGGTCCATCTTGAAACCGCCCTCCTTCCTCAGCCCCAGGAAATGGCAGCTTCCGTTAGCAAAGATCGTTCCCCTCTCATAGGCAGGGTAATAGGGATTGGGGGATATCACATAATCGCCCCTGTTGATAAAGGCAAGAGGCATGTGGAAAACAGCCTCCTTAGCCCCTACCGTGCTCGTTATCTCGCTTGCCGGGTCCACTTCGACGCCAAACCGTCCCCTTACCCATTCTGAGACCTTGTTCCTGAACTCGAGCGATCCCTCATAGCTGGGATAACCAGATGATCTCCTTAGGTCGACTGCCGATTTACACGCCTCGGTGACCACGTCGGGCGTAGGGTCCTGTGGGTCACCGACCCCAAAGTCGATTGGGCTTATGCCATTCTCCCTCAATGATGATACCAAATTATCTACATCTGCAAATGCGTAACTTCCTATCCTGCTCAATCTGTGACTTCCTATCATAGTTCCATCTCACCTGTAAACACTATTCTTGCCGGCCCCTTCATCCGTATCGTATCATTCTCTGGCCAGGAGATAGTCAAAGTCCCCCCAAGAAGCCTCACATCGACCGTATGGTCGCATAGGCCACTACGGATGCATGCGGCCACCGAGGCGCAAGCCCCCGTACCGCAGGCCAGTGTCTCTCCAGCTCCCCTTTCCCAGACCCGCATCTCGATATTTCCTCGGTCCGATACCTTCACGAACTCCACATTCGTCTTTTCGGGAAAGAGCCTGTGATTCTCTATCTTAGGCCCGAGTCCATGGACCATGCGATCATCTACCTCGTCCGCAAAGATGACACAATGGGGATTGCCCATCGAGACGGCGTTGAATCTCAATTCCCGCCCCTCTATCTCAATGGGAATGTCCAATGCCTCGTTTCCCTCGGCAAGCACTGGTATCCTCTTTGGATCGAACACTGGAGGCCCCATGTCAACCTCGACGTATGCTTTGAGATTGTCAACATCACGGACGTTTGCAACGATGATGCCCGCCATCGTCTCGATCCTGACCGTCCCATTTTTATGCCTGCCAGCGTTGAACATAAGCTTGGCTATACAGCGGACCGCGTTTCCGCACATCTCGGCCTCAGATCCATCGCTGTTGAACATCCTCATCCTGCACTCCCCCACCTCTGAAGGGAGTATCAGGACCAGGCCGTCGGAGCCGATGCCAAAGTGCCTGTCAGACACCGCCCTGGCCAACGAGGGAAGGTCGATGTTCGGCAGACTCTCCGCGAACAGGTCCACATAAACGTAATCGTTCCCGAGGCCTTCCATCTTCGTGAATCTCATATCATTCCCCTTATTAGGTCCTCAAATGTCTGCCTTTCCCTGATGAGCCTGGCCCTTCCGCCCGACACAATGACCTCTGCGGGCAGAAGCCTTCCGTTGTAAGTTGAGGCCATGCTGAACCCATATGCGCCGCTGTTCCTCAGGGCAAGTATGTCGCCGACCTCGGGTATTGGGATCATCCGCTCTTCGATACCCTGCTCACCTCGTGTGAAGACATCTCCCGATTCGCATAGATTTCCACCTACGACATAAGCCTCCTCAGGGGCATCCATCCTCGAAGCGTTCTGGATCTCATGGAAGGAGCCGTACATTATCGGCCTCTGCAGATGATTGAAACCAGAGTCCACGCCTATGAAGTTGAACCTCGGGGTTTGCTTCAGGTTGGTCACGGTCACTAGTAATGTGCCGGCCTCGGCCACCAGGTACCTGCCTGGTTCCATCTTAAGCTCGAGCTCGGTCCCATATTCCTCGCAAAAATCCTGGAATCTCGAGGATATGCTCGCCCCAAGGCCAGCCAGGTCTATGGATTGCTCCCTGGACCTATAAGGAATGCCTATGCCCCCGCCTATGTCTATGAATTCAAGGCCGTCCAATCCCCTCGCGCTCTTAAGGATTATGTCCATGGCCCGGATGAACGAGTCCGTCTCCAATATTCCTGATCCTATGTGAGCATGGACGCCGTTTATCTCAAGGTCGTACCTTTCGGCTATCTCGCTTACCATTCCCATCTGGTTGTAGTATATGCCGAATTTTGATGAAGGACCGCCAGTGATAGTGTGGTCATGATGCCCAGCCCCGACATCGGGATTTACCCTTACGCTCAGCTTTGAACCTGGATGCGCCCTTCCCCATTGCTCGAGGAGATAAAGGGACCCTATATTGACCTGAACCCCTGCATCATGGCAGAATCTCAGATCTGAAGGGGACGAGTTGACCCCTGTGAATATTATGTCGTTCGGAGAGAATCCTGCCTTGAGGGAGAGGAACACCTCCCCCGGGCTTGTCGCGTCTATTCCTGAACCCATGCTCCTGAGCAGGGATAGGATCTCAAGATTTGAATTGGCCTTTGCTGCATAGTGTATCCTCTTCTTAGGATATTCTATGCAGCCGTTGAGCTCATCGTACCTATCTCTTATCAAGTCCTCCTCATATACGTACAGGGGGCTGCCATGTGTGGCCACAAGTTCCTCTGCAGGCACCCCTCCCAAGAGGAGCTTTATGGGGTTGGCGGTCAATTGCCTCACCTAGATAAGCTGATAAGCGTTCATGATACGCTGCAATCTCTCATGATTCTGCTTCGTCATGGGCGCAAGAGGAAGCCTATACTTCTCAGTTATCAATCCCATCATGGCCATCGCTGCCTTTACAGGGACAGGATTTGTCTCTATGAACATGGCCTTCATGAGGTCCATGTAATGATAGTGCAATTCCCTTGCCTCCTTTACGTTGCCCTCCAGGGCCGTATTGATCATGTTTGTAGTTTCCCTTGGCAATATGTTCGAAAGCACCGATATCAGGCCGTTTCCGCCCATGAGCATAAGGGGAACTGCAAGATTGTCATCGCCTGAGAGGACGCTGAACTCGTTTGGTGTGCTCCTGACCACATCCAGCATCTGGGATATGTCACCTGAGGCCTCCTTTACCCCTATGATGTTGTCGTTCTCCGCCATCTCCAAGAGCGTCGGCGTCTCTATGTTCACACCGGACCTTCCCTTGATGTTGTAGACTATCACGGGGAGCCCACCCTCGTTCGCGACCGCATTGAAGTGCTGTATGAGCGCATGCTGGGTCGGCTTGTTGTAATATGGCGTGACCTGCAAAGTGGCGTCCGCTCCCGCGTCAGCCGCCATCCTTGTCATTGAGATGGCCTCCTGGGTGCTGTTGCTTCCAGTTCCGGCTATCACAGGCACCCGTCCATTGGCCTGGTCTATGACGACCTTGACCACCTTGTTATGCTCTTCATGGGTCAATGTGGGGCTCTCGCCTGTCGTGCCGGTCGGCACAAGGCCCGTTATGCCATTCTCTATCTGAAAATCTACAAGTTCCCTCAATGTCTGCTCGTCGACGTTGCCGTTCTCATCGAATGGTGTGACAAGCGCTGTGAATACTCCTCTAAACATTTTCCTATCCTCCTATCAAACTCTCAATGAGATCCTCTATCTCATAAAATCCCTTTCTCCCATTTATGAACTCGGCCCCGAGGACCGCCCCGAGGGCAAGGCCCTGCCTGCTCCTGTTCTGATGGGAGATCTCTATAGTATCGAAAGGCGAGTCGAACTGCACGGTATGCAGGCCAGGGTTGCTCCCGCCGCGAACGGAAGCGAAGTGCAGTTCGTCGGCGTCCGGTCTCCTGTTCAACATCCCATACTCTGCCTTCGTCTTTCTCTTAATATTATCAAGTAAGATGTTAGTGATCTTTATAGCGGTCCCTGAGGGGGAGTCCGCCTTTCCATTGTGATGTATCTCATACCCCAGGACATCGTAGTCGTCGATGTTGTTGAAGATCCTCGCTGCGCTCTCTATCAGCCTGAAGTAAAGATTGACACCTATTGAGAAGTTCGGCGACCATAGGAAACCTATGTCGTTCTCCTTCACCATTTCCTTGACATAAGGCAATCTCTTATACCAGCCCGTCGTCCCTACTACGATGTTCTTCCCAAGATTCGTCATTCTGTCGATGTTGGCAACAGCACTGTCCGGCTGTGTGAAGTCTATGCACACGTCACATCCCCCGACCGATATCTCATTTATCTCGTCATACTCTGCCTCCGGATTCGAGATGTCTATTGTGACACAAGTGTGCCCCCTTCTCTTGGCCAACGTCTCTATCTCATGCCCCATCCTGCCATATCCCACTATAGCGATCTTCATACTAATCACATAATATAATTTAAGGATAGAATTATAGTTTTATATATAATTTTTGTGTTTATTAAAAAACAAAAAAATAAATAAATAATTTAAAAAAAACAAAATAGTTAAAGTATAGGCAATACTGGCCTGAACTTATACCCGTAGACTATTATTCCTGACTCCCCGTAGGCAAATAGTTTTCGGAGCACTATCTCTACAGGCATCCCAATCTCTATCTTCTCGAGATCGCAGTCGGTCAGCTGGGTAGTGACTATCTCACCCTCCTCAAGCTCCACCAGCGCGGCAGCGTATGGCTTGCAGTACTCATACCCTTCCGGAGGCGCCCATATTATGGTGTACGAGTATATCTTGCCATTGCCCTTGAACTGGAAAGGCTCAAGCTCCCTGGACTTGCATAACGGGCAAACGGTCCTCTCGGGATAATGGACCTTTCCGCATGCCTTGCACTTTGACCCTATGAGCCTGTATCTCTTGACGCTCTCTCTCCAATGACGTGGAACGCTCATCTCAGCCCCTCCCCAAAATGGTCACGCTGACAGTAGAACCCGTTCCGCCTATATTTTGTGCAAGGCCGCATTCGGCATCGACAACGCCCTCTCCGCGAAGATTCTTCGAAAGCTCTATTATCTGGTACAGGCCTGTGGCCCCGACGGGATGCCCTCTTGCCTTGAGCCCGCCGAAAGTGCAGCATGGAAGCTTTCCGCCTATGCCTATCTGCCCCTCGGCAGCGAATCTTGCTCCTTTCCCCCTTTCGGCGAAACCCAGGTCCTCAAGCCCTATTGCGCCCATTATGGAGAACGCATCGTGGAGCTCGACCGTCTGTATGTCCGACGGCGAGAGGCCTGACTGCTTGTAAGCGTCATTGGCCGCTGTGACCGTGGCCTTCATTGACGTGACGGTCTTCCTGTCGTGCACGCCGATCGTATCGACCTTCAAGGAGCTTCCTTTCACGATGACAGGAGTATCGGTGTACTCCCTCGCCCTCTCCTTGGTCGTTATTATGGCCGAAGCCGCGCCATCGCATATCGGGGCGCATTCCATAAGTGTCATGGGGTCGGCCACCATGGGCGAATTGAGAACGGCATCCATCTTTATCTCCTGCCTGAACATGGCATACTTGTTATGAACGGCGTTCTTGTGCGAGTTGACTGGAAAAGCGCAGAGGTCCTCCTTCTTCACGTTGTAGTCGTACATGTAGCGCCTCATTATCATCGCGTTGAGGCCTACGAAGGATATGCCGTGAATGGACTCGTATTCCCTGTCGGCGGCATTGGCCAGTATCTTCGTTGCATTGTCGCCTACGACATCTGTCATCTTCTCCACACCCGTCACACAGACTGTGTCGTGCATTCCTGAAGCGACCGCCATTACCCCTGCGTTGAAGGCAGCGCCTCCTGACCCGCAGGCGCCCTCGACCTTGAATGCCGAGATGTTGCCTAGGCCGGCATAGTCAGCTATCAATGAACCAAGGGATTCCTGGTCGTTGAAGTTTCCGCTTGACATGTTGCCAACGATCAATGCATCGACCTGGTCGATGGCAGCGTCTTCCATGGCTGCCCATGTGGATTCGACCGCCATGTTCCTCAATGACTTGTGCCATGGCTCTCCTACCGGCGTACAGCCAATTCCTATAATCGCTACTTCCTCCATTTCATCACATCCTTATCTTCTGCCTGTAACGGGCATATGTGGCATAGTCAATGCTAACCCTCCTGCCGATGTAGGACTTGACGTTTGGCGCATTGTTGCGGACCTCATCTATCTTATCTGTCATCGTGAATGAAAATGCGTCCGAACCTGCGCCAGACCCGTATGATACGCAAAGCACAGTATCGCCCGGTTTGGCCACGTCAAAGACGGCTGCCAGACCCAGCACCGCGGAGCCGGCGTAGGTGTTTCCGATGTAAGGCGATATCAGGCCCGGTATGACCTTCTCCTTATCGACACCCAACATGCCCGCAGCGGCCATTGGGAACTTCGCGTTTGGCTGATGGAATATTACATAATCGAAGTCGTTCGGTTCCTTCCCGACCTCGCTGCACAGGTTCTTTGCCGCATTGGTGATATGATAAAAGTAGGCTGGCATGCCAGTGAATCTCGAGGCGTGCTTCGGATAATGCTCGTACTGCCTTCTCCAGAAGTCAGGCGTATCTGTGACAAAGGAGCATGAGGCCTCGTAGGTCGCCAGGGCTTCCGACGCTGGACCGACGATCATTGCCGATCCTCCTGCCGCGGCTGTGTACTCCAGTGCATCGGCTGGTTGCCCCTGGGCTGTGTCGACGCCTATCGCCATGGCATAGTCGGACATCCCAGACCCCACATATCCGAGCGCCCCTTGGAGGGCCTCGGTACCTGCCTTGCATGCGAATTCCCAGTCCGCTGCATTTATCAGCGGAGTAGCGCCTATGACCTCTGCGACTATCGTGGCAGTGGGCTTCACGGCATAAGGCTTCGATTCAGTTCCCACCCATACCGCTCCAAGCTTCTTCGGGTCCAAGGCCGCCCTTAGTATGGCGTTCCTTGCCGCCTCACAGGCTATAGTGCATGCGTCCTCATCTGGGCCTGGGACGGATTTCTCCTTCACGGGAACACGGATCGGGTCATTTCCCCAGACCCGCGCAATATCAGAATTCTTGATCCTATACATTGGGACATAGGCCCCATAACCAACAATACCAATGTCCTTGATGGTCTTCATCCTTTCACCTCTTTTCTTTTGAAATTCGACTCATATATAAACCTATCGATTTATAACGTAAGCTATTTCGTCTTTTAACGAACTATATAGTTAAACAAAGATGAAATCTAGGCTATTGATGTCAATCAGAAATGCTCCTCAGATTCTTTATCAGCAGATCTATGGATGGCGTCCTTGACAGTATGAGGGGGATCTTTTCTATCTCGGCTATCTTCACTGCCACTTCATCCATCTTCTTAGGCCCGTTCACCACCACTGCAGATGGTTTCAGGCCCTTGACCTTAATGGCCACCATGGGTGAGCGGCCCATATCGACCTTTGTGAAAATCAGCGCCCGTTCCGTCGACCATCCGTAGAGCCTCAGGAACTCGTCGGCTGTCATTTCCAATATTGCCTTGATGCTGTCAATGACCGTGTAGCCATATATGGGTCTGTTCATCAGATCGGCATTGGCAACGATCTCGCCTTCGACAGACTCGCAAAGCTCGGATATCTTCTTGGGCACTGAGAATTCCCTGACATCGATTATCGCATCCGTGGAGAGGTCTGTGGAGAACATTCGCCCGAATGCGTGAATTACCTTGCCTCCATTTTCCTCGTCGAGGTCCAGCAGCCCCTCTACAAATTTCTTAATTGTGGTGGAACCCGGAGATTTCCTGCGGCCGCCCTCATAATCAGAAAGCACCGAAGATGAGACTCCAAGCCTCTTGGCAAGTTCGGTCTGAGTAACGCCAAATATCTCCCTCCACTTTCGCATCGTCTTTCCTGGATCATCGGAGAGCGCTATCTCGCCGGCCATGCGTTTGGCTAATTTTTCCTTTGCGGCACTAATCATCGTAGATTCTACGGTTCAGATGATATAAATAATTATCGGTAATTGCTACAAATAAAGTAGACAATAGTATGAAGAAAATCCTATCTCTTTCTGAATCTGCACTTCTCATTAGTGTAAAAGTAGAGGATATCATCCTTCTTTACGACACCGATAGGATTTCCAGACTTGTTCGTGGCAAGAACTTCGTTGACCTTCTTCTCGTTCATGAGTATCAATGCCTCTTGAAGGGAGGAGTACTGATATATTTTGGGAAGATCTCCGCCATCCTCGTCATAGGCTTCCATTATGTCCTTGACAGGCGCGATGCTCAGCATGTCTATGGCCCTCTCATGCGGTATCTTGATGCCCTTTCTCAGAAGCTTTATCTCATAGATGGTCCCTTCGCTGTTATGATGGACAAATGCCCTTGCTATGACGACGGATATGGTCAAGGGGAGAATGATGGCATAGTTCTTGGTCATCTCGAAGAACATTATTATAGCCGTCAATGGGGCCCCCAGAGTGCCTCCGACTATAGCTCCCATGCCAACGTTGGCATATGCCGTGGGCGTAGATACTATGCCGGGGATGAGCCCATTGAAGAACAGGCCGAAAGCTGCCCCGAAGCAGGCCCCGATATAGAGGGCTGGAGCGAATATACCCCCCGAACCTCCGGACCCCAGCGTAACCGAAGTAGCAAATATCTTTACAAATACGAGGAGCAAAAGCAGCAATATCCCAATGCTCGACTGGCCCGATAGTATCTCGAAGACTGTTGAGTAACCTACCCCGAATATGTAGTAATTGCCATATATCTTGAACATCGCCAGCGCTGCCAATCCCACAATGAAACCTCCGATGGCGGGTTTCAGATAAGGGCTGATCTTAAGGTCATCGAAAAAGTCCTCGATCCTGTATAGTACCTTGATATATAATATCGATACCACACCGATGAGCACGCCAAGGAGAACGTAGAGGAAAAGCTCATATCCAGAGTTCAGGGCATATGTCGGAACTAGGAAAGTTGGGTCATTTCCTAGAAGGAATCTTGCGATATAAGTTGCGACCGAGGTTGAAAGGGCAAGCGGGACAAGGGTGTGTACCGAGAATTCTGGCAAGATAAGCTCGATAGTGAACAGGATGCCTCCCAATGGCGCATTGAAGGTGGCGGCTATACCTGCCGCAGCCCCGCAACCAAGTAGAGTTGTGGTCTCCATGCCGGAAAGCTTCAGTATCTGTCCGATGGCTGAGCCTATTGACGACCCTATCTGCACGATAGGGCCTTCGCGTCCACTCGAGCCACCGGTCCCGATGCAAATGCCTGAAGCAATAATCTTTATCGCAGCGACCCTTGGTCGTATCTTTCCCTTGTTGGTAAAGACAGCCGTCATCACTTCTGGGACGCCGTGTCCCTTGGCCTCTGGTGCGAATTTTATGACCAGGACCCCTACGATGAAGAAGCCGACGACGGGCACGAGAAATACCCAGTTGCCGAGCACCGACATCAAAGGTATCGTATCGTTTATCTCCAGGCTGAGCTTGCCATCGAATGCAATGTTTTGTATGAAGACAATTATGGCCCTGAACGCAACAGCACCAACGCCGGCAAGCGCACCGACCAGAACAGGTAATAGATAGACCTTCCAGTCAAGTCTAAACCTGTCAATGGAGAACATAGATAGGAAAGTTTTGTAATAAATTATAAACTTTGTGTTATTTTTACATTAAATTATGTAAGATTAGTATTTATCAATTCAATTTAAGGATGATTTTTAAACAATTCTATTTTTCGTTTATAGAATTATTAATATAGGAAATTTCCCAATTTTATTTATGGAAAACGTTCGATTCCATGGCAGCAGCCCTTATCTTACCATGGTGGTGCATGGAGGTCCTGGGGCCCCGGGCACAATGGCCCCGGTAGCCGAGGTGATATCCGAAAAGATGGGCGTTTTGGAACCATTTCAGACAAGGACGACGATAAGGGGGCTCATAGATGAGCTCGGGGACGTCATTGAGGCCTATGGCAGCCCGCCGATGACGATCATAGGACACTCATGGGGCGCATGGCTGTCTCTTATCTTCGCCTCCCTGAATCCTAGTGTTGTGGAAAAGCTCATAATCATAGGCAGCGGACCATTGGAAGGCTCATATTGCAAGAACATGATGGAGACTCGCATGGGCAGATTGGGCCAGGATGAAAGGACAGATGCAGCGAGGATCCTGAGCCAGCTCGAGATCGCTGGTGCCGACGACAAGGGGGACCTTCTCTCAGAATTTGGAAGATTGATGTCGAAGGCGGACTCATACGACGCCGTTGAACACGGGGAGGATGCAATTTCATGCGACTATGATGCCTTCAGGAATGTGTGGAGGGAAGCCGAGAAGATGAGAAATAGCGGAAAGCTCCTAGAGCTAGCGGGAAGCGTACTCTGCCCGGTGGTCGCCATTCATGGAGACCATGACACACACGACCCTGAAGGTGTGAGGATACCCCTATCAAGGCGCTTGATGGACTTCAAGTTCATACTATTGGAAAGATGTGGGCACGAACCATGGTATGAAAAACATGCCAAGGAAAGATTCTATGCCATATTGATGCAGGAACTGGGGTCCAAACGGCATTAGCGAGATCAATGCTTTTTCAATATCCCTTCGGCAGCCAGGATCCCCGTGACTGCGGCATAGACTATCCCCCTGGAGTGCCCCGACGCATCGCCGGCGACGAAGAAGTTGGGCACATTGGTCTCCATCTGGTT
>JAFGGT010000039.1 GCA_016930445.1 Candidatus Methanofastidiosia archaeon | reverse complement strand
TTGGATGGATGTTCTTCGAGCTAGCCTGGCTTAATCAGCCCATTTTCAATTACCCTGTTCAGAAATTGAATAGACCCCTATGTAGCTTTGCCCTATGAGGAGTGCCTTGTCAAAGTAATGATTATCCTCCTTCATCCCACTGCTCTCCATCATCCCCTCTATCTCGCTCACTGGCATCCCATGGCCCATATTTATCGGCTCTCCTATGAAAATCCTCCCACCTTTGGCCAACATCCCCTTCAACGCCATTATGGTTTCCTGCCTTTTGCTCTTGGGCAGGTCATGAATCACCTGGTGTATAAATATAAGGTCGAACTTCTCATTCATCTCATTCTTCGTCACATCGCCAAGCATGTATCGGACATTAGCATACTTCCTCATCCTCTTTTTTGCCTTGTCAAGCCAGAATTCAGATATGTCGACACAGGTCAAAGCTCCCCGGGAAAGCTCTTTGGCAAGCCATCTGGATGAGTTCCCGGCCCCACACCCGAACTCCATGACATTTTCATCTCCTCTGAGGTCGAGCATCTTGATGTACTTTCTCATAAGCCTTGGGCTTATGAACATGTCCAATAGGAGCTTTTCCAATATGACATCCATGATATTGGGATCTTCATATGTCATGGATAATTCAAGGGAGGATCTGTTATAAAAATCTGGCCCTAAATGAGGAAGTATAAGTATAGGGCGGGGGGATGGAACTAAGTAGTTGCCCTATACTTATTGGTGGTCCATGTATTTTATCGTTATATTTTCTTAAACATATCGAATATCATTAATAAAGTTTTCTGTCACTTCATTTAACTATTTATACAATATTAAGAAAAGAATGACATCGGGTCAATTCGTTTATTTCTTCTCAAATTTGTTCCCGCAGTTCCTGCATACATAAATTTTTCCTTTGACGCACTCGACATTTGGGGAACCACAGAATGGGCAATATATAATCACTTCAGCCATGGCATTATTATGATTTTTATCATATTTATCCTTATCCGTACATATTGTCTCAAACGAGGACCACGGGGCAATGGGCATTGCGGGCAACCTTTTCAGATACATGACCAAGCATTGGATTGTTATATCCAGACATCCCCCTCGTGCCCATGACAATAAGGTCGATACCGTTCTCCTTTGCAAAGTCCACAATCTTCTCAGGGACTGATCCCTTTGCAATGCTCTTCGTTACGGGCACATGATATCTCTTTGTAATGTTCTCTGCTTCTTCAAGAATGTAGTTTGCTCTTTCCTTCCTCAAGCTATCCTCGTTCTGTCCCTCTGTCTGCCAATGCCCTATTCCATCGATTACATGTAAAAGATGTATGTTCGCATCTGAGCTCTTTGCGAGCTTGGAAGCGTATTCTATGGCGATATGGGACGTCTTAGATCCATCTACTGGCACCAATATCCTATTTAGAATCTTTTCCATTCTGTCTAACCTATCTATTTAGTCACACTTAAATGTATTCATAGTTCCAATATTGTTCCCACACGGCCCCATTCATAGTATTGCCCAAGTTCGGTCTTGAGTATGTGGGATGCTTTGTCCCCTGTGCAATGGAATCCGTAGAGCTTGACCTTTTCTTCCCTTAGATAGCTGATGGTCCTCTCCATTCGTGCATTGTCTGCAGCTACTAGATGGGTGCCGCCGGCTATCGCCACTATGGGCACGTCAGTTATTCGCTTGGCATGTTCGAGAGTGTTCATTATGCCAGAATGATTGCATCCGAGCAAAAGGATCGCTTCTCTAGAGTTGTTGACAATAATCGATTGATCGTCAAGGATGTCGTCCTTTAACATAATGCCGTCCGATTCACATAGAAAGATATCGGGTACGGCTTCCATCTCATTCACTCTTGGGATCTCGCCTGTGGTCGTGATGCTCCTGCTTACCCTAAAGCTCTCCCTCGACAGCGTCAGCTTGGACCTGCCTTCAATTTCATTTCTGCCCAATGGTATGCCAATGTATTCGGGAAGGTCCGATACCAGCTTGTACTTTTTCTGCAGCATGTCAGGATGCCCGATAACCTCGTTGACCTCATGCTCCAGCATGCCGTCAAGACCGCCGGTATGGTCATAGTGGCCGTGGCTCAGGATGATCTTGTCAACTTCATCCAGATCGATCCTGAGCTGCCTGGCATTATGTGAGAGGACATGATAGCTCTGACCGGTATCGAACAGCATCATGTCTTTCCCATCATCGATGTGGAATGATATGCCATGCTCTCCCAACAGATGGCTGGACAGCTTGACATTGTTGTCACAGATGCAAGATATCTTAATGCTCATGGGGACCATCTACCTAGGCATGCAGACTATCTCATGATATTTGAAGTCAAAGCAATTGTTGGTATGGGCCGGGCTCACCACACAGGCAGTGTCAGCGCCAGAGCCCGTTCCGCCAATAGACATTATCTCCTTATCCATCGGTATGAGCCCGGAGTCCGAGGCCATAAGCGTTATCTCCATCGCCACCTTGACACCATGACTTACCATTCTGAGCGTGTTTGCCATGAGCTCTAGAGGACCCAAAAGGCCTAACTTGTTCTTTATGCCCCGCTCAGCCCCTGAAAGGGCATGGCCTGTGGTGAGGACCTTCATCCCTTTCATCACTAGCTCCAGCCTTGCATCCTCGGCCATCCTGTCGACACCTATCTCCTTGAATCCCACCATATGCGTTACGACAACGATGTTCCCTTCTCCCCGAAGCTTTTCATAGAGCACATTCGCTGTGAACCCTGATGTCGATGCTACAACGAAATCCTTGATGCCAAGCTCCTTTGCTCTCTCTACGGCCAACTCTATACATCTTCCTGTATTGCCTTTGCCTGCTTCTGAAAAGTAGACTATTTCCCTTTTAATTTCTTCATTTGCCATATTTCCTTACTCAAATCGGACAAATATAATTATTTTGGTGCTTCTGCCATACCATGCCGAAAAGAGCTTTGCTCCGAATGCCCGACACTCTGGAATAGTTTATTATA
The DNA here is from genome assembly GCA_016930445.1 of Candidatus Methanofastidiosia archaeon. Classification (GTDB taxonomy): domain Archaea; phylum Methanobacteriota_B; class Thermococci; order Methanofastidiosales; family NM3; genus JAFGGT01. The sequence continues at coordinate 5,026 of JAFGGT010000039.1, read as the reverse complement.
TCCACTAAGTGAGTTGTCCCATGGACATGCATTTGGATCTGCACTCCCATTCAGGATATGCCGGGGGTGTCGGCAAAACGTCCTTTGAGGATGTAGAGAGGAACATGCCATATAAGGGGATCAATGTCGTTGGGACGGGAGATTGCCTCTTCCCTTCCTGGAAGGATGAGCTACGTAGGGTTCTAAGGGAGGAAGGACATGGCATTTTCAAGTTCAATGAAGATAGCTCAATCTCATATGTGCTTCAGACCGAGATAATCATTACTGCAGAAGTAGGTGGCGGCAGAAGAAAGGGAGTCCATACCTTGATTCTTTTCCCTTCTTTCGAATCGATAGACAGGGTGTCTGAAAAGATAGGGGGATGGGGAATGAAGAACACCGTTGGCAGGCCTTTCCTAAAGTGTGAGACCCCAATCGATGTCGGTGAGAAGCTAATCGAGCTCAAGTCAATAGACGAATATATAGAGATAATACCTGCACATGTTCTCACCCCTGAAGGCGTATTTGGCTCAAAGGCGCCTGTAGATCATCTATCTGGGTTCTATGGGGAGTTCGCCTCCGATATCCGCATCATAGAGACGGGCCTCTCGGCAGACCCACTGATCCTTTCGCTCATACCTGAATTTGATGACATCTCCTTCATATCGAACAGTGATGCACATTCCCCGGCCCTCGATAGGATGGGCAGGGAGTTCACGACCATAGAATCAAAGAGGGATTACGCCTCTATAATCGATTCATTGAGAAAGAACGATATAGTTGGCACTGCAGAGTTCAATCCTGTGGAAGGGCGCTACTTCCTTACTGGGCATCGGGCGGGCAGGGCAGGCCACGATGACAGCTTTTGTGCTTTTTCTCCAGATCACACCCCTCAGGGAGGGATATGTCCCATCTGCGGCAAGAGGCTTACCATCGGAGTGTACGAAAGGGCCCTTGAGCTTTCCAGGATACAGGGGGCAGAAAGGCATATTGGGGAAATGGGGTATGAGGTGCCGTTCGTGCACATGGTGCCGCTGGTGGAGATAATTTCCTATTCTCTCGGGATAAGCAACACCTCCTCGAAGAAGGTCATAGATAGGTATTTTCGGATAACTTCCAGGATCAATGAGTGCGACCTATGGTTCGAGAAGCCGGAAAGCATAGAGAAGAGGCTAGAAGGCATTGTAGAATATAGCATATTGAAAAACATCATGGCCGTCAAGGATGGGAACTTTTGTTTCAATCCAGCAGGCTACGATGGCGAATACGGCAATCTGGTGATAGGCAAGAGCATAGATTATGACAATATCAATATGGTGTGCCTTTCAGAAAAGGGACAGGATCGCGGCCGACCCAAAGGCCATTATGACGCATCCGAATAGGCTCCCTATCGCCAATAAGAGGTACATCTGCCACCCTTTGATTTTTAGTATGAACGTGAGAAGCACTCCACTCCACATCCCGCCACCCTGGAATGGCATGGCAGCAAGCATTATGGCCCCTACCTTGCCAAATCTCTTTGCCCATTTGACCAGACCAGAGTTTTCAAGGCTCTCTGACCTGCCCTCGATCCTCTCTTTGAACCTTTTTATTATGGGGATCTTAGTCGTATGGGTGTAGACATATACGAACACAGGTATCTGTATCATGTCAAGGAAGAATGCCATCGCCATCACATAATAGGGCGAAGCGCCCAATGCTATGGCGTAAGGGATCGATATCTTCCTTCCAAGCCCGATGTGTATGAAGAAGAAGGAGACTAACATGTATAAACTGTTCATGTACATCACTACAGGCCAAGGTACAGTCCTACTATCCCGATGATGATCATCACCTTCAATATTGATTTGGTCCTCTCTGCATTCCTGACGGTGGGTTCGGCTAGAAGCTTTGATATCAGATAAAGCATTGGGATGTCGATGCCTATGATGATGATGGTCATATAGTAAATGTTGTAAAGGCCGGTCAAATAGGGAATTGGAGTGACCAAGAACATTACCAATAGTGGTATGGTCGCTATAGATATCGCTCTTTTCATGCCGTATTTTATCGGTAGCGTCCTGGCTCCAAGCGCATTGTCCCCCTCGTAATCCTCGACGTCCTTGATTATTTCGCGCCCTAGATTGATAAGGAATGCGAATGTTGCTATGTAGAAGACGTTCTCTATGCTCGATACGGAGATTCCGGCGTAGACTATTGCCATGCCAGTCAGGGCTGCTATGGTCAGGTTGCCGGGAAATCCAGAGTTCTTTAGGGTCTTGGCATAAAAGTACAAAAGCAAAGATGCTGAGACCGCAATGACGAAACAAGGCAGATTGATGAATAATGCCGCAATGCAACCCATGCAGAACGTGACTATTGAAAATATGTAGGCCCCCCTAGGGCTTGCCCTGCCGGATGGAAGCGGCCTTTTTGGTTTGTTGATCCTGTCGATCTGGAAATCGAAGTAGTCGTTTATGGCATTCCCGCCTGCCGTGATCAAGGCTACGGACAAAATGGCATAGGTCACCTTGTAGTTCATCTCCTTTGTCATGAACGCCGAGATGAAAATGGCTATCGATGCCACCAATATGTTCAAAGGTCTTGATAGGTCGGCATAGGCCTTGACATCCATGGTTCATATATGTCAAAAGATTTAAAAAATCTTCTCTAATCAAGAATCAGTAGAAAATATTCATTATAAATGAAATATCGAATATTGTTCAATACGCATCTATTTTTATTTTATATTTCCTTTTAAATATTATTTATAATATTCAATCTTTTTTAAATTATATTTTATTTTTTTGAGTATTTTTATATAATTTTTGTATAAGCATCATTATTTTGAATAATCTATATTTTTTATTTATTTCGTCAAAATAAGCTATTCAAATGTTCAAAAATTAGAAATGATTCATATGGATGGTTTATCCATAAAAACTTTTATTAATTTAGTATTTTATAAATCAAGTGTCATAATGACAATAAATTTTTGGGAGGAATTAATATAGTTGGAGAAATGACCCCTAAGAGGAGGCATTTGACTGCCCTCCAGGGAGGAAGAACAGATAGGCCATCGACGATAGTGCTTTCTAACTTTGTTTTGGACCTGATGGATGCCACTGGCGTTTCATGGCCGGAATGCCAGGTAAAATCCGAAGAGATGGCCAAATTCCAAGCTGGGCGTTATGAGGTCTGGGGACTTGATAGCCTTCTTTGTCATAACGATCTCATCAGCGAGGTCTCGATGATCGGTGGCATGGATATCATCGATCTTGGTACGAAGGACAGGCACCCGTCTGTCATGAAGCATGTCTGGGCGGGGAAGGACCCTGCGGATTGCAGTTTGCCTGAGAATTTGTTAGAAAAGGGAAGGAACCCCATTTTGCAGGGCTGTCTAGATATCCTTTCAAGGGATTATGGAGATACAGTTGCCATTACCAAGATGCTCACAGGCCCCATGACAGTGGCTGGGCATCTGTGGGGAGTAGAGCCTGTTCTGGAGCTTTCCAAGACAAACCCCGACAAGTTCGTCGAGACGCTCGATTTGGTCACTGACCTGCTCATTGATATTGCAAGGGATGCTATAGACAATCACGGAGCAGATTCTGTTTACGTGCCCGACCCGACCGCCTCAGGTGACCTGCTGTCCCCCGTGGACTTCAACACGTACCTGAATCCGATATACAGGAAGTTCACAAAAGCCATCAAGGACGTGCCATCTTATCTGCACATTTGCGGTAACACGGTAGGATTCCTGGCCTTTGCGCCATATAGTGGTTTTGACGCATTCTCATATGAAGCGCCAGGATGTTTCACGATAGATGCAAAGAAGGCCATTGGAGACAGGATGACACTTATGGGCTCGCTAGAGACAGTAAGGGTAGTGATGTTGGGAACGCCGGAATTGGTCAAACAGGAGACCATACAACATCTTAGGGATGGCGCAGATATCATATGCCCTGCTTGCGGTACGCCGCCTTACACGCCGACTGAGAACATACTCGCAATGGTCGAAGCGGTAAAGCCTACCGAGAAGAAGCAGAAGAAGAGAAGGCCCAAGAAGGAGATTGTAGCAGAGTTCCTGCCAGATGATGCAAAGCTCAAGGAGCTAACACAGGTAGTCATGGACGGGGATGACAAGACCGCCGAGAAGATTACCTTGGAGTTACTTGCTAAGGGCGTCGATGCGCTCAAGATAGTCGAGGAGGCGTTGTTGCCAGGCGCAATCGCAGTGGCCAAGCTATACGATGGAGGATATGTGTTCGTACCAGAGATCCTACTTGCCAGCGGAGCGATGCAGGCAGGTATAAAGCACTGCAAGGAGGCCATGAGCGGCATAGAGAAAGGCGGAAAGATAATCATGCATGTCGCCGCAGGAGATGTACACGAGATCGGCAAGAACATAGTGGCCACCATATTGGAGGCGAAAGGCTATGAGGTAATAGACCTTGGAAAGTCTGTCGCCCCGGACAAGGTGATCGCAGCTATCAAGGATAACAAACCTGATGTGGTCTCTGGGACATCCCTCATGACATCGACCAGGGGAGCATTCCCCAAGATCGTCCAGATGATGAAGGATGAAGGGCTTGAGATGCCTTTCATAGTCGCTGGCGGCTCTGTCGATGCTGCATTTGCTGAGGGAATGGACTTCGCCATATACGCTGACGGCCCAGAAGTAGGCGACTCTGTCATAAAGTCTGCCAAGAGCGGGAAGAAATGGAAGGACATTAGGGAAGACATACACTCATCATACTAGTCCCTTTCTCTTTTTTTCTTTATTTTTCATTAATTTCATATACGATTTTTTGTTGGTTAATTAGGCGATACATTTTTAAAGTCATATATTTTTGTATTACTCTGGCAATGTCTTCTGAATAGAGAATCATGTTTATCTTGCCTTGATTTACCCTTTTCCAGTACCTATCGCATATAATTTGGAAATATTATGTATATTATTTTGAATATATAAAAATACAATTAATATTATTTAAATTATAAATATATAATAGAATATTTGTTTTAATCAATTTTAATGGATAATTTTTAATTTTAATATATAATA
>JAFGGT010000038.1 GCA_016930445.1 Candidatus Methanofastidiosia archaeon | reverse complement strand
TGGACAAGGAAGACAAGGTCAGGTCGAACTCGGCATATGCCATAGGGCAGCTGGCAGAGCGAGGCAGGGGGGAGGAGTCCTCATTGGGACCGCTCAATGGCCTGCTCTCTGACGAGAACAAGTTCGTCAGGAGTGCCGCCGCATATGCGATAGGTTTTCTGGCTCAGATATCGATAGGCACTAGGGATTCCCTGCAGCCGCTAAACGACATGCTCAGGATCGAGGACTACTACGGGCAGGACATGGCATCGAATGCCCTCGGTAATCTTGCTGAGATGGGCATAGGGTCCAAAGATTCCCTTCTCATCCTGATCAAGCTGCTCGATACAAACGATTCCTGGTTCAAGTCCTCTGTGGCCCATGCCATTTCCGCACTTGCAAAGATGGGGATTGGGGATGGGAAGGCCATACCCCTGTTAAACGAACTTATTTTTGATGACAATCTCCTCCTTAAGCTTTATTCAATCCTTGCCATCAGGAATCTTGCTGAGATCGGCATATGTGATGCCAGTTCAATCGGTCTTCTCGAGAAAATGCCAGATGACGTCCAAATGAACGACCTGGTAGAAAGTACCATTAAGTCGATCAAGCATAGATTACAATAGAACAGTCAATAGCGCCCTCAATGCCCCTGATTTATCAGAATGGCTTTAGAATTATTAAAAAAAAACAAAAAAAAGAGTTAGTCTATATAATAGACTACTGATAAAGTTGCTGTGACCGTCACGTCCCCCGGTATCACCACACTGGGCGCGCTTCCAGACTCCTCCTTGACGTCATATGAGGCGTTGTAAGGATAATAGTAGAAGCTGGACTCACTCACTGATTTCACTCCTCCGAGCTCAACATCAAGGCCGTTGGCTATGGCCTCGGCCTTGCCCTTGGCCAGTTCGCCAGCGCTCTCAAGCGCTTCTGACCTGTATTGCCTCTCAGCCTCATTGGAGAGAGTGAATGTGACGCCGTTGATCTGATTTGCCCCATTGTCCACAGAGACATCAATTATGGGGCCCGCCTTTGAAAGGTCGTTAGTTGTAATTGTCATGGTCTGACTGGCCCTCCAGCCGACCGTCTCATACTCCTCCTTTATCCATCTTCTCTCCTCGTAGAGCGTGATGTTGGCGGTCTCGATGTCGTCTTCTGTCAGGCCTATGTCCTTTAAGCCTTCAACAATATCGTTCATGGCGGCGTTTACCGCCTGTTGGGCCTGTGATGCCGTTGGCATGAGGTGCGATACACCTATAGATACTGTCACCATGTCAGGGTCCACCATCATCTCAAATGATGAGCTTACAGAAAGCGTGTTGTCAAGCGGTTCCGGGCTTATGGTGATATTAGTGTCCTTAAGGCCCATTGCCAGCAGGCCTATACCCACAATACCTATAACTATCAGGATGGCAATGCCATTGATGCTGTTTAAAGGGCAATTCCTCTCACCGTCTGTCATATGATTCATCTCCTATTACAATTAAATTAATATGCCCTTGAGTGTATTTATACTTTGGTTTTAACTTCAAGAGACATTGAATATAAAGGGACCAACGATACCCCTCATCTTGGCTCGAACTTCAGGTCGAATTCCCTGTCAATGATTATCGCCTTCTTCCACTGAGGGTCGGTATTGGGATAATCCTTCCTAAAGTGTGCGCCCCTGGATTCGGTCCTTGTTAGGGAGGATAGGGCAATGGCCCTGAGCACCACTATCATGTTCCTTAGCTCAAAGTAGGTCTTTAAGTCACAGGCTTCCACGTCTTTGAGCTGCCTTTCTGCCTTGTCGAACTCCTCGAGTGCCTTCTTGAGGCCTTCCTCGCTCCTTATGATCCCCAGATACCTCCATGAGAGCTCCCTAAGGCCCTCAACCATCTCTTTTTCATCTTTGCCCTCCTTGGGCTCTGGAAGCGATTCTATGAAGTCATTCGCCTCTACCTGAAGGTGGTCATGTTCCTTGGCATATTGAGCAGCCGACCTTCCAGCGATATCGCCGAAGACTAGGGTCTCCACAAGGGCATTTCCGGCAAGCCTGTTGGCTCCATGGACCCCTCCGGCACACTCGCCGCAGGCATAAAGGCCCTCAATGCTAGTCCCGCAGCCATCATCTATCCTTATTCCACCCATGAAGAAATGACAAGCAGGCCTCACAAGCAAAGGCTCATTCCTAAGGTTGATGCCCTTGGATGAGAAGAAGTCAAGCTCACCCTTGTACTTTGTCTCTAGGACCTCTATTGGGACCTCCTTGTAAGATACGTAAACTCCGCCGTCGATGCCCCTTCCTTCCAGGTCCTCGGTGAATATCGCTTGTGACATCTTATCCCTTGTCGTCCTCTCAAGGAGCACGGGGTCGTAATTTGCGATGAATCTTTCGCTTTTGGAGTTCAGCAATATCGCCCCATCGGTAAAGATGAAAGGGAGGACGAGATAGGATGTCAAGGCTACTGTCGGGAAGAACTGCACATATTCCATATCCACGAGCGTCGCTCCCGCATCCAGTCCAAGGAAGTAACCGTCGCCCATTATGCCTTTGGGATTCGTTGAGTTCCTGTAAAGCCTTCCCCCTCCCCCCGTTGCCAAGACGATCGATTTGAAGTATATTTGAATAAACTCATTTCCATCGTATGCGATTGCGCTGACAGCTCTTGTGCCTTCGTTCAATATCTTTACGATGCTATGGCCTTCGATAATGCCTATTCCCATCTTTTCCAGCTGTTCTGACAATCTCGCAGGTATCACCTTTCCACAACCAGGGCCTGGTGGAGACACCCTCACGGTCCTTGCGACAGAGTTGCCGCCTGAGAGCGACAATGAAAGCCTGCCATCCTCCTTGATGAAGTCCACCCCAACCTCGTTAAGGGAGAGAACGGCATCCTTAGCGTTCCTCGTCAGCACCTTGACCAACGATTCATTGGCCACGTTCGCAGACCCCCGCATTACATCGTCGAAGAAGAGCCCTGGAGAGTCGTCATCTGAGAAGGTGCCGTTCAATATGCCTTCTGAGATCAGGCTGCAACCGCTCTTGCCCGGAGGGCCCTTGGATATTATGGTCACATCGTCAATGTTCTCCTTGGCGGCTATAGCCGCTTTCATCGCAGCGATGCCCCCGCCAACGATCAGGACATTTGTAAAAAGTGTCTTCATTGATCACACCGAAGAATGCTCTACTTACCAAAATATAAAATCTATCTCTGTTCGCATGGTATTCACATTTAATTATATTATATTACGCATATGGTGTATGGGTGACGACATGAAAAAGAACATTGCTTATTGTGGGCTTTCTTGTGGCGATTGTCCTGCCCATATGGCCACGATAAACGATGATGACGAACTTCGGGGCAAGATTGCCTCTGAGTGGTCTAACGAGGACATTAAGCTTGAGAGGGGTGATATCAACTGCCTAGGATGCAGATCGGATGAGACTGTCATCTGCTTTGCAAAGGCATGCCTGACGAGGGCCTGCGCTATTGAGCGGGGCGTGGAATACTGCATCCTCTGCGACAACTACATATGCGAAAAGCTTGAGCCCGTTTTCAGGACCTCGCCTGAGGCGAAGGAGAATCTTGAGAAGATAAAGGAAGAGCTATGTGGCAAGAATGAGTGAGATCTATTACCTGGCGTACATGATATTCGGGTCAGGCCCGAACCTCTTCTCCCTGTTCAAGGAATCGATAAGCCTCATGTGCCTCTCCTCAATTTCGAAATCGAATATCTCTGCGTTTTCCAATATGCGGTCCTTGTGTGTTGATTTGGGTATCGTAACGACACCGTGCTGCAAATCCCATCTGAGCGTTATCTGCGGGATTGACCTTCCATAATAGTCGGACAACTCCTTGAGCTCTTCTAACTCCGTCACATGGCCCTGCATTAGGGGGCTCCAAGCCTCGACCCTGATGCCCTTGTCCATGCAATGGTCCAAAAGCTCAATAGGGTACAGGTAGGGGTGGAATTCTATCTGATCTATGGCCGGCATCGTTTTGCATGTCCGATATAGTTCGTTTAGATGTCCTAGAAGAAAGTTGCTTACTCCTATGGACCTTGCTAGCCCTTCTTGAAGTATGTCCTCCATGGCCTTCCACGTATCTTCGATCATGCCTCTTCTAGGCCAATGCACTAGGTAAAGGTCGACATAATCCATCCCAAGGCGTTCAAGGCTCCTGGCCATCGCATCCTTGGTTCCATCATATCCCTGCTCATCGATCCATACCTTCGTGGTCAGGAATATGTCTTTTCGGTCAAGGCCGCTTTCCCTTATGGCAAGGCCCACACCTCTCTCATTTCCGTAGTACGACGCGGTGTCGATACTGCGGTACCCTGCCTCTAGTGCAGAGGATACGGCATCCTCCACGTCTTTTCCGTCAGGTATCCTGAAAGTTCCAAATCCGACCCAAGGCATAAGGACGCCATTGTTCAGTTCGACCCTGCTTCCCAGATCCATTGGACATGCACCTCCATTATTTTAAAATAGCTTTTTTATATTATAAGTTTTGCACCATGGGATGTCAGGCTTTCAAGAAATTGCATATAATATCAAAAAGCTTATAATAATTGATATTATCAATTAAAAAGATGGTTAATCTATTGATTGAGGACATGGGCAAAGATCCCAGAAGTAGGTCCATTGGCAGGATAATAACGGCAATTGCAAGATATGGGAAGATAAGGCTGACATCAGAGCTAAAGGATTATGACCTGATGGGCATACCAATCTATATTCTCCACAGCCTCTCAAAGGATAAGCTGATAAAACAGGAGGATCTGATAATGCAGCACGGTGTTGACAAGGCCGTTATGACAAGGTCCCTCAACAAGTTGCAAAGGAGGCATTATATAGAGAAGATCCAGGACCCAGAGGATAGGCGGGCATACCTCGTCAGGCTGACAGAAAAGGGCGGCTTCCTCAAGGACCAGACCAGGACCATCCTATACAACTTCAATGACAAGATACTGTCCGGATTCAGTGACGATGAGATCATACAGCTGTTCGGTTATCTTGACAGGCTGCTGACGAATGCCATTAAGGCATTAGAGGAATAGCTATATGAAAGAGGACACCAAGGGCGTAAAGATGCTCAGGGGGGATCCGAAGAGGGCCATTTTGAAGCTTTCAATACCAATGATAGTGGCTATGTCGGTTCAGACCCTATATAACTTCGTAGATGTGATATGGGTCTCCGGGCTAGGGCCGGATGCCTTGTCAGCAGTGGGCTTTTTCCTTCCCTTCTTCTACGCCATGATGGCGCTATCGAACGGAATCGGCACTGGCGGCAGCTCTGCCCTCTCAAGGAGGATAGGGGCGAATGACCCTGATGGCGCGGACAATGTTGCGAATCATTCGATAGTTCTCTGCATCTTGGTCGCTATGGCATTCTCATTGCCCACAACGCTGTTATCCGAGCCCATATTCAGATTCTTGGGTGCCGGTGAAGTGACATCCCTTGCAGTCTCTTACGCGAGGATACTCTTTGCAGGCTCGATAATAGTCTTTTTCACTAACGTCGCCAACTCTTTGCTCAGGGGGGAGGGCGACACAAAGAGGGCAATGTATGCAATGGTGCTTGGGTCGTTGTTGAACATTTTCCTTGACCCCATCTTCATCTATACCTTTGACATGGG
>JAFGGT010000037.1 GCA_016930445.1 Candidatus Methanofastidiosia archaeon | reverse complement strand
TCTACAATAGACTTTGGGATGGCTGACGGTGCAGAAATTCCCATTGAGGAAAGGGACGGGGACGAGATAAGGATATGGAACGGCGCCCAGAACGCGCCAGAAGGCATCGACGTGTACAATCCCGCCTTCGATGTGACGCCTGCCGAAAACATCTCCGCCATAGTGACAGAAAAGGGCATAGCAAGGGCGCCTTACAGCGAATCACTGAAAGCGTTCAAGCCTTGATATGGCCTGCTCCGACATCTTGACAGCCTTGTCCCTTGCCTTCTCCTCATCGAGGCTGCTTATCTCGCCGTCGCTTACGACAAATCTCCCCATTACCATCACATGCCTGACGGATGACGGGCCCATGGAAAAGCAAATATGCTTCGATAGCGCCGAAGGGGATAAGAAGTTCCTCCTGTCAAGGAATATCAGGTCTGCGTCGTCGCCTTCAGAGAGCGGCCTCTTTCCGAACAGCACCTCAATGAGCCGCTCAGGCCCCACGCCGTTCAGGAGCCCGATAAGCCTTGCATCCGAGAAAAGGTCGAAACCGTCGTTGATGGCAGGAGAGTCTATGCCAAGGGATATGTCAACACCGCCGTTGATGAGCCTTTCAAGTGGCGCCACCCCGGAATCGAGCCTGATGTTGGAAGCCGGGCATAACGCAGCGCATACGCCCCTCTCGGCCATCAGCTTTATCTCGTCGTCGCTTACATGGACGCAGTGCGCCAGTGTAGTGTTCCTGCCCAATATCCCCTTGCTGTCGAAGAAGTGGGCGGTCGGCATCCCATAGCTCCTCTGAGAAAAGGAGGAATCCTGCCTGACCTCGTTCATGTGGAGGTGATAGCCACTGAAAAGCCCGGGATTGTCGCTGTAAGTCCTCACGATATCGTCTATGAGCTCTTCGGAGGCCATCCTTACGGACACTATGCCCATCTTTGCCTCCACCAGGGCCGATTTCCTTGCCAGCTTTGCAAGCTCAATGGTCGATGCGATGTTCGAAGGCGAGCTCTCCCAATCGTTCTGGTCCATCAGCGCCTCGCTTAGGGAGGCCTTGATGCCCGAATCCTCGCATGCCCTCAGCACCTCGGACTCCATGAAGTGCATGTCCTCGAAGTAAGTTATGCCTGACTTGAGCATCTGGCATGCGCTATAGAGGCTTCCATAGTACACCTCCTTTCGTGTGAGCCCTTCCTCGAATCGCCAAAGGACGTCCTCTACCCAGCCATCGAGCCCCCCTCGCGTGGGGGCGCCCCTTATCAAGACGGTGGATGCGTGCATATGGCAATTCCGTATCCCCCGAATGACAAGATCTCCGGCAGCGTCAAATGAGTCATCCCCGCCTATGTGGTCGGCCACCATCCCTATCCTCCCATCGTCATCGATCGAGATGTCCTGCCTTTTGAACTTTCCTTCTGAGCGTACCAGAGCGTTCTTGATAATCAAGGGATCACCGGGGGTTGGCATTAGTGACTAACATCTGATTAGGCCATTAAAATCGATTTCTTTAATATGTGCAAAGTTACCGATTAACTAAAGCTAAAACTTATAAATCTATAAGTATGAGAATTACCTTGGTGAGACCATGGATGAAATCGACGAGATAAAGAAAAGAAAAATGGAAGATATGAAAAAAAATGCAGATGCGCCGACCCATCCGATATCGGCAAATGATGATAATTTCGATCAATTACTTGAGGAGTATCCCTATCTTCTTGTTGACTTCTGGGCAGAATGGTGCATGCCATGCAAGATGTTCGCACCGACAATAGAGGAAGTGGCCAAGGATATGAAGGGAAGGCTAGCTGTTGCAAAGCTGAACGTCGACGAGGCAAGGAACACGGCGCTGAAGTACAACATAATGTCCATCCCCACATCGATGCTCTTCAAGAAGGGAAAACTGGTGGACAAGCTGACTGGAGCGGTTTCGAAGCAAACGCTCAAGCAATTTGTTGAAAGGTACGAGTGATCATGGCCAACCCTTTCAGCAAGAATCTTTGCTCCCCCAATCAGATCGAGGGCATCGATCTGAATCAACTGGTTTCAGGCGTCCTTACCTTGAACGAGCTTGAGACCAGCATATTGTTCTTGCTATTTGATGAGAACCTATCAGCGCTTGAACTGTCCAAGCTCACCAGAAAACATAGGAGCACCATCCAAAAGGCCCTCTCCACCCTAATGGGCAAGGGACTCATCATAAGAAGGAAAAAGGGCCTCAAGAGAGGATATCATTATACCTATGCCTCGATACCCAAGGGAAAGGTAAAGGAGATAATGATAAGGTATATAGATGAGCAGACGAAATGCCTCGTTGAAAGGATAGGCGAGGAGCTATAATACTACTACGCTCTGTACAGATCTTATCCGTTCGGCATTGGCCTTACATATTGAACCTGGCCACATTAAAAGATATAAATGTGAGGGCGGGGCGTCTAACCCTATTTGCACGGGGAGCCGTCGACGATGTCCTCAAGGCCGCCGTCCCTGAACTTCTGCAAGAGCTCGCCTGCGGTGCTCGCCCTGCCAAAACATACCTTCATGCCCAATTCCTTCGCGTAGTCCATCGCGCCCGGGCCCATCCCGGAGCATAGTATGCGGTCCACCTTGTTCTCGCTGAGCAGCTCTATCGTGGCCTCGTGACCTGGCTTGAAGGCGCCCTTGTTCTCGACGACGGATTCGGTCGCTTTAGAATCGTCGATTATAATAAAAAAAGGAGATCTGCTAAAATGCTCGTTCACAAGCGATCCCAGACCCTTGTCCTCTTTCAGAGGTATGGCTAATATGGACATTCTCTCATCTCACGAGGTAAGTAGAGGTGATCTTCTTCTGTGCCCTTTTTATTATCTCATCGGTGCTGGATGGAGATATCCCGATCTCGTTCGAAAGCTCTTTCAATGATATCCTTTTGGGGATGTCGAAATAACCGTAGTCATAAGCCTTCTTCAAGACGTTCTTTTGCCTATTGGTCAGGTTTCCGTTCAGGTCGAAGTTTCTCTTCTTGACGATGTCCACCTTGTAGTTGTGCTCCTTGAGTGACTTGATGAACTCATATAGCGAACCGTTGCCACAGGTGAAAATGTTGAGCATCAGGCAGTTCTGGTCGCATCTGCAACCATTGAAAAGGCAGCCAGAACGCAAGAACACCTCAGACCCGAAGTAGTATCCCAATTTTAGCAGTAAGTAGAATTCCTCTTCAGACTTTTTCTCTATCTCGATGTAATCAATAGAACCTACCAGATCGGAGCTATAATTGTTTATAGATGAGATGACGTCGTCGACCTTGTCTACGCTTGTGTTGAACTCGCAGAGCATGGTCCCTCCGATTGATCCATTGTATGTAGGCATCAGCTGAAGGACCTTATAGTCCACACAGCTATCTTTTGCTACATTGAGAAGAAAGCTTTCCTTATTACAGGCTTTAATAAGGACCTCATACATAAATTCCCCCCCGCAACGAAATCAGGGTAAGACTTTAAATACCTATTTGAAATTACAACTTTTTTTTTAATTTGGATATTATTTTAAGGAATATTTTAGTCCAAATCCAAGGATTATTTTTCCCATCGCGCTCATTCCCAGGGTTCGACCTCTGTGAGCTTCCATCCATATGTCTGGGTAAGCAGGAAGAAGGACGCCTGAGGGGGTATTATGCCCTTCTCGGTCACTATTATGTCTATGTACTCCCCTGGGGTGATGTCGAAGACAGGATTCCTTATCCTGATATCGGAGAAATCCTTGAGAAGCTCCTCTGGTATGACCTCGCTTGGCGACCTCTCCTCTATCTCGACCAGCTCGCCGACGATGGTGTCGGGATGGAACTTGAACGTTTCCGCCGCGACCATCAACCTAACCCTCGCCTCATGGGCAGCCAAGGCAATAGTGGCTGTACCTATCTTATTGACGACCGCACCGTTGGATGCCACCGCGTCGGCACCCACGATGACATGGTCCATGTCCTTCATGAAGTATCTGGCGGCAGAGTCGACAGCGATGTTCACATCGATCCCTTCCTTGGCCAGCGCCTTGGCAGTCAGCCGTCCCTGGAATCTCGGCCTGGTCTCCATGGCATAGACCTCGATGTCCTTCCCCTGCTGGTGTGCCCTCTTCATTATCTCTATCGCGGCATTGGAGTTGCATACCGTGAGTATCTTGTCCCCTGGTAGTATCCTGTTCGCACCGAAGTCGCCAATGAGTTTCAGGGCGCTCTCGGCATCCCTTATGAATCTTTCC
>JAFGGT010000036.1 GCA_016930445.1 Candidatus Methanofastidiosia archaeon | reverse complement strand
TGGAAATGTCCAAGGATGTGGCGATCAGATGGGCCGGCATCGCAGAGAAGTACGGTGTAGAGATATTCTCCCCCCAAAACGAGTTCGACAACATGATCAGGTACAACTTCGTAGAGGAATTCGATGATGGCGAGGGGCTCTCCCTTATCGTGAATTCCTGGCACCAGGAGATGCTTCCAGAGATAAGGGACGTTTTTTCAGGGGTAGTGATGGCCAAGCTCGCAAACATCAGGGGGTCGGACGACTTCACAGGATATGACCTTATAGGGGAGACGGTCATACATATGGGGATGCACCCCAGGGACTTCAGGGAGCACATAAAGGAGCTCTATGGCATTAGCTCAGAAGTTGCAGAAAGGTCTTCGGCGCAATGGATCGTGGCGGAGTTCTGGATGCCCTATTCCGATGAATGGTGGCCCCCTGATTACGTGTCGGAAGGCGTGGACCTGGACCAGATGCAGGACGACTATTTCAGGATAGCTATAGAGGAGTACCTTGCCTTCGATGGTTACCAGCCTTCGGGTTTCATTTTCATATCCTATGCCCTTGACGGCATGGGGATAAATGAGCGCCCCGCCATGGGGGTCGTGGATGACTTCTTCAACGGAATGCATGAGGCCTTTGAGCCCAAGCTTCTGCCTGAGCTGGAAGACGATTATATCCAGTCATCTATGCCTGAAGGATTCTTCATGGCCGCGAACGACGACACGCCGTTCAAGAACATGCAGGTGTTCGAGACGGGCTGGATGCACTGGGCATACGAGGATAAGCATGCTTCAACGGACGATGAGATGTACGAGGAGAACTTCATCTGGCTCAAGAGCATCAGGGACTTCATGCCGGAGCAGTACGTCACGCTCAGATACGTCTATACCAACACTGGCGATGTACCTGATGATTTCGGCCAGTACCTAAAGGATGAGATGGACCTCTTCGAAAGATTCCTAAAGATGGCGGTGGACAACGGCCTTTACTTCGACATGTGCGAGTTCGGCGACGAGTTCAATCTTGGCGGGGTGCTGCACCTTGGGTTCACGGAGGAGGAGGTGCTCGAGTACTATTACGAGGGGCTGACACTCATACGCGAGTACATGCCCGATGCAATAATCTGCGCAGATGTTATAGACTTCCTCAACCTCAGGGTGCACCCAGACCAGCCCACATGGCATGAGATGACAGGTCAGGTCATCGACGATGTGGAGTTCATAGAAAGGCTTATCGACATGGGCGCGCCTCTGGACGCGGTAGGCACCGAGATACAGCCTGGCGCCCACACATACTATGACACCGACTACATCATTGGTTACCTTGAGGAGTACAGGGAACTGGGTGTTGAGGTCTACATATGGGAGCTCTGGATGCTGTCAGAATCTCTTGTCGCACCCAACGAGCAAGAGGAGTCGATATACGGGGCCCATGCCCCTCCGGGAGGGTACAGCGAGGAATGGCAGGCGGATACATTGAGAACGCTTTTGGACTACATCTCCCTCTCGGGCAACGTCATAGGATTCAACTACATGTTTGTGGAAGACGGCAAGTTCTACTGGTCCCAGCCATACATGAACGGCCTGATAAGGCCTGATGGGACCTACAAGGAGGGATTCTACGTGATGCTTGACTGGTACCTTGGGGATTGAGCCATTCACACCGGCAGGGTGAACTTGAACATAGAGCCCTTTCCCGCCTTGGGCTCGACCCATATCCTTCCTCCATGGCCCTCTATTATCCTCTTGCAGACGGCGAGCCCGACGCCGTCCCCTTCAGACCCTCTGTCCACCTTTGAGAATATCCTGAAGACGTCCTCATGGTGTTCAGGGGCGATGCCGGCCCCGTTGTCATCGACAGAGAAGATGTGGTCCCCTCCATCCTCTTTATGCGAGATTGTGACAACAGGCTGTTCATCCGGCCTGCTGAACGATATGGCATTGGATATCAGATTCTGGAAAATGGTAGATGCCAGGCGCCTGTCGGCGTAGATTATCGGCATGTCCGCTATCCTTATGTCTGCCTTTTTTGCCTTTATGATCTCTTCGAGTGAGTTGATGGCGTCTTCAATTGGGGCAACTGCGCCGAAACTTGTGAACGCATCCTCATCCACCTTTATGTCCGCATATGCCGAGAGTGCGGCCAGCATCCCATTCAGTCTCTTAGCGTCATCTATCGCCCTCTTGAGCTGCGACTCCGCATCCTTGCCCATGGACTTGCCATGCTTCCGCCTGAAAAGCAGCAATTGATTGATGGCATCCCTAAGCGGCTCCTGAAGGCCATGAGCGGACGCGTGGGCGAACTCCTCCATTGAGACATGTGATGAGTCAAGCTCATTATTTCTGCGCTCCATGAGCCTCTCAAGGCGTTCAATGTTGAACATCAATCCCTTCTCCCTCTCCCTCGCCACTGACATGTCAGCTGCAACGACCAGCTCGAACTCGGCGCCGTCCTTCTCAAATAGGTCGCTGCACAGCAGAACAGGGAGCAGTTTTCCATCCTGGCACTTGAAGCTGCCCTCATATGTCAAGTGTCCTTTTGAGCTTAGCTCCTGCCAGAAGCTTTCCCAGTCCCCAAATGGATTCTCCGCCTCCATATCAAGAACGTGAGTGCCAATGAGGCCCTTTCCTGAAATGCCCAGTCTTCCCATCAGTCTCCCGCTCGCATGCCTTATGACGCCATTATGGTCGATAAGGAGCACAAGCGCCATGGTGTTTTCCAGCAAGGAAGCTCTAAGCGCCGTCATTTCGCCTTCATCATCCGTCGGTATTTCAAGAAGGAGGCAGTTTGCCCTTAGCTCGTCCCTGGACCCAAGGAAATCCATTATGCCTTTGATCAAAAGGGATGTCGTGTCACCGTGCTTATTTATGAGAGAAATTCTAGCGTCATTGATATGGCCCTGCGATTTGAATCTCAAAAAGTCGGTCTTGAACTTTTCCAGGGAGGCCGGTGTGAGAAAACCCCCTATCCATTTTCCCTTCATATCTTCATCCTCATAGCCCAAAAGGTCAAGGCATGCCTCATTCACTTCCGTTATGATGCCGTTCTCGTTCAGGGACATATAACCCATTGGCGCCTTTTGGAACAGGGACTTGTATTCCTCATTGCTTGTCGTGAGATTGGAGAATTTCATGATCCTCTCCCTTACAGGAAGGAACTGAAGCACTATGTTTTCCAATGCCCGAACATCATCCTCACAGTATGGTCTCTTTCCATAGTTGGATATATAGAGAACCCCATCTATCTCTCCTTCCTGATAGATGGGCACGTACAATGTGTACTTGGACTTCACAGTGTCCTTTATATTTGGGCGTCCTTCCTCCTTTAGGACCTTTTTTCCGTTGAAAACATATGATTTTGAATCTGTGGAAGTTGAGGGTCCTATCTCTTTTGTCATCAATGGTTTCCCTGTCAGAATCACCTTGCTCTGATTCCCCTTTCCCTTCTGGTCCAGGTCGAGGAGTGGGAACTTTGAAGGGTCCAACACCTTGCCATCGACGATGGATAGCTCGCACCTTATCTTATTCTTGGCCTTCTCATACTTGGATATGGTCAGGCTTACGCATGGCATGACATTGCATATTGTCCCATATAGTGTGCCATAGAGCTTTCCCATGTCGCTTAGTTTTGAGAATTTTAGGTGCAGGTCGCCGGCCATCCCAAGCAAAGCGTCCCTCTGTGCCAAAGAATCTGCAAGATCCTTGGCCTCTGACGCCTTCTCATTCTCGGACGCAAGCGCAATCAACATGCCATACAAGTTGAACGCGGCCTGCTCGTCTAGATCTCCCTTTAAATAAAATCGTATGCCATATTTGCTCAACAGCTTAGGGTCTATGTCGACATCGGATAAAAGTATCAGAGGCGCGCCCGGATCCTTTTTCTTAAAAAGATTCAGGACCTTCCCATCCTTTAGATTAAGATAGGATATTATGGCGTCATAGCTCTTTGCCATTATGGCCTCATCAGCTCCCTTGATGCTACATGTGCTGTCAAAGAGGAGGTTGTGGGTTCTTTTGCTCCCAGAGATGCGCGTAAGAAACGCAGGAAGTAAAGAAGCCATCTCATTATCAGGGTGAACGTAAAGAATATTGATATCCATCATACCGAATTGTGCAAAGCCATATATAATCGTTATGAATAATTAATATCTTCTATAGGCAGACCCTCCCTACTATCGAGCGCACCAGAGGCACCACCAGAAGGGACACCGGGAACGCGATAGCAAAGCTAAGGGCGTACTTGGGCAGCCATGTGAGCAGGAATCCGTCGTTCAACCCATAGCTGATGACAGTTAAGCAGAAAGAGATTGCCATCGACATGAAGAATGACATGAAGAGGCAGAAAGCGGCAGTCTGGTACTTGATCGGTAACTTCATGCAATTATTAGGGGAAATGGGTTAAAAATATATTTCTATTTAGGTTACATTAAAATGGAATAAAGGAGAAGCTCCCTATAAAGGGAGCAATGGGATTCTCACTGGATGTAGCATCCACAAGAAAGCAGATCGTTCAAATCTTCCATGACGTTACATGCCATGGTAAGCGCACCTACCACAGCGACGGGATTGGTCAAGGAAACCGCCCTGGACATGGTAGTCTCTATCTGCGACACCATGTATAGGGCCTCATCTGAGAGATCATCAGGCAATGCGTCCGATATGCATTCCCAAAGCCCTGTCGCCTTGCCCATCAGTGTAAGCGCAAGAGGCTTTAGTGTGACGAAGGGGCTTGGCGAATTCCTTAGTGGAATGTAGGCATACGGCAGTGAGTATGTGAAGGAGAAAGTGACCTTTTCCTCGACTTCCAGCGTATCAAATCTGTATGCCAGGCCTATGGCATTGTCGCCTATGTCTGGATTGTCTATCGTAGGTTCAAATGTAAAATCCAAATAATCATCAGGGTCTTCACTCCAATCCCAATTTACACCCAATTGTCCACCCTCTGTGATTGGTGACAGGATTAGTTCAGCCCCATATCTCAGTCCCACCGCATGTACCGAATATGGGTCGGGTACCACATAGTTCCGTGTTTCAAAGTACCCTGTGGCCACCTGCTCGTTGTCCGGGTCCACGGTCCTAAGGTACTCGACAGATGTAAGAGGTACACTCCCTGTGTTCTCAAGGGTGATCTCAACTGTGAAGAAGCGGTCTCCCTTGTTCATCGTGACCACTTGGACAACCTTTACAGCCATGCTGTCGCTCGAGGCTGTGCCGACCCATTCAGATGACAGCACGTCGCCGGCGCTGTTATCTGTATGGCTGGTCATAGGGACATCATAGCTAAAACACAGTCCATAGTTATAGAAGGTATACTCCTGTGTATCATATGTCCATTCCAATGTCCAGCCCTCGAAAGGCGTTCCTGGCAGGAAGTAATCCAAGCGATTGGTCACAAATCCTATCAGGCCGGGCCATTGGGGGCAGGAGGGGTGAAATCCGTCTGGCGCCTCATTTGCAGAACCAAATGAGCCCGCCTCGTGTATTCCCAGCTCAATGAAATCACCTTTTAGGAAAACCTCGTTGCCAACAACATCTGCAGCCAATTGCATAGGCAATATGAACGAGGATAATAGTCCAATAATGAATATAATTGATATGATATGTTTTCTCATGGTACAACCTCAATTTCTATGGATAAAAGGAAATTGATTTATTTAAAACTATCTACTAAAAGGTATATCTGGCATGATAGGACTGATTAAAAAATAAAAGAGGATTATTTTACTCTCTTTGCGCTATAGTGTGCCAGTTGTTCTTTACAGCGTAGAAAAGCCCCCCGATGCCCATGCTAAGGAATAGCACGATAAAGAACAGCCCAATTATCGGCAGCCATGTCAGCACCCTGACAATTATGAGCCCGACGACGAAGTACCATGTGTTTGTCGCCTGCCATTTGGCCATCTGCCCCACCTTCCTTCCCAAGGCCAATGAGACCACCAAAAACGACAATATGAAGGCGATGGTCATGATGGCGCAAAGCATAATCGCGAACGGTATGCCCACCATTGTTATGAGAAATATTACGAAGACTATGACCGAGGCGATTCCGAACACGAAGCCTAAAACGGTCACGATGATGGGCGAGCTCCTGATCTCGCCCTCTATCGCCAAGAACTGCCTTTTGAATGTCTTGAGCAGCAACATCCCAAGGATAGCGAATCCTATCGTAACAAGGATGCCTATGATTATCCTGATGAGGTATATGAGGGAGAGGAACCCATGCATTCCAAGGCCGAATTCTCCGAAACCGTCCATCTCGTAGACCTCAAGATTGCCTGCCGAGCCCGTGTTCTCAAAGTTCCTGGAAAAGACCCTGAGCTCGCCGTATACTATCCCCGCATTATCAACATCCGGGGCTGCGATGTAGGCGTTCGTGGACACCATGGCCCCCCTGTGTATGTTGACATTGCCGCCAGCCGCTAGGATCTTGTAAACGTCGGAGAATATGTCGACATTCCCACCGGCAACTATGATCTTTCCACCTATCTCTCCGTTGACCTCGATCTTTCCGGCGAAGGCGATAAGGTCGCCTTCTATGGGCGCATTCACATAGATGGTCCCGGCAAACGCTATGACATCACCGCTAATGGGCTCATCGATGTAAACGGTCCCGCCTGCGATGAGGAGGTCCTCGCCAATGTAGGTGCCCTCTATGTCGGCAGCAATAAGGGACACCATAGAAAATATCAATAGGCTAAGAGCCAAGAAGGCAGCAATTCTTCTCATATACATTCAACCGTCCTGTATTAATAGTAGGGCAATGCGAGATAAATACCTTTTCATGACAAGATATATGGTCGTCATGCCATCCCTTTATCATGACCCAGGACTTACCTTGGTCCCTGGCATCCCATCGCCTTCAAGAAGGGGCTTGAAATATAATTAATAACGTTCTTAGCATGCCCCTATGCCTACTTCATGTTGATGAAAAGCTCCTCAACCGCCTTGTTCTGGAGATTCTCGTCATTGATGTCAGGCAGTGCTATGGTATAGTCGGAGAAGGATTCTAGCGTGTGCCGCTTCCAGGCCCCCTCCCTAATGCCGACAGAGAGCACGTTGATATCAAGTGCCCTTTTCTTTTCCAGGAACTCCTCCAGAAAGAGCGGAGGCACCTCAGAGAATCCGTCAGATACGAATATGAGGTCTGTGTCCTTGTACTGTCCACCAATGACGATCTCCAAAGACGTTTTCAAAGGTGATTCGAAGTCTGTGCTACCGCCCGCATAGAATTCTATGGCCTCCACCATATTCTTACGATCCTTTCTGCCCATATCGAAATCAAATCTCTTGATCTGGTCCTTGGAGCTGAAGTGCAGGACGATGTACTGCCTCCTTTGTCTCATGGCCTGCTCATACAGAAGAATCATCAGTGCCTTGCTGTAGGCCTCCGGCAATCCCCTCATGCTGCCCGAATTGTCTATGCAGGCAATGATCGGGCCCAGCTTCCTATTATCGCGCCTCTGGTATTTTATGCATTGCAATTTCCCATCATGATACTTCTTATAGAACAAAGGCTTCGATATCTCCAAGCTTAGAAGGGACAGCTCTACCGGCAGCGTCCTCTCAAGGTCGTTAGAATACTCATATCCCCTGTTGATGGACCTGTCTTTGTTGAACTTCTTGCGCCTAGCGTCATGCGCAACGGAACGAAGCCTCTCCATCATGCCAATTATCAGGGCAAAGCACTTCTCGCTCGACATCCTCTGGGCGATGTCGTACTTTAGCCTCTCGCTCATGCCGTTGCCGAGCGCCCTCTCGATGGACAGTACCTTCTCCTTCTCCATTGAGACCTTGATGTTGGCCCTCTCTAGCCC
>JAFGGT010000035.1 GCA_016930445.1 Candidatus Methanofastidiosia archaeon | reverse complement strand
CTTGAGAGGGCGCTCAGACGCCTTCCTTTCTCATCCTTCGCACTTCATCCGCAAGAATCTTGAGCGTCTTTGTCTTCGTGTACTTCTTCGCTATCACCAATCTACCATCGAGAGGAGCATCAGTAAAATTGGCCCGGTCCTTAGGGAAGAGCTTGTCCTTCTCCCGGGTGCATTGCAGCCCCAGATTGTGCGCGGCCTTAGAAAGCTCCTTAAGATCGGGCGACTTTATCGACAGACCCTTTGCAAGCTTTCTGCCCATGTTCCTCGTCCTTTCTGCGTCGATGTTGGCAGCCCACACGATCATATTGTCAGACATAATGATCATCTCGTTATCTTGATCTCCATAAGCTCTTCCAGCATCCTTGTGTATTTCGGTCTATTGAACTTGTCCCTGGCCGGCTCCAACAGCTGGACGATCTTCTCGGCGACTGACTTCTTTAGGTCAAGCGGATGGAGATTTCCAGATTCAAACTCCCTGGATAGAGATTCATAATCATAAAAGACCAAGTTGCCGCCATATTTCTCGGGCCTGCTGATCTCGAGCTCGGCTTCGCCACCCCTAAAGATAAGGGTGTTTGCCCAGTCAAGGACAGGATTGAATTCAACGTTCTTGGCAGGGCAGAATGCCTGCTTGATCTTGTCCATAATATCCTCAGGCGAGTCATGGATAAACACTGCGGACTTTGGAACAGACTTGCTCATCTTCATCTGCGAGAGCATTTCCTTGAGCTTATCCTTCTCAACAGGCCAGATAGGGGGCTGAGTAAGCCCCAAAAGGAGCTTATGGTGTATTGCCACTGGCTTTTCACGCCCGATCTTGGGGGCGACCTCCCTTGCTATGACATGGGCCTTTCTCTGGTCAATGCCGGAATGTGCGAGCGTTATCTCCTGAGCGAATATGTCGGCGACCTGCATTGGGGGATATATGAGCTGGGCAAAGTTGACCTCCTCCTGTTTCTGCCTTCCCATGATGGTTATCGATTTCCTCACCCTAGCCAATGTCAGATTCTTGGATACGTTTATGACGGTGGTCCAATATTCTGGCTTCTCTTCGTAAAGGTCAGAGCCCAGTACGAACTCGACATTCTTTGGGTCTCCTCCCATGACCTCTATGGATGTGGCCATGCCTTCCTTGAAGTACCCAACGGCTATCCTCTTGATCGTCTCGATGTCGCCGCCCAGCTTGTTGTTGATCCATGCGTGCCAATCGGCCAAAAACACCCTGCAGTTGATGTCTGCCTTCTGGAAATCGGCAATCTTCGATCCTGCCACAAGCCCTGTGCCAAGATGTATGAAACCAGAGATCTCAAAACCAATATAATGCTCGATCTTCCTTCCTTCATCGAACATCCTTTTGAGGTCATCCTTGATTAGCAATTCCTCAGTAGGCGGCCTAAGAACTAGGTCCAGCTTCTCACTCGTATCCATGCTACCACTTCTTTATTGCCCTCACAAGAACATTTTCAACACTAATCTTTGAAAACGGATTTACAATGCTGTTGGATGTAATTATCTCAAGATTGTAATTTGCGAGGCGCTCAATTGAATTGTCAGAAAATATTCCGTGCATCGCGATAATATAAATGTATCTTGGATTCTTCTTATTGATGATTCGGATGGCCTTTTCAACGGTCTGGCCCGTGGATATGATATCGTCAAGAATGACCACATCCCTTCCAGAAATGTTGGGAACATCCCCCAGCATCTTGATCTCGCCAGTATTGATGTCCCTCTCCTTGTCAAAGACCGTGAAGTCGGTCCCTAATCTCTCGGCTACCTGGTCCACCCATTTTGCGCTCTCGCTATCTGGGCCCACTATATGTGGATGATCTAGTTTCAGGTCCTGTATGTAGTCTGTGATAGGGTCCATTGCACTGAGATTCACTATCCTCATGCTCTTTGACTCCAATATGTCCGACATTCGGGATATGTGGGCCATCAGGGTGTAAAGCCTGGACACTCCGCTCATCGAGAATAACTCCAAGAGATACTTGAGGGAGTAAGGTTCTCCCAATCTAAAAGACTTGTCCTGTCTGCCGTAAGGAAGGTAGGGGATAATAATGTCAATATGGTCCACACCCATGTCCTTTAGCAACTGTATCATGAAGTAATATTCCATAATGTACCTGTTTGGATAGAAATCTTTGCAATCCAATTGATTGAAAAGAAATACCCTTTCATATTCCCCAAGTTCCTCTGTTATCCTTGGGCATACCTCCCTGTCGGGGAACTTGCGCATATCCAGGGGAATGTAGGGTATTGCCATATTTTCTGCCAAACGGGTTATTATATCGGATTTTGGCCCTATTATTGCTCTCATCAAATAGTATGATAGCTCGTCAAACTTAAAAAATTTCCTATATATTGGCGTTATGCACCCTGGAGGGCAATGATCATACGATTTTTTAAGCGATCGTCCTTGTTTATTGGCAGCAGAAGCATCATTTAGAAACTATCTGCATATGATTAAGGCTGCATTTGAATGAGAAGAAATATGGGAACATATGTTCAGAGAAGCTTAAGTTCGCCAGTTATCTTGTCTATCAGATTCTCGGGAGCTGGGCCTATCCCTGCCACAGTGATGGTGCCGGGCGGTATCTCCGTCATGCCGGCATCCCTAATTGTGCAACATGGAAGGCCGCCCTCCTTGGCAAGAACATAGAACTTGAACATCTCCTCGCGGCCCTCAACTTCGAGGACCACTTTCTTCTGTCCTTCGAATATCCATTTGTCATACCAATCCGTATGCTCCCTTCTTGCGATGTTCGAGCATGTCACGGCCGCATGGGCTGCCTGAGCGGCGAGCTTTCCCTTTGTCAATTTCAGGTCCTTCCTTGCTATTATCACCATCTTGAATTCAAAGTTCAAATCATTCACCCAGATAAAAGAATCTCTCAAGCTTCCTGGAATATCCGCTCCAGCTGCCTTTCTTATTGCCTTCCATCTCTTGACGTAGTTTTATAAATTCGCTTGTCTGAGAGTCCATCAGGTCTGCATGGAACAGGACGCAAGCCTCGTCGATCAAAGGTACGACAGGAGAACCCCATTCCCTATTCCCATGATGGGAGAGGAGCATATGAAGAAGCTTCCTTTCGAGTTCCTTTGGAAAGCCATCTATCCTTGATATCATGTTCTTGACATTATGGAAGCTTATCGCGACATGGTCGTAGAGCCCGCCTTCGGGTGTCAGGTCTATGAGGCAGCCCACTTTGTAGCATTCTATCTTGCCTATGTCATGCAATATGGCCCCGGACAGTAGAAGCTCTCTGTCAATGTCAGGATACAGCCTTGCCATCGTTCGACATATCACCATTACGGAATAGGTATGCTCTATGAGTCCACCAATGTAATTGTGGTGATGCGATTTCGCACATGGTGAGAACTTGAATCCCTCTTCAAATGCGGGATCGAGCAAAAATGAGTTCAAAAGCCTTTTTAGATGGATGTTTGTGAAGGCGGCGACCAGCCCCTTTATCTGGGAAAACAGATCGTCGACGTCCTCCTTGGATGATTCAATAAAGTGGCGGATATCGAATTCCTCCAGCTTCTCTATGCCCCTCAGCTCGAACTGTATTTGCAGATGGCCGTTATAGAATACGACGTTGCCCCTTATGCGTACGACATCGCCCACATCGAAAAGCTCAGAGGCTGCAAGTCCCTCCTCCCAGCATTTGCCCCAGACCTCTCCCGTCCTGTCCTTTAGCTTGACCTGCAGGTATCTCCCAGGTTTGGACTTGAACTCCAAGAGGTCCTTTTCCGAGACTACGAAACATGAGTCTATGGCCATGCCTTCCTTTAGGTCGGAGATGAAAAGCTTGTCGTCCATGACCTATAAATGAATATTTGATTATAAAAACAATATGTATCCTGATTTGCCTATATTCTCGATATCGGCTTGGCCAAGTGCCTTCTGGCTATCACAGGGACCTCGTAAAGCCCTAGTTTTGAAGCCCTCTCTACCTTCCTCTTTGATACATCGCTTTGATCTATCCGGATTCCGCACTGCTTGCATCTGTAACCTTTCTCTCGCCCGACAGAATTCATCTTCCTGCCACAGCATAGCGGCACTATGTTCGCATAGATGGGCACCAGATCAACTATCTTAATCTTTTCAAGATTCAGTGTCATCCCATAGTCAGTGGCCTTGACTCCTCCCCAGACCTCGATCTCATCCCCCGGGATTAGCTGCGAGACTATGTTGCGAAATTCCTTGGTGGGTTCGTATGCTGCACATATCATCTCGCCAGTGTCATCCTCAATCGTGAAGAAAACATGACCTTTATGCTCATAATGTGGCTCGCCACTTACCTTTGCCCTGGAATGGACCGACATGTATTCCTCCAGCTGCCCCAGCGGCATGTCCTTAATATGTGCGTCAGTGGCCTGATTTGTGAGAAATATCTGGGATTTGAAAACAGGTTCCGAAATTATCATCTCAGAAGCCTTTTGTAACATCCTCCAATCGTTACCCCTTAGACCGTATAGCACCGGGCACGGAGCATTGGGCGCTATGGCAAGATAATCATTGTGCCAATCATAGCTGTCAAAGATTAAAGGGTAGTACTTCCTGTCCAGCTTCTTTACGCTTTCCTTGTCTATGGCCCTTTTCTTGCCTATGTTCTCCGGCAGCCTATATGCTATGAGCTCGTAAGTAAAGTCCGGCAATACTGCGCCTATCGAGGCAAGTGCGCCTATCAGTCCTCTCCCATTGCCATATATCAGGCTACGTGCCCCCAACTCCTTGGCCAGGCTGTGCGCCTCCTCTATGGCAACATGGTCGTGTAATGCGTGCTCATAGAACTCGTTCAAGATGATGGGCACATCGTCCTCCAGTATGACGATGCCTGGATTTGTATTGGGATGCATGACCACATATCTCTTGATGATCTCCTTCGCCTTCTGGACCACGATGTTTGGGTCGCCTGCCACCTCGAATGACAACGCCCCATTGCCCCTGGTCTTATAAGGTATGTTGGGGTTCAATCTAATGAGCCTAGGAAAATCGATAATATGGCATGATGGCGGGAGCTCATCCATTATCATCTTGCATATGAACGTAGTGCACATCCCATTTGGGGAATCCGTGTCATCAATCCCCACGAACATGGAAATCTTTTTAATCGAAGCTCTTTTAACTCTTACTATGGGGCAGGAGAAGTCATATCTTTTGATAGAGGCCAAAAAGATATTCAATAAGGCGGGATTTGAGACATCGGTATGCGACCTCAGATGCTGCTTTGACATAATCGCCAAGGGAAAGACGATGACATTCCTAGTGATAATAGCCCCCAACATAGATTCCGTTCCGAACGAATATGTTAGGTCGATAAAATGCCTCTCATACTACTTCAAGGCACATCCGATAATCATCGGTTCCAGAACAAAGACCATGGAGCTTCTCAAGGGCGTTGTATATACTAGGGACGAGATACCTTCACTCTCAATAGAAACATTGGAAGAGCTTGTCATAGAAAACGCGCCGCCACTCGTCTATTCGGACAGGGGTGGCATATATGTCAGAATAAATGGGGATATCCTGAAGAAAATAAGAGAGAGCATGGGTGCTTCGCTCAACGAGTTCGCAAAGGAGATAGGCATCTCCAGGACCACGCTCTATGAATACGAGCATTCAAAGAGGGGGGTGGAGCTTGATACTGCCCTAAAGATCGAAGACCTAATAGATTATCCGTTGATAAAGCCGGTAGATATTATCGATAACGTGATAGAGAAGGGTTCATCAAAGGAGGAGGAACCAAAGTCCGACTTCGAGAAGCACGTCTTCGAACTCTTTGATAACCTTGGATTCAAGGTACATCCGACAAAGAGGGCGCCCTTCGATGCCGTGGTCAAGGAGGACAAGAAAAAGACCGACATGATCATGCTGACAGGGGTCAGCGACCTGAATCCTAGGAGCATAAAAAGAAGGATCCTGATAGTCCACGACGTCTCCAAGGTGCTCGACCGTGATGCTTTTTTCGTCATCAACGCTGAAAGGCCTGCAAAGAGCATCGATGGCGTACCCATAGTCATGATCAATGAGATCATGGGATTGAAGGACTGTGATACGGTTATCGAGCTCTTGAAAGAGAGAAAGAAAGAATGTGACGATGAATTAGACTAACATTCTGTATATTTACTACTTGTTAAAACCAAAAGCTTTATATATCTGAATTAATCCCATTTTTCTTGAACCCAAGCTTGGGTATCGATATTATCTAAGTTAGGAGATTGTATATTATGGCACAAATGAAACAACCAATGACTGTCACCGAAGAGGGTGGACAGAGATTTATTGGAAGAGATGCTCAGAGGATGAACATCCTAGCAGGAAGAATAGTGGCCGAGACCGTGAAGACGACACTTGGCCCAAGAGGGATGGACAAGATGCTCGTCGACTCCCTAGGCGATGTTATTATCACAAATGATGGTGCTACCATTCTAAAGGAAATGGACATAGCACACCCGGCAGCAAAGATGATCGTCGAGGTCGCTAAGACACAGGACGATGAAGTGGGAGACGGTACTACCACCGCAGTGGTCATCGCTGGAGAATTATTGAAGAGGGCCGAGAACCTTCTTGACCAGAACGTGCACCCGACCGTCATCGCATCAGGATACAAGATAGCTGCAGAAGAGGCAGAGAAGATATTGCAAGAGATAGCGATAAAGGTGGACATCAATGATGTTGAGATGCTCATAAAGGTGGCCAACACCGCAATGACAGGAAAGGGAGCCGAAAAGGCAAAGGACACGCTCGGAAAGCTTGCAGTCGAGGCTGTGAGGCAGGTCGTCGAAAAGAACAACGGCGCATACGAGGTAGACACCGAGAACATCAAGGTCGAAAAGAAGATCGGTGGCAGCGTAGAGGATTCTAAGCTTATAAAGGGTATCATCATAGACAAAGAGCGCGTACACACTGGAATGCCAGAACGCGTGACAAATGCAAAGATAGCTTTGATCGCAACCGCAATGGAGATAAAGGAAACCGAGACCGATGCAGAGATCAGGATAACGGACCCAGACATGCTCACAAAGTTCATAGAACAAGAGGAGAACATGCTCAAGAAGATGGTGGCCAAGGTAAAGTCTGTAGGCGCAAACGTTGTCATCTGCCAGAAGGGTATCGACGACCTTGCACAGCACTACTTGGCCAAGGAGAACATACTCGCTGTAAGAAGGGCGAAGAAGTCTGACATGACGGCCCTTGCAAGGGCGACAGGCGCTCGCATAGCCACGAAGATAGAGGACCTCGAAGAGGCGGACCTTGGAAATGCAGGGCTCGTTGAGGAGAGAAGGATATCTGGAGACAACATGATATTCGTAGAAGGCTGCGTAGACCCCAAGTCCGTGAGCCTATTGCTCCGCGGCGGTACCGAACATTTCATCGAGAGCGTTGAGCGCGCACTTGACGACGCAATAGGCGTTGTGGCCTCTGTGATCGAGGACGGGACCATTGTACCAGGCGGCGGAGCTGTCGACATGGAACTTGTCAAGAGACTCATAGAGATAGCCGACAG
>JAFGGT010000004.1 GCA_016930445.1 Candidatus Methanofastidiosia archaeon | reverse complement strand
CGGTCCTCCAGATGCCTCGCTATCACGAAACCATCACCACCGTTGTTCCCCGGCCCACAAACGATGCATATCTTACTGACATCGTAGTTGCCCTTGATGTAGTCGGCAATGCCGCGCCCTGCATTTTCCATCAAAACCCTTGGAGGCAGGCCCTTATACCTGGCGTTCGCATCGGCTATCCTGGGGTCCATAGGATCACTCTATAAGGCCATCAATGGAATCGCTGTCCCAATTGGACTTCTCCTTCGTCTTGGTAAATAGCGTCGTTGTGACGGGACTTGATTCGATCCTCTTCGACTGGGATTGTTCCTGCCTGTCGAACTTTTCGACTTCAACCCTTTGCCTGATGTATGCTATGTCGCGTTTCATCTCCTCAAGTAGAACAAGAATCCTTCTGATGTCCTCTTCCATAAAAATAGGTGGGCGAATTCTCATATATATTTTTCTCTTAAGTGTCATCTCCTCCGGACAGTACTGGCGTAGAACACTTCCGAATGAAGATTTATAATCTCTGGGCGCGATACTAGCACAATGACAGGGGAAGGCGACTATCTCATCAGGCTGGCCGTAAGGGAGGACGCACCGGGGGCCTTGGCGATATATAGGCCATTTGTCGAGGGCACCGCAGTGACATTCGAGACAGAGACCCCAGGGATCGAGGCATTTGGGGACAGGATAGAGGGCGTGAACGCAGAAGCGCCATGGCTGGTGTGCACCAAGGGGAGGGACGTTGCAGGATACGCCTACGCAGGGCGGCACAGGGTACGCGAGGCCTACAGGTGTAGCAGGGAGCTGTCCGTCTATGTGGACGCGGAGCACCGAAACAGGGGGATAGCGTCTGGTCTCTACACATCGTTGATAAGGCTGCTGTACCTTCAGGGTTACTGCAATGCTCTCGCCGGAATAACGCTTCCCAACATAAGCAGCGTGAAGTTCCATGAGTCAATGGGCTTCAAATATGTCGGGACATACCACAAGGTCGGTTTCAAGCTGGGGCAATACCATGATGTGGGATGGTGGGAGCTTTTTCTGAGGCAACCGGGCCATGTCCCCTCGGAGCCTATGGGGACCAGAGAGCTAGTTGACAGCAGGGAAGGGCTTAATGCATTGCAGAGCGGAATGGAAGTGATAGATTCCTGGCCATATAGAAAACGCTAAAAATGGACTCTGCAATTTAATATCATGCGGAAGATATTGGCATTAGTCCTCTCATGTGCATTGATCCTTATCGTGCTGTATCCCAACGTATATCTAGGCATATTGCAGATAGGCAACGAGATCAACGGCATCGATTCTCTCGTGGATGGGGCCGATGACTCCGTCGCATTGGTGGGCGAGAAGCTCAAGGGCAGCGGACAGACGCCAGAGTCCTGGGTGCTTGAGAACATAGAATGGGTGAGCGACTACGACCTCTACTTCAACTTGGAGTACTGGGCGCGGCCTGGGGAGACCATCATGGCAGGGAAGGGCGATTGCGAGGACAGGGCCATATTGACAAAGTCTCTGAACGAGTATCTCCAGCATGAGACGGAACTTGTCGTCCAGCTCGACCATGTATACCTTGTAAAGGATGGTGAGAACTATTTTGGCGTTTCTGGCACGACGTCGGTAACCGAGCTTGTCAAGAACGTGATATATGGCATACCTTTCATAAGAAAGCTAGTAATAATATCCGGTCTGATAATGATATGGGGCGCCTGCATTATTATTGGCCGAAGATCCCAAAAGAATTTGCCCAGAAGATACCCTCTGAACTGAGCGTCCGCTCATTTGATATGTATCTCTACCACGTCGCCGTCCTCGGGCACGTGATCCTCTCCTACCCTTTGTCCTCCGAACTTTACAGAGTTCCCCCAGACCCTCGCGTATTTGAAGCTCTTTGCTATCGACTTGTGCACCTTCCTGGCAACGTCCATGACCGTTGCCTCCATCTTCATGGCCACGGGCGGGTATGCGGGCTTCTCACCTGGGGTCTTTGTGAATATCCTCTTGATATTTGCTATCTTGTATGCAAGATTCGATATCTCCTCTATTCCCCTTCCATCCAGCGTTGATGCAGGGATGTATTCAAAGTTCGGGTATGCGGACTTCATCTTTTTCAATATTGTTGGATCTGCCATGTCAAACTTGTTCAGGACGACGAACCCCCTCTTGTAGGTGGTCGAGTAATCAAGCGCCTCCTGGATGTCCGTGAGCGTCACGTCCTCCCTCACTATCAAGAGCCCTGACGAGACCCTGAAGTCTATTAGGATCTCCTTGACGTCCCTGAGGTCTGCGTTTATGTGCTTTGCGCCCACAATCTCAATTCCCCCGACGGCCTTCTTCTTGACCTCTATGTCGGGCCTTCTCTTGTTCACCTTGATACCGCTTGACTCCAACTCCTGCAAGGTGGTCTTTAGGTGGGCTATTGGGGATATGCTGGAATCGAGCACGATTATCAGCGCATCTGCGCTTCGAACGGATGATAGGAGCTGAAGCCCCATACCCTTCCCTAACGAGACACCCTCTATGAGCCCTGGGACCTCGACCAGCTGTATCTGTATGTCATTTATCTCAAGCATTCCAGGAGTAAGTTCGAGAGTGGTGAACGCATAGGCTCCAACGGCGACATCGGCGTTGGTCAGTGATTTTAGAAGGCTGGACTTTCCAGAATTAGGGGGCCCTACCAGCACTATCTGCGCTGCGCCCTCCTTCCTGATGTTGAATCCCTTGCCCCCGCCTTTTTTTGCCTCCTTCAGCTCGACATCTTTCTTGAGCCTCGCTATCCTCCGTTTTATCTGGAGCACCATCTTTTCGGTGCCCTTGTGCTTTGGGACAGTGGAGAGCATCTTCTCAAGGGCTTGCAGCTTCTCTTGGTCGCTCTTGGCATCCCTGTACTCCTCTTCGGCCTTGAGATACTCTACTGTGACGTTTGTGGGCATGGTATTCCTCATATTTTTGCATCAGTTATATAATCTTTGTGACTGTCGAAACGATAATCAGCATTCCTAATCATTGTAAATGTATAGTTTTACCGAAAGATTTATATAGTATTGATGAGCAATATAAATTGTTCACAAAATAGCTCCAACATATGAATCCAGTACTTTCCACCACTGGATTCATTCTCTTCTATAATATTAAGAAAAAAATGTGAGCACTATCGCCCTTGAAGAGATTGGCCTCTTGCAGGCCATGTGCGTAACGCACCCATCATCTTCTCTTGCCGACTAAGAGTATCACGACCACTCCCGCAAGCACGATTATCACCAACACCAAGGATAGGTCTAGTGTCGTAAGGCCCCCGCCATGTCCTCCGTTCCCGCCGTTAGCAGGCGGCGTAGGATTGTTCTCTATGGCGTTGATGGCATCCTGGCAGAGGCTTGTGCCGGTGCAGTCGTTGGCGTTCTCATAATGCTGTTTCGAAAGCGCATAGGTGTCCGAAGCGCTCTCGTAATCTCCCAAGTGATAATAGCTTTGGGCCTGTTTGAACAAGATTATGCCATTGATGAGCTCTATCCTTCGGTAGCACCTCTCGGCGAGCTCCTGATAGTCCACCTCTTCGTAGAGGGCCATAGCGCTCTCGAAGGCGGATATCGCGTTTTGGTAGCTGCAGGAGAGGAGGTAAAGTTCGCCCTCCTCCAGAAGCTCATAGGCTGTGCTCACGACAACGATCTTGAAAGTGTCAGAAGTGTAGAATGCCTTTCCATAATAATCGCGGTATGAGAGGTCCACTGTGATAGTATAGGTGCCGGGAGAGAGATTGCCTGTTGCCACATATATGAGCCCCGTTGTGGAGTTGCCGGGCTTTATGTTCGCAAGTGGCATCTGGGGGGTTATCGTGGTAGATAGCGGTATCTCGGAGTTCGCAACTGACAGATTTACATTGAAAGCAGTGGTCTGCGAAGTGTTCTCGATAGTATGCCCCACTGTGAAGTTTCCCTTTGCTATGTAACAGTCGCCGACATTGAGCCTTGCCTCGTCAAGGTCCAGCTCGAGGAACAGATTGGGGTCGTCCCTTATCACGACCACTTCATATTCGACAGTCCTTCTGTAGGGAGCGCAGCCTTCCTCACAGAGCCCTATCTCTGTTTCCAAGACTATGTATATGGGTATGGTGACCGCAGGTATCTGGCTGTTCGCCTTGATCCTAAAGGCCAGGTCGACCTCCTCATCTGGGTACAGGACGTCCTTTAGCCCCTGTATCACGAGGTGCCTGGTAAGATATTCCTCCGTCTCAAAGAACTCAAGGTATTGTCTGATGTTGCTGGGTATGCTGATGGTGTCAATATATACCTTTGACCTCCACATCCTGGTCCCGGTGGTGTTCTTGATGTTTATCTTGATGGAAATGTCAGAATTTGGCGTTATTGATGAGGGGACCTCTACAGTTATTGTGGGTTCTTCGTAAGGGTCATCGGCCGCTAGCATCTCGGTCGTTGCTGGCAACATGATAAGCAGGGCAAGGATGATGATGAGGAATTTTCGCATAAGATATCATTTTGCATTTACTATTTATATTTTATTAGGATTCCGACCACCGCTATGCCGATGACTAGCCCAACGCCCACAAGGATGAGAAGGGAATTGCCCAATCCCCCATCACCTTCGTCTATTGGCGGCTCTCCATTGCCGTTGGCCTGGCAGCTCTCGATAAGGTCCTCAAGCTCAAGGACCTTGTCCGAATTCCCAATCTCCTCATACTTCTCCTTTGAGGCGAGAAAGTCCGTCAGGGCGCCTTCCTTGTTCCCCGCGTTGTACTTGGACAGACCAGTGCCGTAAAGCTGTGAGGCAAGGATCCCTGTCTGCGAATCCTCAATGGCAGCTGCCATCTCACTTGCCTTTGCGCTGTTCTCGAGCGCCTCGTACAGTGTCTTCGCCTGCTCGTAGTACATCTTTGCCAGGGAGTAGTTCTCCTCATCGAATGCGCTATCCGCCATCACTTCCCTCTCATCAGCCCTTTCCGGGTACAGAATGCTCAGGGAGAACGAGTGTTCGGACCTGAACGGAACGCAACCGCTCTCACATTCGCCTGATTTTCCATAGAATATGATAGGTATGGTATAGCTCTTCTCGGCCGCCTCGCCGCTGATGGTCATGACAAATGTCAATGTCAAGGTCTCATCTGCTTGTAGTACGTCTATCTCATGTCTTGAGACTGTGAAATCAAAGTAACCCTGCTCCGTGTAGCCCCAACCCGGGGCCGTCTCAAAATCGATCTCAAGCACGGAGTTCTCTATGTAGGCGCCTGATATTGTGACATCTACCGTATATTCCTGTCCGGGTATGGCCAAGGGATCGTTAAGTATGGTCACTGTTGGGCTGGCCTCTTCAGAGGTGCAGAGACCTGGAAGCACCCCGATAAGTAATAGGATAACAATCAAGTTCGACCTTTTCATATGCCATCTACGCCTTAGGTGTATAAATCATTTGTTCAATCTATCCTCTGCTTCTGTAAGTATCTCAATAAATCTTTCCCTATCCTTCTTCTTGTATGACCTTATTATCTCAAGATGATTGGATATGGTGTCCCTGAAGATCTCAAGGTGGTCATCGACCTTTTCGATAGATTTTATAAGCTGCTTGGCCTGGAGTAGCAGGGCCGCCTGGGCGTAAGAGAGATTCGTAGTACCGAAATACTGTTTTGCCATTCCGACCTTTCTGAAATCTACAAGGCCGGTCGCTCTCATGACCTCGAGATATTTCACTGCCGTCATCCTATTTATGTTCAACGCCCTCGATATCTCGCTAGCAGTTGCGCCTGCATCCGTTTCCTTTAGATAATCAATAATCCTTTCCTCTAGCCCTTGTTCCATGAACTCACCATATATAATATTATTCGCTTTCAATGAAGATTGTTAATTGTTAACTTCCACATTCTTATATTTTATTATTAGTACTATTAATCATCAATCCCCTATCTCTCTCTTTCATTTCTTTACATTCATACATTAATTAATCTACTTTTTATCCATTTGTAAACCAAAAACTTTATATAGATGTACATTTATCTCTCTGCAAAAAACATGAGGTGAGCTTTTTGGACTCACAGTTCGAGCAAGTGATCACAACGATGGAAAAAGAGAATGTCAAATTCATTAGATTGCAATTTGTCGACATAAATGGAACGGTAAAGAGCATGGCCGTGCCATCGCACCTTCTAGAGGGCATCATAGACGATGGCATCATGTTCGACGGTTCCTCAGTGGAAGGGTATACCCGTATCCAGGAATCAGATATGATGCTCAGGCCCGACTTGAGCACATTCAGCATATTCCCATGGAGCGACGGGCCAGCCAGGGCTGCAAGGATAATATGCGACGTCTACACACACGATGGCAAGTCCCCATTCGGCGGCGACCCAAGGTATGTGCTAAAGAGATCCATCCATTATATGCAAGAGACGCTAGGCAAGGATGTGGCCTTCAATGTGGGGCCCGAGCTCGAGTTCTACCTTCTCGAGAAGACCGATAAGGGCTACGTGCCGCACGACAATGGTGGATACTTCGACTTTTCGCCTCTTGACCTGGCCTCCGACATAAGGAAGGACAGCGCAATGGCCATGATGAGCATGGGAATCGATTTTGAGTGCAGCCACCACGAAGTGGGGGAAGGACAGCATGAGATAGGTTTCAAGTTCGGTGACGCAGTCTCAATCGCGGACCAGGTGATAACCTATAAGTACATAGTCAAGATCATATCACGGATGTACGACAAGGTCGCTACCTTCATGCCCAAGCCCTTTACGGGAAAGGCGGGAAGTGGCATGCACACGAATCAATCACTTTACAACACAAAGACGAAACAGAATCTGTTCTCGGAAAACGGCGAGCTCTCGGAGCTGTGCTACCACTACATAGGTGGCCTCTTGCACCACTCCAGGGCATTGACGGCGATCACGAATCCTTCAGTGAACTCATACAAGAGGCTTGTGCCTGGGTACGAGGCCCCCATATACATAACGTGGGGAAGGATGAATCGTTCATCGCTCGTAAGGATACCTGCTGCCAACAACAAGACAAGAAGGGTGGAGCTACGTTCCCCGGACCCGTCGTGCAACCCATACCTGGCATTCGCTGCCATGCTCTCCGCAGGTATTGACGGGATCAGGAAAAAGATCGACCCTGGCGAGGAGCTTCATGAGAACATCTACCACTATGATGAGAAGAAGTGCTCCGATAGCAAGATATGCAGCCTGCCGGCATCGCTTCTCGATTCATTGCATGAATTGGAAAACAGCGAAGAGATGAGAAAGGCGTTGGGCGACATTGCATTCAGGGAGTTCATGATCTCCAAGAAGGCAGAATGGAAGGAATACAGTGTCCAGGTGTGCAACTGGGAGCTTCAAAGATTTCTGAATGTCTAATTCTTCTCTTATTTTCTATATTTTTACAATAAAATTTATAAATAACCGAGAAAGACGGGAAAGAGTCAGCGTAGTATCGAACAGATGCTACATCTTTTGATTTTATATCTTAATTTGCAAGGTAGTGTATGAATGTGCGGTATAATTGGGCTGTTGAACAAGGATGGGAAGAAGGTCGATGGCACAGCAATAAAGAGGGGCCTCTCGATAATGAACGAGAGGGGAAATGGCCAGGGAGCAGGATTCGCAGCATATGGCATATATCCGGACTATGAGGACTACTATGCCTTACACGTCTTCCTTGACAACATGAAGGAGGCAAAGGTACAGGTAGAGAAAGAGATCGAGAGATGGGGCTACATCGTGTACTCTGAGGAGATCCCCACTAACGACATACGTACCTTTGAGAGGGAACAGATACCATACAGGTACTTCTTCAAACCAGACACTCGCAAGCTTCTGGGACACAATTACGACGAGAAGGATGCTATCGTCAAGATGGTCATGAGGATCAACTCCAAGAGGGAGGGGTCCTTGGTATTCTCATCGGGGAAGAACATGGGCATCTTCAAGGCCGCAGGATGGCCAGAGGAAGTGGCCGATTTCTATAATATTCAAGATTACGACGCCTATATGTGGATAGGGCACAATAGGTATCCAACGAACACCCCAGGATGGTGGGGAGGCGCCCACCCGTTCGGCCTGCTTGACTGGAGTGTGGTCCACAATGGCGAGATAACGTCCTACGGGACCAACAAACGCTATGTCGAAAGCTTTGACTATAGTTGCAACATGCTTACAGACACCGAGGTCGTCACATATCTCTTTGATCTCTTGGTCAGGAAGCACGGCCTCTCCCCCGAGCTTGCGGGCAAGGCACTGGCACCCAAGTTCTGGAAGGACATAGACGTCATGCCAGAGAGGCAAAGGATGAATCATACGGCGCTGAGGATGGCCTACTCCTCCGCAGAGCTCAACGGCCCGTTCGCCATAATAGTGGCCAGGAGCGAGGGATTCATAGCCTTGACGGACAGGATCAAGCTTAGGCCGCTTGTACTCGGGCACAAGGGGAACACCGTGTACGTGTCGAGCGAGGAGGCCGCGATAAGGTCAATGGAGCCTAATGTCTCGGACATCACGTACCCAACCGCTGGTGAACCTGTGGTCGAGAAGCTGGGGGTGCCGTGATGAGCTCACATTACACGCCGCCCAATTATGATGTCACGGTCGACAACGCTAAATGCAGGCTTTGCGGCAGGTGCATAGAGAACTGCTCATACAGCGTCTTCAGGAAAAGCGGCGATAGGATACTCACATATCCGAACAATTGCGTCGTCTGCCACAGGTGCATTGCCTACTGCCCCGCGAACGCCATCAAGATCGAGAAGGTATCCACCCCCTACAGGGCCCATCCCATATGGAGCGAGGAGGTCAGGGAGGACATCTACAATCAGGCGCGGACAGGAAAGGTAATACTTGGCGGCATGGGAAATGTGAGGGACTACCCTCCCATATTCGACAGGCTGCTCCTAGACGCATGCCAGATAACGAATCCTAGCATCGACCCCTTGAGGGAGCCTATGGAGACAAGGGTCTATCTTGGCAAGAAGCCTAAGAGGATAGAGTTCTCAGGGAGCGGGGACGATGTGGAGCTAAAGACGGAGCTCTCGCCCAACATAAAGCTTGAGACCCCGATAATGATAGCTCATATGAGCTATGGGGCAGTGAGCCTGAACACACAGCTCAGCTTCGCAAAGGCCGCTAGAAATGTAGGCACCTACATGGGAACGGGCGAAGGCGGGCTAAATAAGGCACTGCACGACTATACTGACAACATCATCGTTCAAGTGGCGTCAGGCAGGTTCGGGGTAAATCCCGACTATATCAACAGGGGTGCTGCCATAGAGATAAAGATAGGCCAGGGAGCCAAACCCGGCATCGGGGGGCATCTGCCTGGCGAGAAGGTGGACAAGCTCATATCCAGGACGAGGATGATACCAGAGGGTTCCGACGCCATCAGCCCGGCCCCGCATCACGACATCTACAGCATCGAGGACCTGGCCCAGCTTGTGAGAGGGCTCAAGGAGGCCACCAATTGGGAAAAACCGGTCTTCGTGAAGATAGCGGCCGTGCACAACTCCGCGGCAATAGCTGCCGGTATAGCCAGGGCTGACGCAGATGCAGTCGTAGTGGACGGTTTCAGGGGCGGCACCGGGGCGGCGCCCAAGGTGCTCCGGGACCATGTGGGAATACCCATCGAGGCGGCGATCGCAAGCATTGACGAGAAGCTCAGGGATCACGGTATCAGGAACGAGATATCGGTCATAGCGAGCGGTGGCATCAGGAGCAGCGCGGATGTCACGAAGGCAATAGCCCTGGGGGCCGATGCGGTCTACATAGGCACCGCCGCACTCATAGCAATGGGTTGCCGCGTCTG
>JAFGGT010000034.1 GCA_016930445.1 Candidatus Methanofastidiosia archaeon | reverse complement strand
CAGCTTCTTCTACAGCTTCTTCTACAGCTGCCTCTGCATCCTCTAGGGGTTCCTCTTTTCCCTCGTCCAGCTCTGAGGTGTCCGGGGCGGGTTCGACGAATTCCTCGTCAAGCGGAAGCTCTTCCTCGATTATCTCCGCGGCCACCTCGACGATCTCCTTCTGAGCTGGGGCGGTCGGTTCAATGTGTATGTCCTTGATGACTATCTCGTCCGGAAGCACAATGTTCTCAGGCATTATCTTTACCCTTATTCCAATGGCTCCAAGCTTCCTCTTCGCGGTTGCGTAACCTGTCGATACGTTCTCGAGCGCTGGATTGCCAGACTTCTTAATATAACCTTGATAGAACCTGACCGACCTTGATCTCTCACCGGTCAGCTTTCCAGATATTATTATCTCGACGCCCTTGGCACCTGAGTTCATGATCTTCCTAAGAAGGAAGTAGGCCGCCCTCCTGAAGTGTAGCCCCTTCTCGAGGTCTGCAGCCAGCATGTTGGCCATGACATTTGCGTTGAACTCGGGCTTTGGCAGATTCTCCACTTCTACCTGGGGCTTTTCCAGGCCAAAGGCTGTTTCAAGGTCCGTGGTAAGCTTCCTTATGGACCTGCCTTTTCGTCCTATTACGATCCCAGGTGTCTCTACCTGGACTATGACCCTTGTTCCGAGCGGGCTTCTCTTTATCTCTACACCGCCGTATCCGGCCCTTTCGAG
Organism: Candidatus Methanofastidiosia archaeon; assembly: GCA_016930445.1. GTDB lineage: Archaea > Methanobacteriota_B > Thermococci > Methanofastidiosales > NM3 > JAFGGT01. The sequence continues at coordinate 7,163 of JAFGGT010000034.1, read as the reverse complement.
TGACTTGGCCAAGTACTCGTCAATGCTTGCGTTCTTTATGTTCTCTTCGATGAATCGTCTCTCAATGGCCATTATCTCTCCTCCACTATAAGTTCCACATTGATCAGCACGTGGTTGTAGGGCGACGCCCTCCCGTAGGCCCTGGGTATCCATCCTGGGATTATCCTGCCCTTGTAGGAAGAGGCGTGTATTATCCTAAGGTTGTTGGAGTCAAGGCCCTTGTACTCGGCATTTGCCTGAAGCTCATTGAGAAGTTTAATGAAGTTCTTGCTTGCCTTCACTGGATACCTTCCTGCGTCCCAGCCCACAAGGCCTCTCTTGTGGCCCACCTTCGTATTGTATCGCCTGAAGGCTACTGCCTTCTTCTTCTCGATTACCTCTTCCAGGTACTTTTTGGCATCCAAGAGCTTCATGCCCTTGATCTCCCTTGAAATTTCCACCGCATGTTTGGGAGAGATGTTTATATGTCTCCCAAATATCTTTGCTGTCTTGGTGTCATCCAGCTTCTTGTAACACGAATAATTGGACATATCTTCATCTCCTTACTTGAGTGGAACGTACATCGAGGATTTGGTTGCGCCTACACCAGGTGAGCTGTGCTTTACCTTTCCTCTTGAAAGTGCGAACTCCCCAAAGAAGTGTCCTATCATTTCCGGCATCAATTCAACGACCTTGAATTCCTTTCCATTGTATATGCCTACAGTCAGTCCCACCATTTCAGGCAGCACTATCATGTCCCTGCAATGAGTCCTCACGATCGTCCTCTTCCCTTCATCCATGGTATCTTTGGCCTTTCTAAGCTTTAGAAGCAGCTTCTTCTGCTTATCTGAAAAGCCCCTGTTAAGAGACCTTCTCTGTCTAGAGGGGATGATAGATATGAAGTCCTGCATCGGCATCTTTTGCAGGTCCTCGAGCTCTAAGCCCTTAAATATAAACTTCTTTCTCGCCATTACCTTCTCCTCCCTGTCCTCTTGGCGGCTATCTGGCCCACCTTTCTACCTGGTGGCCTTGATCTTGATACTGTAGTTGGCCTACCGGCATGGTCATGGCCTCCGCCACCAAACGGATGGTCAACGACGTTCATTGCCGTTGCTGAGACCCTCGGATATATGACAGGCCTGCCTTTCAGCAAGTGTTGTCTCTTACCCGCAGTCACGAAGGGCTTCTCATGGCGGCCCCCGCCAGCTACTATGCCTACTGTGGCCTTGCAATTTGAATTGAATGTCTTCATCACCTTTGAGGGAAGTTGGACGACCGTCTTGCTTGCGTCATGGGATACGACCGTTGCAAATGTCCCGGCCGACCTGACAAGCTTTCCGCCGTCACCAGGCCTGTTCTCGATGTTGTGTATGAACGTACCTTCTGGTATGTTGGAAAGATTCATCACATTTCCGACAGACATCTTTCCTTCCTTCCTGATCAGTATGTCATCCCCGACCTTTATGCCCTCTGGCGCGATGAGGAAATCCTCATTACTATTCTCGAACCTTACCTTCATGATAGGGCATGTCCTTGTGGAGTCGTGCTTGATATCCAGCACAACTGCCTGAAGTCCATCATTGTCCTTTGAATAGTGAATGCACGTCTTGTACTTGTTAGAGGTACGGTACTTTATCGATCCCCTTCCTCTCTTCTGTGCCCTGATACGATGACCCATTTAGAATACCCCCATCTTGGTCGCGACTTCATCGGCAAGATATTCTTCCCTGAGCTTGACCAGTGCCCTTTTCCTGCCATCAGGCTGTATGAGCACTGAGAGCCTTTCAACTTCGATCTCATAGAGTTTCTCAATGGCATCTTTGATATCAGGCTTTTTGGCCTTCCTTGAGACGATAAATACGAGCTTGTTCTCCTTTTCCATCATGGATACTGTCTTTTCAGTTATGAGCGGGTAGAAGACTATGTCATATGGGTCCATTTCAATTACCTCCGAACATCTTGTCAAGCATCTCTACGGCAGACCTAGTCCAGATGACCAGTCTTCCTGCCTCGCTTCCTGGCGCCAAGTGCTCGGTGGAGAGCTTTTCCACTTCCACTATGTCGACACCTGGATGATTCCTGGCTCCCATATAGATGCCCTGGTTCTTAGAGACTATTACAAGAGGTCCCTTCTTACGCTTGTATCTGCGACCCCTGGCCTTGCCTTTTCCAGCCCTGATCTTCTTTTCCCTGGCCCTAAGGATATCCTCCCATATGCCCAGTATCTTGAAGACCTCCCTTGTCTCCTTGGTCTTCTTGATGGTCTCAAGGTCATCCTCTACAATAAGTGGTAATGCTAAGGCATTCTCGAACTTATGGCCCCTCTCCTTCACCTTTTCCAGATTGGCTGAAGCGGCAATTGCTGACATGAGCGCGAGCCTCTTCTCTTTCTTGTTGATCTTCTCCCTTATGATCTTCTCGACCTTAGGGGGGTGTGCCCTTCGGCCTCCGACCGTCTGAGGAACGAAAGCTCCTCTCCTTGGGCCCGACTTCATCCTTGGAAGCCTTGCTATACCCCTGTTCTTACCCAAGGATTCTGCACTGGTCTTCTTGCCTGACAATGGGTCTGGCCCATATGATTGGGTCCTGAGCGACATCGTTGACAAGACTGAACGTCTAATGAGGTCGGGTCTGAACTCCGTGGAGAATACCTTTGGCACATCCATAGTGCCAGAGACCTTTCCATCTAATGAATAAACATTGCACTTCATGATCAATCACCCTGTCCGGAAGACGTGGATATGAACGTCAGTTGTGGCTTTCCGACCGGCATGTGCCTCGGTGGCCTAATGGCATCCCTGAGTTTCACCAATCTCTTGGTAGGCCCAGGTATCGAACCCCTTACTAGAACATAATCAGAATGAAGTACACCATAGTGCAAGAATCCGCCATCTGGAGTGACATTCACCTCATCGAGTGCGTGAACGCGAAGTATACGTTTATTGAACTCGGTCCTCTGTTGGTATCCGAGCTGCCCTGCCATCGCCACTGTCCACATGGTCCTTGACGGGTTCCATGGGCCTATGCATCCCACGTGCCTGCGCGCATCGTTCACCTTTCTGTTCTGGATAGTGATGCCCCATCTCTTTACAGGGCCTTGGAATCCCTTTCCCTTTGTGATCCCGCTGGCATCTACCATGTTTCCGCCCTCGAACACGTCCTGAACTCTGACCTCCTTGCCCATGAGCTCCTTACAGAACTTGATCTTCTCTTCCAAAGACTTGCCGCCCACGCCACATTCCATAAGGTCTGGCTTCTTCTTGAGCTTGATAAGTCTTGGCTGAGTGTATATGATCACCTTTATGTCATCGATCTTGCCTTCACTCATACTACTTTCAAATGCTGCAAAATCATGAACCTTCTTTTGCACACAAAGCAATCTACCAAGGTCCTTAGAAAGGTTTGGAGCCCAATGCTCGGTCACTACCTTCTCCCCATCGGAAGTATTGGCATATCCCCTGATCGCGCATATTACAATTGGAGGGGTCTCGATGACCGTGACTGGTACGAATATCTCCTTTCCCTTGGTGATGGCATGAGGCCTATCGTCCTGTTTGAGGACATGGGTCATTCCAGCCTTGTATCCAGGAAAACCCAGCAGTTTCACTTTATCTGATTCTGTGAAAGTGGTATTTCTTGATATTGAGCTCTTTGCTCTCTTCCTAGGAGTATAGGCTAATGATCCTGATCTCGGTTTGTTTCTGTGACCGCTAGTATTTCCCATGCTTACATCCCCTTTACTTTCTTAAAATATTGATTAAATTCATTCTTCGATAATAATCAGGAATATAATCTTAACGACATTACATTCCTTCACTATATGGATTATCAACATCCACTGATAGTGAGAGATTCTTAAAATGCTATTTAAAAGGTTTTCGGTGCAAAACTTGTTGTGAATGTATTATATAAAATTTTTGCACAAGATAGAATTACTTAATAATATAATATACCCTCATAGAACATTAAATAATTATATCTCAACCTCCATCAGGTCTTCGGCAATGGCCACGTTCCCAAAATGCCTCTTTGCCTCCGCCTCGATCTCAGACTGAGCGTATCTGGAGTTTATGTGGGTAAGGATGAGCCTTACTGCACCAATCGCATCCGCGGCCTCGCAAGCCTCCTTTACTGTGCTGTGGTATGTCTCCTTCCTTTCCGAATCCTCAAGAAACGTAGCCTCATGGATCAATACATCTGACCCCTTTGCCTCTGAAGGAAATTTCACGGGCCTCGTATCGCCAGAATATGTAATTCTCACTCCATGTCTCCCTTTTCCCGTCACATCCCCCAGCTTGATTATTCTTCCGCTGACCTCTAGCTCGCCCTCTTCCTCGAGGAGGGAGAACATCTTTCCCTCCAGTCCTATCTCCTTGGCCTTTTCGGTGTTAAAAGCGCCCCTCCTATCATCCTCCATGAATATGAATCCCAGCGAAGGGACACCATGGTCGACTGGAAATGATTTTATGGAGTATCCTTCAAACTCAAGGGTATCCTCTTTAAGTTCCCTTATCATCAGTTCATACCCTATTTCCATATATCCAGAGCGAAATAGATTGCTTAAAAATTCGATGGTTCCTTCTGGACCATATATCTCCAAGGGGTCCTTCCTGTCATTGAGCGACATCGTCATGATCAATCCGGGCAGGCCAAGATAATGGTCCCCATGAAAATGCGTTATGAAGATCCTTTTTATTTTTGACTGCTTTATCCTTTTTATCATCTGCCTCTGGCTGCCCTCTCCACAATCGAAGAGTATGACATCCTTCCTGAATGCCAAGGCAATGCATGGAGGATTCCTTTCCAGAGTCGGTTTTGAACCCGCCGTGCCCAAGAAGTACAGTTTCATTTGAATCATTGTTGATTTATTGTGCCAGTTTAAAAAAATATTTATTCTAAGTGAGAGATATCTTTTCCGATGAAGATTTCACTTTTATTGATATTGCTGGCCATTTCCATGACAATTCCTCAGAACTCAATGGCCCTGGAAGAGGACGATATGACAGAGTATAGGCTAGACATCGTTGTAGATACAGATAATTACAGCATATCTGGCAAGGAGGTCATCAGATACTACAACCAGGGGGCCGATGAGATCGATGAGGTCTACTTCTATCTATACGCAAACGCATTTAGGGACACCTTTGACCTTCCTGTGGACGATATCCTAAAGAGCTATCCAAGCGGATTCGATCCAGGATACATAAATGTGACAGTTAGGGACCATGAATATTCCATCGAGGACGAGATATTCCTCAAGGTGATCCTTGACAACCCACTTGAGAGCGGGGACTATGAGACCATCATACTGGACCTAGATATAAAGATACCCGAGACATTGAACAGATTCGGGCACTACGAAAACATCATCTATGCAGCAAACTGCTTTCCGATAGCATGTGTCAATCTGCCGGGCGGGTGGGCATTGTATCCATTTACGTCCATAGGCGACCCTTTCTTCTCTGAAACGGCGGATTGGGAGGTCGAGCTGATGCTAAAGAGGGAATGGGATCTCGCATGCTCGGGACACATATCAAAGAAGTATGAGAACGGAGAATATTATGAGTACCTGATAGAGGCGCCTCTCTCTAGGGATTTTGCCTTTGTATGTTCAGACGACTTCAGTATGGTCAGAGCGGAGCATGGAGACGTTCTGGTAAGCTCCTATTTCACCTCCGGGCATAGGTCGGCTGGCAGCGAAGTGCTGGAATATGCAATAGAGGCGTTAACACTCTATGAGGAGATATATGGGGACTATCCCTACGATAGCTACACCCTTGTAGAGACACATCTAGGCGTCGGTGCCGGGATGGAGTATCCACAATTGATCTTCATCGATTCGGATTATTATGAGGGTTATGGGGACCCCTTTGACCTAGAGATTATCGTTGCTCACGAAACTGCGCATCAATGGTGGTACTCCGTAGTGGGCAATGACGAGTTCATGGACTCTTTCATAGATGAGTCGCTGGCCCAGTACAGCACTGCGATCTATCTTGACTGGCGGTATCTAGACGGCTGGGAGGGATTCTTCCAGGGTTACCTACTTGAGCTCTACAAACAAAATTACGCAGGGCTTGATAACATATTGGACCTGCCTCTAAACGAGTATGCATCGGGAATGGAGTACTACATGATGGTGTACATAAAGGGCCCTATAATCATGGACATGCTCGCAACCTGCATGGGAGAGGATGAATACCTTTCATTTCTTTCTGATATCTATTACAAATACCAATATGGCATCATCTCAAAGGACATATTGAGAGAGGAGCTCGAAGATGCATACCCTGATACCGGCCTGGACCAGATTTTCGAGACATTGGTATCGACAAGCACAATGCCAGATGCAGCTCCTGGATATTCGACAAGAGAGGACGGACAGTATAATATAATAATATTATATAGTAATATGCTGGAGATACCCGTCGAGGTACAGTTGAGCTTTGCCGATGGCAGCAGCCAAATTGTAGGCCCTCTGACCAGCTTCAGCATAGAATCTGAAAAGGAGATAATGAACTATATAATCGACCCTAATGACCTCCTGATAGAATCAAACGAAGGGAACAACACAGGTGAGATAGTGCTAGTAGAGATCGAAGAAGATGACAAAGGCATCACCCCTTACCTGTATTTATCAGCGGCGGCCGCTGCCATTCTAATAATCGGATTCTACATCTACAAGAAGATGTCACGATGAGGACCAAAGAAAAACTGATAATCTTGTCAATTGGCATGATTTTGGCCATATGCCTGGGCGCATACTTTTCCCTGGCAGAAGATGCCCATGGCACTTATGTCATCTTCACAGTGGACACGGAAAGGGATTTTCCCCCAGTATTGAACACATACAGGGGTATTGACGAGGGAATACCGATATTATTGAATATTTTTGAGCAATATGGCGTCAAGGCAACATTCCTCGTAACGGGCAATGTTGCCAAGATGAGGCCTGATGCTGTAAAGCTGATATCCGAAAGCCATGAGGTGGGGAATCACTCACTCTATCACCTCGAACCGCTTTATTCTTTAGACTATGAAGAAAAATATAGAAGGGTAGAGGAATCCACAAGGATCCTGGAAGAAGTGACCGGGAAGGATATAACATCCTTTCGCTCACCAGGGCATTCATGTGACACTGAATTGATCGACATACTTGAATCCTTCGGATACCTTGTTGAGTG